>JAUWTJ010000033.1 GCA_030614785.1 Alphaproteobacteria bacterium | reverse complement strand
CGGCGGAGGCAACGGGGGCATAAAACGGGATCGGGACCCCGGCGGCGGCGAAGCAATCCTTCATCGCCAGCTTGTTGGCGGCGAGCTCTGCCGACGCCATGGAAATCCCCGGAAGACCGAGCGTTTCTGCCACTTTTGCCACGGTGAGCGGGACGTCCGCGCCGATACACATGACCCCGTCCAGCGGGCGGACGCTCTCGTGATAGTGCTTTGCTGCGGCCACGGTCCCGGCAACGTCGTAGGTCGAGGCGATGAGGATGTCGTCAGCGATTTTCATGCCCGGCGCGTCGGCGTTCATGTCCGAGACGACGACATGGTGGCCCATGGACTTTGCCAGGGTGATGCCGTGGGTGGCCTCGATGCCGCCGCAGATGATGAGGAGTGTTTTTTGGGCGAGGAGCGTCTTTTTCGTCACGATGTTTTTCTCACGGGCGCTTTCCTTTTCAGGCGTGTCAAACCGCGCATTGAAGGGTATACAGGACAGGTTATACAGGAGCGGCCCTGCAAGGGCGAGGGGTTCGCGGCGTGCGCCCATAGTGGGCAGCAGCGCTAACAAAAGGGTTAAAGCTGGTCATGTCTTCAGCTGAGAGTGTTTACGGCGGGTTTGATACAGATGTCACGATTGTCGGCGGCGGGCTTAACGGGCTGTCGATGGCGCTGGCTCTGGCCTCGGCGGATTTCAAGGTTGCGCTGGTCGATGCGCTGGACCCGCAAGAGGCCCTGGCGGCGGGGATTGACGGCCGGGTTTTCGCCATTGCCTTTGCCTCGTGCCGGATGTTCGAGGCACTCGGGCTGTGGGACGCGCTCAAGGCAGACGCCCAGCCGATCAACGATATTATGGTGACTGACGGGACGGTGCGCGGCGGGGCCTCGCCGCTGTTCCTGCATTTTGATCACCGCGAGATCGGCGACGAGCCGCTCGGCCACCTGATGGAGAGCGGCCATATGCGCCGTGTGCTGACAAAGGCTGTGATGGCTGCGCCGAACATCGATTTTCGCGCCCCGGCAAAGGTCGTCGATCAGGCCAGCGACGCCTACGGCTTTACGGTTACGCTTGAAGACGGGGCGACAATCCGCGCGCCGGTGGCGCTGGCCTCGGACGGGCGTGGGAGCCGCTTGCGCAAATGGGCCGGGATCAAGACCGTCGGCTGGTCCTATGACCAGATCGGCATTGTGACGACGGTTGAACATGAAGACGATCATGAGGGCATCGCCCAGGAATTCTTTTTGCCCTCAGGGCCTTTCGCCATCCTGCCGATGACCGGGCGGCGCGCCTCGCTGGTGTGGACGGAAAAGACCAGGGCGGCCAAAGCCATTCTGGCGCTGTCGCCGGAGCGGTTCATGGAAGAGCTGCGCGCCCGGTTCGGCGATTACCTCGGGGCCATCAAGACCGCAGGACCTGTGTGGTCCTATCCGCTCGATCTGAAGCTTGCGCGAGACTACATCGCGCCGCGCCTGGCGCTGATCGGTGATGCGGCGCACGGCATTCACCCCATAGCGGGCCAGGGGCTCAACATGGGGCTGCGCGATGTGGCGATGATGGCGCAGGTCCTCACCGATGCGGCGCGGCTTGGCGAGGACATCGGCAGCGCCCTCGTTCTGGAGCGCTATCAGCTCGCCCGGCGCTTTGACAACACCTTCAATTCACTGGCCATGGACGGCCTTAATCGGCTGTTTTCCAACGATATCGCCCCGGTGCGCCTGGCCCGCGACCTTGGCCTCGGGTTGGTCAACAGGTTCGGCCCGGCGCGGCGCTTCTTCATGCGTCAGGCGGGCGGCGATGTCGGCGATCTGCCAAGGCTGCTGAAGGGCGAGGGGCTTTAGGGTCAGAACTCTGACTCCTTTCCGGCTTGATTTACGCTCCAGGGATCTCCCTCACTCTGAGGAGGAGGATGCGCAGCATCTGCCTCGAAGGATGAAAACCCCGGAGTCTACCAGCCTCCTTCGAGGCTCGCTGTCGCTCGCACCTCAGGATGAGGGCTGAGTTTGTGTCCACAAGTCAACTAATATGGAAGCCGATCAGGTATTATAGAAATTAGGCGATTTCGATAACAAGTATTATAATTGAGCGGCTTATTATCGCAGACTTGAATATGAATGCCTCCTCATTCTCGTAATTCGATTTCCAGCACGACGGTTGGCGATAGCTCCGCGCGCAGGGCTTCGGCGTCCTCGGGCTGCTTGCCAAAATGTGGCCAGCCGGAGTTGGCGATGAAGTGGAACGTGTCGCCGGTGATGACGCCCAGGGTTGGCTCGAGGAAATCCGGGTGATTTGCGGCGAGCACATCGGTGCTGAGAATTTCATCGCCTGCCACGTTCAAATTGATGCGCAGGACCCGTTGCGGATTGACGCCGTTCTGGACGGCGATGAGAGCGCCTTTGTGAAAGTAAAGCCCGTCGATACCGTAAGGCGCAAGATCCGCCGAGGGAGCGAGCGGCTTGATGGCTTTTGATTTCAGGTCGATGCGGAACAGGCCCATGGCGTAGTCGGCGAGATAGAGAAATGCTCCGTCCTCGGATAAAGAGATGCCTTGCGGCGAGGGCCAATCTATATGCGAAACCAGAGTTTCGGGCTCGCCCGATCCTTGCGGAATTGTGTCGAGCTCGTTTTGCAGGCTGTCGGAGATATAGAGGGTGCCATCAGAGCCGGGCGCGACATCGCCAAACCAGCGCTGATTCCCATCGAACTGCCATTTTTTGACAATTGCCCCGGTCTCAAGATCAAAGATATGCACGGCGCTTTTGCCCTGGTCGGCCTCAGTAATCCCGGCGGTTTGCGGGGTGGCGGCAGAGGCGACGACGAGATGGCCGCGCGTCTCATCGACTTTCATACCGGTCGGGCTCCACAGGCCGTGGCTCTGATCGGCGAAGGCGGTGAGGGTACCGTCCCGTGCGGCGCTGACGACCTTGCGCTCGTAAATGCTGGAGAGAAAAAAGCGATCTCGCGCGGCGTCATAAGCGATGCCTTCGACAAGCAAAAGTGTTTCTGATGCGGTGAAGGTTTTGGCGGCTTTGCCTTGTTGTTCTGCGTTGGCGGTGACCCGGGCGGCGAGGGCGGCAAAGCGCGGGTCAGTGTGAAGCGGGGCTAACGCGTCGGCGCGGGCAAGGTCTGTCGTCAGGCCGAGAGACGCGTAGCGCTCAAGCCAGCCAAAGGCGGCTTCGGCATCGCCTGAGGCCGCTGTGGTTTGGGCCAGCGCAAAGATCAGCCCCGGATGGTTCGGACGCAGCGCCAGCGCCTGCTCCAGTTTTGAGGTTGCCTCCTGATGGCGGCCCTCCTCATCAGCCTTGTAGCCGTCCTGCGTGAGGACACGGGCTGTAGCCCAAGCCCCGGCTGATGTGCCGGGGTCTTTGGCGTGTGCGAGGGTCGCTGTCGCCAAGAGCAGGAGCAGGACAAGGGCCTGACGCATCAGTTCTCCTCCCGAGGTGTGGCGGGGCTGCAGTGTTGCGAGGCCCCCCAATGTTCACTGATCACAGTTTGCGCGGGGCTTTGAGAGTTTTCCAGAGAAACTTCCCTTGTGTAAATGGCTTTGCATTGAAAGGCGGGTTCGGCTCCCATCTCTCCTCTAACAAAGGCGGCCAAGGGGCAAGGTGCTCAGGCCAAAGTTAAACAGAGGAGAACGACTATGACCATGATCACCAATTTTTGTGTTGTTGTAATTTCAAGCGGCCTGGTTCTCGGATCCATCATGCAGCTGATCTAGAGCGCAATAAACAATCAACGAGTATGAGAATGGCGGCCCCGCAAGGTCGCCATTTCTCGTTTGTGGACGGTTTCTTATCTGCGAATTTTTTGTGATGAGGACCACACTGCCGATTTAGGGGCAGTTCGGAGCGTCTCTCAAAACGCTTAGGGGAGCCGAAAATGTTCAGAGATCACAACCGCCGTACAGCCGTCACAATCGGCACTCATGTGTCTTGAAGGTCGTTCAGGGGATACCTAAATACTCATCAACGAAGGAGATAGTCCTTCACACGAATTCAAAATTTAAACACTGGAGAAATAAAATGACCACTTTTGCAAACCTCGCTATCGCAGTTGCATCCGGCCTTCTGGTTTTCGGTTCTGTTTTTCAACTCGTCTAACCAGTCCCTTCAACTCTGAACAAAAGAGGATGGCGGCCATAAAGGCCGCCATTTCTTTTTGGGTTCGGGTCTTTTTGTGTCTGAGACAAATCTACTTTTCCTCGGCAGACAGCTCGCGCGCTTCCTCGGGCAACATAATCGGGATGCCGTCGCGGATCGGATAGGCAAGGCCTGCCGCCTTTGAGATCAACTCCCCGGCCTCCCGATCAAAGACCAGCGCCGTTTTGGTCACCGGGCAGACCAGAATTTCAAGCAGTTTGGGATCAATATCCGTTTCAATATCAGCCATGTTTTTTCCTCGAGATGTCGTTTAATGAACAGGTGTCTGGTCGTCCTGGTCCTGGGCCAGAAGCATTTCAGCAAGTGCAATCATCATGTCTGTGCGATTGGCAAGGGTCTCGGCCTCCAGAAGTGCCTGGCGTTCGCGCACGCCAAACGGTGAGACCATGCACAGATAGTTAATCAGGCTTTCATCCGGCGTCTGACGGATCATGTCCCAATTGGCATCCATGTGATTGCGGTCAAGATATTTTTTTACGACCGCCAGCAATTCCTTGCGGTTGATCCGGCCCGCGTCTTCGGAGGGCTTCAGGTCAAAGGCAAATCGGCTGTAGTCCACTCTTGCGGCGCGAAAGCCGCCCTTGCCAGGCGGCAGTTCTTCCAGCAGATCAAACCGGCACACACCTCTGAGTGAAAGCAGATAGCGATTGTCGGTGGTTTCCTGAAACGAGACCAGGCGCGCCGCGCAGCCAACGCTCTGGAGCTGCGGCTCATCGGTCTCGGCGTCACTTTCAAGCGGCTGGATGATGCCGATCACCCGGTTGTGGGCCAGCACCTCATCGACCATGGCAAGGTAACGCGGTTCGAAAATGTTGAGCGGCAGGACCTCCCGGGCGAACACAAGGGCGCCGGGCAGCGGGAACAGCGGCAGGCTTGCCGGCAGCTGCGCTGTGGTCTCGTAGTGCCCCGGATCCAAGGGTTCGGCGGTTGCGGGGCTCTGGTCTGCTTGTTCGCTCACCTGGATCTCATCCTTCATTATTGAACACTCCCTTGCTAGATCGGGCTACCAAATCGACGGGCCAAATCCACCGGCCAAATCGGGAAACAGCTCAGGAAAACAGAATGGACGACAATTGCCGACGCGCGGCAAGGGTTAGTTCATGGGTTGGCCCCAGCATATCAAACAGCGTCAGTAATTTCTTGCGCGCGGCCTCGTCGTCCCACGTGCGGTCGATCCGGATGCTCTCAAGGAGCGTCTCAATGGCGTCCTCATTGGCCTGCGCGGCGATTTGCGCCTCGGCCAGTTCAAACCGGGCAGCCATATCCCCGGGATTTTTTTCAATGCGCTCAAGGAGGGGGCCAGTGTCGACGGTGTTTTTTGCAGCATCTGCGCCAAGCTCGATGGCGGCGCGCACGGCTGCAACAGCCGGGTCGCTGGCACCGGCAGGCGGGACAAGCTCGAGCGTCCTGGCGGCGGCTTCAAAGTCACCCGCTGCACCATAGCTTTTTGCCAGCCCGCAAATGGCGGCAAGATTGCCAGGCTCTGCTTCAATCGCTGCGGCAAAGCCCTGCGCGGCGGCTTGAATATCACCTGAGGCGAAGAGGCCTTCGGCGTTCTCAATAATGGTCTCGGCCGGGGTCGCCCCCAGTTCGCCGCTATGTTTTTCAAAAAACTCCCGCAGCTGGCTTTCCGGCACCGCGCCCTGGAAGCCATCGATGCCGCGGCCATCCTTGAAGGCGAAAACCGTTGGCACTGACTGGATACGCAATTGCGTCGCGAGGTCCGGGTTGTCGTCGATGTTGACCTTGACCAGCTTGACCTTGCCGCCGGCGGCTTGCGTAAGCTTTTCCAGCATGGGGGTCAGTTGCTTGCACGGGCCGCACCAGGGGGCCCAGAAATCGACAATGACCGGTATTTGCATGGAGGCCTCGATAACCTCGGCAGCAAAGGTTTCCAGCGATGCATCGACAATCATGGCACTATCGGCTCCGCCACCGGTTTCGGAGTTGGCTCCGGTTTCGATCCCTGTCAATTCGCCTGTCATCGTGCGCCTTTCACTCTAATACCCTGTTACAAGCCCGCCTGGCTACAAGCGGTGCCAGCGTCTCTCCAGACATATAGGCGCAATTGCGGGGTATGCAAAGGGGTTCACGGTCAGTTTGTGTTGCCGGAAAAATATGGCGAGCCAGCGGTATGTGATGTATCCTTTAAAGGTGGGATTGCGAAGAGGGGCAGGGGGAAACATGCTGAGGGTTAAACGGACCATCATCGCCGGTCTGGCTATGCTTTGTGCGGCGCCGTCAATGGCCACGACCGCACAGGCCGCGACTGCACAGGTGGACGCTGCGGCACAAGGGGGCGAAGCGCCCGCCACTGAACGGCGCGCCCCGGTTTCGCTCGACCGCCTGACCCGCCACACCGAGCTTGTCAAAGCCTTTACCGTCGCCAGTATCACTGACGTGGTTATCGAACTTGGTTTCACGGCCAGCGTGGCCGCGATCGAGGGCGACTATCCCCTGATCCTGGTGCGCGACGAGAGGGGGGCGGGTTTTGCCCTGCAGCCCATGGTCTGTGATGGCAATGATCCCGATGATGCGTGCCACGGCCTCCTGCTGGTGGTTGCCTTGCAGGGGCGCCTGAACTTTCCGGGGATCTCGGTCAATCAGGTCAACCGGTTCAATGATCTTCAGTTTTATGGCCGCGGGCATGTCGTGCGGCAGGGCGCGGGGGAGGAGATGGCGATCCTGTCGCGGCTCATCCTCAGCGACTATGGTACGACGCGCGGCAATCTCGGTGTTGAGCTGACAACATTCCGCTCGGCCGTCTACAATTACGCGCAATACCTGTCGCAGTTCCGGATTGCGGCCAGTATCGCCGACAGCGGTGGTAGCAGTGGGGGCGGCGAAAACGCCCTGTCACACGTCCGGTCGCCGTTGCAGTCACAGGGATTTGTTGCCAGGGGAGCCGCCGTGCTCTCGGCAGACCTTGATGCCGGGCCGGCACGCCTGCCGCATCTGATCGAGCAGTGGGGACGCACCGGGATCCTGAAGGATTTTCAGTTTCCGGCAGAGGCGTTGGCGCCGCCCGAGTGATCAAGTTCCCTCGGGCCTCAGCCGAAATCCGCACAGCCCTCACTCGAACGCGATGATCTCCGGCTCATGGCCGCAGGCGCGGGCGAAGGTCAGGAAATCATCCGGGCTGATGGCGGTGGTGGCGGTCTTTTCCAGTGGATGAAAGTTGATCGGATCGTGGGCCATGAGCGCGGCGTCGATCAGGAAGCGCACGCGCGGACCTGTGTGGTCGGCGATATCGCTGGCGGGTTGGTCATTGATGAGCGCAAAACCGGTGACCGAGCCGGGGGTGACGCCGAGCACCTCCTCGAGCAGCTCCGGCTTGCCAAAAGAAAGCCGCCCGCAGCCCAGCCGCCGGTGCAGGTCTTTCAGCGCGATTGTCGTTTCGGCCAGCGCCGATATCAGGATGAGCGCGCCCTTCTTGTCCTTGAGGAACAGGTTCTTGGTGTGCCCGCCGGGCATTGCGGTCTTGATCCCCTCACTTTCGGCGACGGTAAAGACTGCCGTATGCTCATGGGTCACCACGGCAAGGCCGAGGCGATCCAGAAAAACCATGAGTTCCTGCCGGGTTGCGGCCACATCTGCCTCCTGTTGTCAAACGGGGCGTCCGGAGCCCTTATGGCTTCAAGGGCCCGCGCCTGCCGCCCCGTATTGCATTTCCCTGTTGCTTTTGAAAGTCCGATGCGCAATAAGGTGGCCCTCGCGCGGAAGGCCTTGATGGCAGGGGGCTTCAGCGCCGCAGGATCTGGAATATGCGGGCGTAGCTCAGGGGTAGAGCATAACCTTGCCAAGGTTAGGGTCGTGAGTTCGAATCTCATCGCCCGCTCCAGAAATTCTCAATGAAAACAATATGTTATTGGTGTGCCATAGAGGTGGCACACTCGTGGTTGCCCTGTCATTTGGCCTCTGGTGCCAGCCTAGTGCCAGCCTGGTGCCACTTTGAGATTTTTCGACCTGATTTAGCTCCTCTTTGTGAGAGCGCCCTCCTTCTGCAAACATCTCACGTTGGCGCCCAGCTACAAGGTTTCTGGCGGGTTTATTTTTTGGGGTCGATAATGACCATCATTTGGTCGGTAATATCTGACAGCAAAGCTGTAATGCTCTTTGCGAATGGGTCTTCATAGTTCCTTATGATGGCTATAACTCCACCACCTTCGATTTTATTTTCGCTTTGGAGCTCAAGACAAACGGAGGGGTCCCAATTTTCGATTGGCAATAACCTCCTATGTGGAAGGGTAATGGCGCTTGCAGCGAATTGCGCCATAAAACGAAAGTGTTGAACCTTTGACCGGAGGCGTTCCATCGCCTTTGAGGTGTCTTCTAAACCCTGCGCCCGCAGCTCATAGACTTGTTCCAAAGCTTCCCAATTCAGTTGCTGCAAGCCTTCTCCCCCATCGATTGGGAGACAATGCTTCAACGTGTCATAAGTGGCTTCCGTGTTCTTTTCATCACCTTCCAACAGATCGAGGTATGATTTGACTTGTGTCCTGCGAACAGCATTTGAGCGGCGCGCTTCCGTCAGTTGATCCTGAATCTTGCTGGCAACAATAATTGTTTTCCGTGCAACATCAAGACGGTGCGGCTCTCGGACCTGTTTCCGCCAAACGTTGGCAGCGAAGATAGCAGTGACGGCTAACACAGCCTGAGGGAGCCAGGCCAGAAATGCCATAGTGGGCTCCACGAGGGACTGCTGCGCGAACGTAAGTATCTCATTCATTTTGGATTCCCACTATTTGCCAGTGGTTGCCGGTAGGTCAGATACCTTGCCAGACTGGCGTTGTCTTGAAATTGGCTGGAAAGCCCATCTGCATCACGTCAATACTGCGCCGATCTATGCTTTCAAGTACCTTTTTCTTCCAAGCGGTATCAGGGCTAATCTGTTCCATCAAATAAGCCAGCATCGTCAGAGTGTTGTAGATCTTACGGGTTTCAGTAGCGTTGAGGCTGGAGTTGAGGTCTCTTGGGTGGCGCGCAAGTTTCAACACAAAGGTGAAGCTCCTGTTCCAAAGACGCGAGTGGTGAGCGCAGATGTTTCTAGCCACCGCAATGTGATGAAGGAATGACGTCAGAATTTGCATGTCCAGGCCATATGATCTTGCGACATTTTTGCGCAAACGATCGCTTGCTGTGTTGCTGTACCATTTGGAAAAAGCACCGAGCGTCATGAGTTCACAAGTTGCCCATAGTGGAGGCAGGGGCTCGTCATATTTGGACTGAAAGTGTTTCACCCATGTTTCTCGACTTCGGCTCTGCTCCTTTTCCAGGTCCTCAATGCCCCTCTGATGGTCCCAGACAGTCCTTCCTCCTTGACCGAATTTGGACATGAACAGGGCCGGCAGGAGGTGTGCATGTGGTCCATGTGCATTCGCCAGTTCGAAGGCCCACCGCGTTCGCATGGAAATTTCAATACGTTCGATTGCGTCCATCACTAGCAACCGAAGTTCTCGATCAAAGGCATAGTGGCCTAGGACAGTTTCAAATGACGTCCCTGCGTGAAAAGTGTGCGTGCCGTGGTCTGCTTCATATGGCAGCCAGTAGGACGTAAGCCTGTAATACCCGATATGGGCCAAGCAATGCTTTGCAAAGGCTTCATCGGCAAAGGTCATCCCTCGGCCTTTTAGACGCTCAACATGATCGGAAACAGTGGTCTGGGGTTTGTCAAATTTGACCATGATGGCCGCCCCAGAAAAAAGTAACCCCCCAAGGTGCGCCGATCTTACGAGAGGCGTGGGGGGTGTTGTTGTATCCGTTATTGGATAAGCTGAGTCCCACGTCAAGCATTGTTTCTTCCGTTTCGTAGTGCCGCCATCGTTGCATTAACCACGTTTCGAACTAAGCCCTTGATATCAGATTCAAATTTCCTTCGCGCACTCGGAAAGTAGTTAACAGAAAAATTGCGAGGCGCAGTGGCTCTGTGTCGAGTTATGGATTAGACCGCAAGGCTACTCTTTCGTCTTGGGCGCGCCAAGGTGTTATTGCCTCGATGTCCGGTTGGTGGCTCCTTGCTCTCGGTCGACGGACACTGGATACGCGTGCTCCGTCAATGCAACGTCTCGCCGCCCAAGTCTGTCGGAGCCCCCTGAGAGCGGCTGGTTTCGAATTGGGCTTCCAAGGTATTGACGTAAGGAATTTCTTAAAGGGTTGCCCTTGGCTGTGTGAAAAGACCACAAGCCCCTGGCTTACCAGATAGCGCCGACCCTCAATGCATCGTCTCCCCGTCGAACTCCATACCTTTCAGTTCAATGAAGGCACCGAGGACATTAAGTTTGGTCACTACTTGGCCGTCGAAATCATTCTGTGGCAGGAGTAGAGCTACTTGGGCAGAAGGCTATAGCTATAAGCAACCCTTAGTCGTGAAGGGTCTTACAGCTCGGTGTTCGAAATTCGAACGCCCACTGAACCCAATTTGGCATTGCTAGCCGAAGTCCACCACAGATCCAGCGCTGCGGGTCTATGCTCTAACATTTTGTTAAAGGGTAGCCCTTGGATGTGCGAAACAATCTCGCGCCCTTAATCCATCAAGAGCCAGGGGAGCCTTGCCCAAGTTAGCTCCCGGAGTTCGCCCCTCATCGCCCGCTCCAGAAACTCTTAATGATATATTACCTATAGACGCACTGATCGGTGGTTAACCGGCTTTGCCGGTGGTCCCTTGCCGGGCTGGCACGGTTTGCTTGTGGTTTACGCGGTCTTAAGCAGATTTCTTTAGGGTCGGCGGCGAAGCGTGTCCTGGTGTTTGAGGCGAACCTGCCCCTATGGCGAAGAAGATTCACTACGAAGTTTTTATTATCAAGGCAGGTCAGAAGACCTGGGTCTTGCACGAGGCGTATGACGAGCGCGCTGCGGCGATGAACTCTGCCAAATATGCGCTGCTGCAGAAGGCGTTCTCCGGGGCCCGAGTGGTCAAGGAAACCCATAATCTGGAGACCGGAGAATATTTGCCGATTACCGTCTTTGAAGAAGGCGGGTTTGAAGTCATCAAACGCGGCAAAGAAGAGGTCCAGCTGCCCTGCCTGACGCCGCGCGATCTTTATTCTGCTCACGCGCGCATTCTGATCGCACGGGTTCTGGAAGATGCTCTCAACCGCTGGGGCCTGACCACGATGGAGCTGCTGCACCGGGCCGATATGCTCGAGGAACTGCAGGCCAACGGCACCGTGTTGCAACATGCGCTGCAGAAATGGGCGATTACTCAGTCTACGTCGGCAAACCTTCCCGTTGTCGAGGTTATGAAACAGCTCAACGAGCTTGTGTCCAAGGGCATGGAAAAATGCTTCAAGGACGCGCGCGCTAAAATTTTCCCGAAGATCAAGGGCAACAACCTTGCCGGGGCCTGGGACATGGCGGAGCGCTCCTCGGAGCCGAGCTATATCCTTGGCGGGGCCATTGCCGACGCCTTGAAAGAGACTGATAGCTGGGGTGAGAAGCTTTCGGTGCTGCTTGAATATATGGACCACCTGCCCTCAAACGAGGTGGGTCAGACCATGTGCCTGAGCTCGGTTGATGACTTTGTTTCCGAAATCGTGAGCGGGCGCTCGGCGCTGGGCGACCTGATTGGCGAGCAACCGGATCTCGGGGAATCGCTCCTGTTGCTGGTCGATCTCTTCCTCGGCAAAACCGACAATCCGGAGATTGCCAAAAACCAGGGCCTGACCCGTCTGGCGAAGTGTTTTGGCAAGGATCAGTTGCAGCATTCGCGTAGCTCGGTGCTGCGGCGCGTTCTTGGCGAGCTGAACGGCATCAAACGCCTCAGCCCCGACGACATTCACCGCGAGGTTGATGTGACGCGCCGCCTCGCCAAGCGCATGGTTCTGTGTCAGGGGCCGATGGCCTCGATCGGCGATATTATTTCGGCCTTTGAAAGGCGCTCGACGCGGCTGACCATGCCGGAGATGGCCGAAGAATATATGGCCGAGGCGATGACCCCGGACGAGCGAATTGATTTGCTGCTTGATCTGGAGGAAAATATCATTGGCGACGCCAACAAGGCGCGCCTTGTCGACTATATTGTTCCCATACTGACGGGTCCAAAAATGGAGCCGCAGTTCATGAATTCAGAGGAGCCGCTGTTGCGCCGCCTCGGGCGCCTGGCCTCGCTTCAGGTTCGGGTTCTGGAATCCGGGTTTCCGGATGAAGAAAAGCACAAGGTGATGGACGACTTTGACAGTCTTTCTGCAAGGGTCGAGATCAAGGGAAAGCTGTTCCAGTCAATTGCGGAACGAAAAGTGTCTTCGGCTGAGAAGGCCGTAACGCTCTTGCGTCTGCTCGAGGCCGGAGTGTTGACCCAGGGAAATTGTGCCTCCGGGGCCGCGCGGCATGTCGCCAGCTTTATGCGGGCGGCTGATTTCACCGAAGCGCTTGGCGCCGTAAAATTCCCCGTCAACGGGGATCCGTGCGAGCAGGACATGGAGCCGATGGAGCGCTTCAAGTTGCTGGCTAAAAACGCCGCTCTGAACGAGCACCTTCAGCGGCTGGCCAACTAGATCTCCCCCTCTGCGGTGTTCCTGATGTCAGCCCCTCTTGAAGGCTCCTTGCGTCTGCGCCATAGTTTGCCTCAAACGTCACAATGAGGAGGACAGGCCATGGCGCTCAAGCTTGGTGTATCGGTGGGTTACTGGGGCGCACAGCCGCCGCGCGACATGATCGCGCTGGCGCAGCGGGCCGAGGAGCTTGGCTATTTCGGGTTTTTCACCGCCGAGGCCTATGGCTCGGATGCTCTGACGCCGCTGGCTTGGGTCGGGGCGCATACCAAAAAAATCAAGCTGGGCACCGGCATTGTCCAGATGTCGGCGCGCACGCCGACGGCAACCGCGATGCATGCCCTGACGCTGGATCATCTGAGCGAGGGCCGGGTGATCCTCGGGCTCGGGGTGTCGGGGCCGCAGGTGGTCGAGGGCTGGTACGGCCAGCCGTTTTCAAAGCCGCTGGCGCGGACCCGCGAATATATCGACATCATCCGCCAGGTGCTGGCGCGCGAAGAGCCGGTGACGAGCGCCGGGCCGCACTATCCGCTACCTTACCCGGTGGACGGCGAAGGCTCCTGGGGTCTGGGCAAACCGCTCAAGCCGATCACCCATCCGCTCCGGGCGGACATTCCGATTTATCTGGGTGCGGAGGGTCCCAAGAACGTGGCGTTGGCGACGGAGATTTGTGACGGCTGGTTCCCGCTTTACTATTCGCCGTTCCGTCAGGAGGTCTACGAGGCGCCGCTGGCCAATATGAAAGACGATTTTGAAGTGCTCTATTCCGCCGTAGTCAATATCACCGACGATGTGGAAGCCGGTCTCATGGGGGTCAAACACATGCTGGCGCTCTATGTGGGCGGTATGGGCGCAAAGGACCGCAATTTCCACAACGAACTTGTCGGCCGGTTCGGGTTTGAAAAGGAAGCGGCGCAAATCCAGGAGCTTTATCTGGCCGGTAAAAAGATGGAAGCCGCCATGGCGGTGCCCGATGATCTGGCCGACGAGATCTCGCTGGTCGGTCCCAAAGAGCGCATTCGCCAGCGGCTTCAGGCGTGGGAGGAAAGCCCGGTGACCGGGCTTATTGTCGGTGCGCGCGGAATGGATGATCTGGAGGTCATTGCCGATCTGGTGCTGGGGGCGTGATGCAATATCCTGCCTCATCCTGAGGTGCGAGCACAGCGAGCCTCGAAGGAGGCCTGGCGGATGTGATCCCGGTGCCCGGCCTTCATCCTTCGAGACAGTCGCTTCGCGCCTTCCTCAGGATGAGGGTAGTTCTTGTTGTGTCATGAGAACAAAACGAGCACGATGGGCCCGCCGCTTCGAAAAGGCCCCTTCACTCAGCGAGGAACAGTCATGACATCTTCAAAATCCTCCCCCTTCCTCATCCGCGCCGGTGATACGAGCGGGGGCGTGCACCGCGCACAGCATCCGTGGAATGACAAATCAGACATCACCATGAACGAGCTGGCGCGGCGCACCGGCATGAGCCGCGCTATCGTCAAGCATGCGGTTATTCCTCCGGGCAAGGAGGGTTTTGTCTATCATTCTCACATCCGCGATGAAGAGTGGCTCTATGTGCTCTCGGGCACTTGCACCATGGAAATCGACGGCGGCGAGTTTGAAATGGGCCCGGGCGACTTTGCCGGGTTTCCGGCGCCATCTGTTGCCCATCACATGCGCAATGATGGCGAGATCCCGCTCGTTCTCCTGATGGGCGGCGAGGCTCATGACGTGGAGATCGCCGACTTCCCGAAGCTTGGCAAACGCAAGGTCGGTACGGGCGACAAGGTCCAGGTCGTGGACCTGCCGGAGGCTTGAGAGGCAAGACTCTGTTCTTGTTGTGACTCATCAGGTAGTACTACTTTGATGAGTGCATCTTGAAGCGGAGACCCCATGCCTGAGCCGATTAAATCAAACCAGATTCCTGTTTTGAACGTTGTTGTTGAGTCTTGCCTCCTGCCGCTGCGGCACGTCCGGCCCTTTCTGGTTTCTGCCGGACTGGCGATTGGAGGGTTAGCCACCCTGGCTGCCGCACTGTGGCTTGTCGGAGGC
The DNA here is from genome assembly GCA_030614785.1 of Alphaproteobacteria bacterium. Lineage (GTDB taxonomy): Bacteria > Pseudomonadota > Alphaproteobacteria > M2410 > M2410 > JAUWTJ01. The sequence continues at coordinate 24,371 of JAUWTJ010000033.1, read as the reverse complement.
GAGGGGCTTTCCACCACAAGCCTTGTGAACCAGCCAGTCTTGATGTGGGCTTTCGTTTTGACATTCGGGTTGAGTTTTTTGGCCGTGCTCGTCGGGATTTTCAATCTATGGGTTCGTTTGGGCGTTATGGGTGACGCGCGTGCGTGGGCTCAGCCGCGCGGGAGCTGGGCGCGCCAGATTCTTGGTAATTTTGGCAATTTCATCTGGATCGGAATCCTTGTTGGGCTGGCGGTGATGCTCATCATGTTTGTATTCACGGTGGTTTTTGGCGGCACCCTTGTGGCCCTGATGCCGCAGGCTATTGTGGCTGCCATTTCTGCTCAGGCCTCAACGGCCACATTCTGGGTTGCCCTTGTACTTTTGATGATCGCTATCCCGACCACCTGGTTGGCGTGTTATCTCTATGCCATCTTCTCCCTGAATATTGTGGAGGGTGCCCTGGGGGAAAACTATGTGAGTTCAAGTCTGCCAAGGGATCAGATTTCCGGCGGAGCCTTGCGTTTCTCGATCATACTGGCTGGCGTCTATCTTGCCGGCGAGTTGGCAAAACTGCTGCTCCTTCCGTTTGCCGGAGTGATGGTGTTGGAGTGGGTTGCCGGTACCATTGAAATTTTGATCTATTTTTATGGTATCGCTGTCATCGGTGCGGCGCACGGAATTGTCTTTCGTCTGAAGACCGGACGGACGGGCACGCGCGGCGAGGATATTGCGGTTGCATCAGATTCTGCTGTCGCAACAACTGTTCCGACGGATCTGCAGGAAAAATAGCCCGCCTCGAGCTTACAGCCCCTCGGTTTCGATCCTTACCGTTCGCCCACAGTGTTTGCAGTGCACGGCGTCGTGGTCGTGGCGATTGAGGCCGCAGTCGGGGCAGGTGTAGTGGGCCTTGGCGGGGCGGAAGATGGTCTGGATGAGACGCAGGAAGAGGCCGACGCCGACTATCATGATGACGACTGACAAGAGGCGGCCCGAGGTGCCTTCGAGAGTGATGTCGCCGAAACCGGTGGTGGTCAGCGTTGTCACGGTGAAGTAGAGCGCGTCGATGTAATTGTTGACGGCGCCGTTGCTGCGCACCTGAAAGACAAACACCAGCGCGGTCACAATGAAGATAAAGACTGTCAGATTAAGGATCGATTGGACGATTTCCTCATTGCGGGCAAAGAACCTGTAGCGGGCCCTCAGATCTTTCAGGACATGGAAGGATCTGAGCAGCCGCAAGGTGCGCACGATGCGCAAGAAGGCGAAGCTCTCGACGAAGACGGCGGCGATGAGGCTGGCCATCACGATAATGTCGGCGATAGTGACAAGCTGAAACAAAAAGCGCCAGCGATTGCGGACAATGAAAAGACGGGCCGACAGATCGATAAAAATCCAGGCCGCAATCAGCCAGTCGATGACGAGAACCGCCGCGCCGCCACCGGTGAAGGAGATCAGCACAAAGAACAGGACGATGGACAGATCGACAAAGAGCAGCACGTAGCGAAAAATAATCGCCGGGCGTTCGCTGCCATTGTAGAGAAAGTTGATCCGTGTGTGCAGACGCTCAAGGGGGGTCATGGCAAGGGGCCTGGCTGATTGTCGGGAGGGATTTGGGCGACTTACGAAACGGGCCGCTCATCTCCCAGAATTGAAACCCGCTCGCCATACCTTGACTGGGGCTGATAATCCCACACCGCGTGGTGCTGGGTGCAGCGGTTGTCCCAGAACGTCAGGGTGTTTTCGGCCCAGGGGACGCGGCAAGTCAGGCGCGGGGTTTCGGCGATGTGGCGGAACAACATGGCAAGCAGAGCGCGGCTTTCTGCGGGGGCGAGGCCTTTTATCCGCGTGGTGAAGCCGGAATTGACATAGAGCAGTTTGCGGCCGGTTTCGGGGTGGGTCACGACGACCGGGTGTTCGTTCTTTGGATAGCTTTGCCCTTCGGGGGCGGCGACATTGTAGTTGCCGATGTAAGGCAGCGCGCCGTCATGCACGGTGGTGAGGGTCTCAAGGAAGGCCTTCATCGGGTCGGACAAAAGGTCATAGGCCAGATACATGTCGGCGAAGAGAGTGTCGCCGCCGCAGCCAGCTTCGGGCATCTCGGTGATGTAGAGCATCGAGCCCATCGGCGGGATCGCCTCGCAGGTTACATCCGTGTGCCAACCATTGCCCGCCGTATAGGGCGAGTTCGCCGTGGTCTTGACCATGAGGATTTCCTCGTCGCCCGAACGCGAGTGGTTGAGCGGGTGAATGTGGAGACGCCCGAACTGGCGCCCGAAATTCTTGTGATCTTCCCGAGTGAGGGTCTGATCGCGGAACACCAGCACCATGTGATCGAGCCAGGCCTGGCGCACATCGCGGGCCTGCGCATTGCTCAGGGGGCTGGACAGGTCAATCCCGCTGATCTCGGCACCGATGTGCGGCGTGAGGGGTTTTGCATCAAGTGTTTCGTATGTGGTGGTCATGCCTGCGTCCTGTGCTTGCCGAATTGTTGTCTCGCGCACACTCTAGCACTTCGCGCGCTGCTCTGAAAAGGCTGCAAACAAAGGACGCCTGGCCGGGTTGAAACAGGTTGAAATCGGGCGTATTACATTGGGCCCAGGGCTTTGCAGTGAAACAGAAGGGGCGGGCTGATCAATGCCGGATTATGAACTGGTGGACAGCGCTCGATTTGCCGATGACGCGAATGAGTTCGTCAGCGCGGCGGTGAAGGGGCTCTACGCCTGCTGGCAGGAGAACCGCAACGAAGACGGGCTGATCAAGGCGAGCTCCTTTGAACTGGAGAATTATCCGGCGCTCTTGCCTGAGGCGACCATCCTTGATGTTGTGAACGCGGGCGAGGACCTTTGGGTTCGGTTTTTGGGTAACAAGCTGGCGACCCGTTATCCGGACGGAACCGGCAAAGCGCTCGGGGATGTAGTGTCGCCGGGCCTGTGGCTGGACCGAACAATTAGAATCTGCCGCGCGGTCATCGCGACCAGACGGGTTCTTGTCAATGGTCCCGCGCCGGCGACGTTTCCCGGATTTGAACATCTCGTTCTTGAGGGGCTGTATGTTCCGATGACCCTCACGGAAGGGCATGTGGACCGTATCCTTATTGTAAATGCTTTGTGGGCGGATCGAACCAGGCAATCCTGAGGGCGGACGTATTGTTCTGAAGACTTATCGCAGCGCGTCTGTCATCCAGGCCCACTCATTCTTATGACTGCCCCCGAAATTTTCCATACCCGGTTTGGTCAGCGTGCCGCGCGGCGCGATGTAGCTGTTGATGGTCTGCTTCGGCTTTTCGTGCCAGCCGATATTGAAGGCGGCGAGTTTGGGAAAGAAATAAAGCGTTGAATAGGGCAGATGATCGTGGATCCACCACGCCAGCGCGCGCCAGTCGGCCCCCGCCTTGTAATGCGGAACGAACCAGGGCACGACAATTGATGCAACAGCGCCGATATGGCCATCGGCGTCGCGCCGGTCCCAGGTGTGGTCGGCATAATTGCTCTCGGCTTTGGCGCAACTCAGATTGCGGTTATTGCCCCAGGTGTTGATTTCAGGCGTGCGATAGGCAGAGCGCACCGCGATGCGCCCGAAAATATCCTGCAAGGGTTCGAGCAGCTCCTCGCACAGATGACGCCCGGCCTCGATGGCAAGGTCTGTGTCCTCGGGAATATTTTGCAAACCACTGATGGCGGCGATCTCGCTGTAGAGCATGTCGCGCATGAAGAAGCTCTTTGACAGCGGAACCCGCCCCAGGGTTTCCAGACTGCGGACTGATTGCGGTTTTTTCACTCGATATTTCCTTTCTGGCAGGCTCCTTCGACGGAGCGTATTTTGCACAAATCACATGCCCAATCCATGGGCAGATTCTCCGGAGCGCCGCCTCAACTGCCCAATGATTTTGCAGTTTCCGGCCGGCGACGAGTCTGCTCGTGCGGCTAAAGATCCCGTTGAATCAACAGGTTAACGAAATATTGCCGATCTGGCACGGGTCCTGGAATGACAGGGGGTGAGGACGCCTGAGGCGGGGTCCGATTGTTGACATCAAAAGAAGGCAAAACCCCATGAAACTTGTGACGGCAATCATCAAACCGTTCAAGCTCGAGGACGTCAGGCAAGCCCTGCAGGATGCAGGTGTTGAAGGACTGACGGTCACCGAAGTTAAAGGCTACGGCCGCCAGAAAGGCCACAAGGAGATTTATCGCGGCGCTGAATATGCCGTGAACTTCCTGCCGAAAGTCCGCATTGATGTGGTCGTTCCGGCAGATCTTGTGGCGCGGGTCATCGAAGAGCTTACAACGCATGCCCGGACCGGTGAAATCGGCGATGGCAAGATATTTGTGCAACCGGTTGAGCAGGTCGTCCGTATCCGGACGGGCGAAACCGACAGGGAAGCGCTTTAGGAGGATATCATGAAATTCAATAAAAAACTTATCGCGGCTGGTTTTGCCGCAGCTGCGGGGCTTAGTCTCGCGCCGGTCGCCTCGGCCCAGATTGAAGCCGTCGTTCCAGTTGGTGTTTCCGGTGAAGTCGACTTTATCTTCAATTCATTCCTGTTTCTGATCTCCGGTATGGTTGTCATGTTTATGGCGGCGGGCTTTTGCATGCTGGAGGTTGGCATGGTGCGGTCCAAGAATGCAGCGACAATCTGTGTCAAGAATATTGCACTTTATTCAATAGCCGGGCTGATGTTTTATCTGGTCGGCTACAAGCTGATGTACGGCGGTGCCAATGCGTTCTTTGGCGGGTTTGGTATCTGGGCACCGGATGACACGACGGCCCTTGCCGGGAGCTTTGAAAAAGGCGGCTATGCTGCGGGCTCCGACTGGTTCTTCCAGATGGTGTTCTGCGCCACGGCGGCCTCGATTGTCTCGGGAACTCTGGCGGAACGCATCAAACTATGGCCGTTCCTGATCTTTTCGGCGCTTCTGACCGGTATCATCTATCCGATCCAGGGCTCCTGGGTCTGGGGTGGCGGCTGGCTGACTGAATTGGGCTTTAAGGATTTTGCCGGTTCAACTCTGGTGCATTCGGCCGGTGGCTGGGCCGCTCTGGTCGGAGCGCTTATTCTTGGGCCGCGGATCGGAAAGTTTACCAAAGACGGACAGCTGGGCATCTTTCCCGGGTCCTCGTTGCCGCTGGCGACGCTTGGTGTGTTTGTTCTGTGGCTTGGCTGGTTCGGCTTCAATGGTGGGTCGCAGCTGGCGCTTGGTTCTGCTGCCAATGTGGTGGATATTTCGCAGATCTTCATCAACACCAACCTGGCTGCCGCAGGCGGCTGTGTTGCAGCCATCATCCTGACTCAATTGTTGTACAAAAAGGTTGATCTGACCATGGCGCTCAACGGTGCCATCGGCGGCCTTGTTTCGATAACAGCCGAGCCTCTCGCGCCGGTTGGCGGCCTCGCCATTGTGATCGGTGCCATTGGCGGTGTTCTGATTGTCCATGCGGTTCCGCTGCTCGACAAACTGAAGATCGATGATGTTGTTGGTGCGATCCCGGCGCATCTGGTGTGCGGCATATGGGGCACGCTTGCGGTTGCTCTTTCTGCCGACGACATGGTGAAACAGGCCGGTATTCAGCTCCTGGGTATTGTCGCGATCGGCGCCTTTGTCTGCGGCATCAGCGCGGTGATCTGGTTTGGCCTCAAGGCCACAATGGGCATCCGCGTCACGCCAGAAGAAGAATTGCAGGGCCTCGACAAGTCCGAGCTTGGCCTCGAAGCCTGGCCCGAGTTTGCCGTTGGCTAACGGCCTCGCACGAGCTTCCTGAAGGAGACCTGTGCTCTCCTCCTCAACTTGACCCGGTACGTCGTGTACCGGGTCTTTTTTGTTGGTCCGGAGTTTCCGTAACAAGCGGGTAAAAGTTAATTTCCGTTAACCAGTTGCGTTCGCGAATACCTTATAGTGGGAGACTTGAAAATCTACCTGTGTGGGAGAGGCGTGAGACATGTACACAACACGGCGCGGTGCGCGAGACATCCTTGGTGAAAAACGCACGATCTGGAATGTCTTGCCGCAGCCCATGCAGCGCGCCATCGCTCAGGTGTTCTGGACCGGTGTCGGGATTACTCTCGCAGGTCTTGGTCTGGCCATTGCGCTGTCGCTGGCCAGCTTTTCTGTCACAGACCCGAGCTTTAATTCTGCAACCGGCGAAGAGGTGACAAATCTCGTTGGTATGCCGGGCGCTATTTTTGCTGACCTGGCCTTGCAGTTGTTCGGGGCCGGTGCCGTGTTTCTGGTTCTGCCGCTGGTTGTCTGGGGTTGGTGGCTGATTGTTTTTCGCGCTGATGCGGCGCCACAGCGCCCTTTGTGGCTGCATATGGCGGCCTGGACGGTGGCCATTCTGGGGGCGTGCCTCGCCGCTGCCTGCCTGCCGGTTCCTGCGAGCTGGTCTCTGATGACCGGGCTGGGCGGGTTGGCCGGTGACGGTCTTCTCGCGCTGACGGCGCTGCCGCTGGCCAAAACCGGCGCCCCGGCGGCCTTTTTTGTTATCGGGCTCATGTCGGCGGGGGCCTCGCTGACGGCCATTGCGGTCATCGGGGGGTTGCGGTGGCGCGACGTCGTGCTGGCACGCGAGGCGGCCACGGACAGTTTTTACTGGACTATCGATGCGGTCTATTGGCTGCGCGGTACGCTCGAAGATCTGATCGACAGTCGGTTTGGCACCCGCGAGAGGACCCGGCGTCACGGCGACGCCGATGACGCTGATTTCCCGTCAGCCGAAGCCCTGATGAAAGGCCACGGGTTTTTCAGAAACAAGGCTTCCGACCGGTCAGGCGAGGCCAGAAGTCAACGCCGCAAGGCGCGGGCCAGTGCGCGTGCCGGGGGACATGAACGTGTCGAGCCGGAAGCGCCCCGCATTGTTACGTCAGAGCGTGTCCGGCTGCGGCAGGATGTCTTGCGAGGCAAGCGCGAGGGCTCGGAAGCTCAGACCACGTTCGATCTTGAGGGCGATACCTATAAGTTGCCGCCGCTCGGACTGTTGGCAAAATCCAAAGCGCCGTCTCAGGGAGACCTCCTGTCAGAGGAAGGCCTTGAACAAAACGCGCGCCTGCTTGAGGACGTGTTGCAGGACTTTGGTGTGCGCGGCGAGATTATCGAAGTGCGCCCGGGCCCCGTGGTGACGCTCTATGAATTGCAGCCGGCGCCGGGGATCAAGTCCTCCCGGGTTATCGGTCTGGCGGACGACATTGCCCGCTCGATGAGCGCGATCTCGGCCCGTGTGGCCGTGGTTCCTGGCCGCAATGTCATTGGTATCGAGTTGCCCAACCAGCGCCGCGAAATGGTCTATCTGCGGGACTTGCTTTCGTCGCGGGAATTTGAAGGCACGTCCCTGAATCTGCCGCTGGCGCTCGGCAAGGACATCGGCGGCGATGCCGTGATCGGGGATATCACGAGCATGCCCCACCTGCTGGTCGCCGGGACCACCGGCTCGGGCAAGTCGGTGGCCATCAATACGATGATCCTGTCGCTGCTCTACCGCTTCTCACCTGCCCAGGTGAAACTGATCATGATCGACCCCAAGATGCTTGAGCTGTCGGTCTATGACGGTATTCCGCATCTGCTCGCCCCTGTGGTGACCGATCCCAGAAAGGCGATCGTTGCGCTCAAATGGGTCGTGCGCGAGATGGAAGATCGCTACCGCAATATGTCAAAGCTTGGGGTGCGGAATTTATCCGGGTTCAACAACCGGGTCAGTGATGCCATCGCCGACGGCGAAGCGCTGACGCGGACCGTTCAAACCGGCTTTAACCGCGATACCGGCGAGCCGATTATTGAAACGGAAGACATTCCGCTTGAGGCCATGCCCTATATTGTCGTGGTGATTGACGAGATGGCCGACCTCATGATGGTCGCCGGCAAGGAAATTGAAAATGCCGTGCAGCGTCTGGCGCAGATGGCGCGGGCCGCCGGCATTCACGTCATCATGGCGACCCAGCGTCCCAGTGTTGATGTGATCACCGGGACCATCAAGGCCAATTTCCCGACCCGGATCTCGTTCCAGGTGACCTCCAAGATCGACAGTCGCACCATTCTGGGCGAGCAGGGCGGCGAACAACTGCTGGGCCAGGGCGACATGCTCTTCATGGCCGGTGGCGGCCGCATCAACCGGGTGCACGGGCCGTTCGTGTCTGATCTGGAAGTTGAAAAGGTGGTGCGCCATCTGAAGAAACAGGGCCGACCGGCCTATCTTGATGCGATTACCGAGGAACCCGAGGGTGGCACCGACATGCTGGGCCTTTTCAATGAGGGCAAGGACGCCGGCGACGAGCTTTATGATCGCGCGGTTGCCATTGTTGCGGCTGACGGCAAGGCGTCAACCTCCTATGTTCAGCGCAAATTGCAGATCGGCTACAACCGGGCCGCACGGATCATCGAGCGGATGGAAGACGAGGGCGTCGTCTCCCAGGCAAGCCATGCCGGCAAGCGCGAAGTGCTGGTCGGGGATCATTCGGAGTACTAGGCCCGGCAGTTTCACGTGAGGACGATCCATGACCAGCCAGCTGGAAAAAGCCCAATTGGACAAGGCTCAGGCCTTCAAGGCGCTGCACGAAGCGGGCGAGGCCTTTATCATTCCCAATCCGTGGGATGCAGGCTCCGCGCTGATGCTGGAGGCGCTTGGCTTCAAGGCTTTGGCGACAACCAGCGCCGGGTTTGCCAGAACGATTGGCAAGACTGATGGACAGGTGTCGCTGGAAGAAAAACTGGAGCATTGCCGTGCGCTGGCTGCGGTGACCAGCATCCCGATCAGTGCGGATTTTGAAAACGGCTTTGCCGACGCGCCTGAGGCGGCGGCCGAAAACCTGTTGAAACTGGCCGAAACGGGCCTGGTCGGCGGCTCCATTGAAGATTGGTCCGGCTCGGAAATTTATGATCTCGATTTTGCGGTCGCGCGGATTGCGGCCTGCGCAGAGGCCGCCGCGACACTGGCGTTTCCCTTCACACTGACCGCCCGCGCCGAAGGCCTGTTTCGCGGCGTCGGCGACCTTGACGAGATTATCAGGCGCCTGCAAGCTTTTGAGGCAGCCGGGGCTGACGTGCTCTACGCGCCGCGCCTGCGGACCCTTGATGAGGTTAAGGCGGTGATTGATGCGGTGTCGAAGCCGGTCAATGTGCTGGCGGTCTTCATGCCCGAGGTTTCACTTGAGCAATACGAGGAACTGGGCGTGGCGCGGATCAGTGTCGGCAATGCCCTTGGCAGCTATGCCTCAAAGGCTGCCCTTGCTGCCGCAAGCCAGATGATGGACGAGGGCAGCTTCGGCTGGAGCTAGCCGGCTAAAGGCTTCAGGCAGCATCCTTGTTTTCGCCATAGTCACAGTTAGTATAGGGCGCATGAAATACTCACTTTCCAGATTTTTGCGCTTTGCCATCGGGGTTTTTCTGTTTGGCGGGCTTATGGGTTTTGCCGAGACGGCTGTGACTGATGCGGCAGAGACGCAGCCGGTAGAGATTGAGGCATCAGGCCGCAACGCCCATCTCACCGTTGAGGATCGCGTGCTGGTCGATGAGGTCAGTGCGTGGTTTAACAAGGTCGTGACCCTGAAAGGGGCGTTTGATCAACAGAACCAGGATGGCACCCTGGTCGGCGGCGCGTTTTATCTCAGGCGGCCCGGGCGGATGCGGTTCGAATATGCCGAGCCGCAAAAACTGACCCTTCTGTCTGACGGATTTTGGGTGATGCTGGATGATCGGGAGCTGGAAAGTGTCGATCGTTATCCGCTGCGTGAAACGCCGCTGTGGCTGATCCTGAAAAAACACGTGGATCTGGCGGCTGATGCCGACATTTTGCGCGTCGAGCGGCAAGGGGATCTCATCGGGGTCACGGTTCGCGAGGAAGAAGGCGCGGCGGGCGGCGTTCTGACGCTGGTCTTCGCCGGGCCGCGTCTGGATCTGCGCCACTGGATCGTCGAGGACGTGCAGGGCAATCGCACCGTCGTTTCCCTGCGCCAAATGGAGCAGGGCATGAGCCTGTCACCGGAGTTGTTTATTGCCGAGGAATATGATTACGGCCTCGAAGATGATTGATCTGGTAATCTGGCAAAGTAGGGCCGCCTGAGCAAGATTAGAAGATTGATCCGTTGTGCAGGGCGTTCTGGAATGGCTCGAGAGTCTCGACTCCAGGTAGAGTTCCGGGCGCGATAATTATGGAATATGGGCAGTTTTTTTCTTTGACATCCGGATTTTCCATATTCCTCATTTCTGTCTGCGCGAGCGCGAATCTCCAGTCGGCAGACCCTGCAGAGGCCTTAACATTAACAATATTTTAGGACTCTTGAGTCGCCCGGGTGAATCGCAGAATTCAGCGCCCTGCAGCGAATGGATTTTGCCTCGATCCGGCTTGCGACACCTCTTCGCACCGCTCCGGGAAAGAAAAGGATTGAATATTCCGCAGGATTCCCTAGTTTTATAGGTAACCGGATGAGAATACGGTTGGTCTGGCGTTGCCCCCCCCGCTTGCTGGAGCGACCCTCATTCGACGACGTCGGATAATCCCCTTCCGGCGTGCGCGTCCTAGATGCGCTATAAGCGCCCGGCCCCCCGCACACGGCCGGGCGCCTTTTATTTCAGCTCCGGATCTATCCAGATCAAGGCATTTACCCTATGGCCTTGAAAGGGTCCTTGTGTATTTCTGCAACAGTCAAGAAAGTGACCCGGGACTCGAGTTCTTAATCAAGCGCCCTGCCCGCGCTCTATGATTGCAGGGGCCAGCCGGGATTGCAGGGGCCAGCCGGGATTGCAGGGGGCGGCAGGGCCTTGGCCCTACCGGGACCGGCCTCGTGTTTGTGCGGCGCTGACGCGGGTGTTGCTGGCGCGAACAAAGTTTGACACAACAGCGGGGTGAAGGGCTGCGAGGGCAGAGTCAAGATAGCGAGGATGATTTGGGCGAAGACGATTTTGAAGATGGCGAGGAGGCGGAGGGTTCAAGCCCGGGGCTTGAAGGCGCGGCACTTGAGCAGCTCCTGAGCGAAATTCCGGCGCTGATCAATCTGAAACGGTTTGCCATGGTGGTCGACCGGGTTTCCTGGTTCTCGACGATTGGCGAACGCATGACGCCCGAGATCGCAGCTATCGCGCGTGATTACCTCGACGGTCTCGGATTTCCTGATGCGGACCTTGCGGCCATTACATCCTTTGAAGAGGCGAGCGATGCGGCCGAGACTCTCGACTGGGACAGCGCCGCCTGGGAAGTCGAGGAACAGCTGCGCGCCGGTCTTGTGGTCGACGCCCTGGCGCTCATCGATGAGGAAGGCCTGCAGGTGGCGCTGGCGCATATTACCTCAACCACCTCCGAGGGCCTTCAGGACGCCATGGAAAACCTTGCTGCCCTGTGGGATGTCGAGGACGAAACCCTGATTACAGCAGCCACAGGCGCCGTGGTGCAGACGGTCTATAATGCTGCGCTGCTGCTGGCGGCGGGCGGCGAGGAAACTCACCCCTTTGCGCTCAAATACAGGCTCTTCGAGCTGGGCCGCTGGCCCATCGGCGTGCATGGCCGCTCGCTCAATCTTTTTTAATTCAGTCAGAACAAAAATACGGGAGGTGCGCCAGCGTGACCAAAATCAGGCTTGCTACATGGAATATCAACTCGGTGCGGCTGCGCATTGGACTGGTGGAAGATTTTCTCAAAACTCACAAGCTCGATGTCCTGTGTCTGCAGGAGATCAAGGCGCAGAACAGTGACTTTCCCTTTGAGGCTTTTGAGGCGATGGGCTACCCGCATATGGCGGTGAATGGCCAGAAGGGCTATCACGGGGTGGCCACAGTCTCACGTATTCCGATGCAAGAGATCGAGCAGAAGGAATTTTGCGGCAAGGGCGACTCGCGCCATGTCTCGGTACGTGTCGGCGACAACATCGAGGTGCACAATTTTTACGTGCCCGCTGGCGGCGATATTCCGGACCCGGAGCAAAATGACAAGTTTCAGCACAAGCTTGATTTTCTGGACGAAGTGACGGCCTGGTACGGCAAGCGGCGCAACAAGAAGAAAAATAAAATCGTTGTTGTTGGAGACCTTAACATCGCCCCGCTGGAACATGATGTCTGGGACCACAAAAAACTTCTCAAGGTCGTGTCGCACACGCCGATCGAGGTGGCGGCCATGGAGGCGTGGCTGAAGTCGCACGACTTTTACGATCCGATCCGGGATCAGCGCCCGGAGCCGGAGAAAATATACACCTGGTGGAGCTACCGGGCCAAGGACTGGGACGTCGCCAACAAGGGTCGCCGTCTTGATCACATCTGGGTCTCACCGGCGCTGAAAGACAATGTCGGGCCGGTTGAGGTTGTTCGCGACGCTCGTGGCTGGGAGCGGCCCTCGGATCACGCACCTGTGATGACAACGCTGAGGGTTTAGCATGCTTATTCTTTGTCAGAGTGACGGCGCTTACGTTCCAGTGTGACGGCTCTTGTTTGCTGCGCCAGGTTCCCTAAATTGGTTCTAAATCCTGAAGAAACGGAGTGACCCCATGAGTGAGGAGAAGCGTCCAGGCCTGCCCGAAGGCTATGAACCCGCCAAAGTCTGGAAATGGGAGACCGAAAGCGGTGGCCGCTTTGCCAAGATTAACCGGCCCATCGCCGGGGCGACCCATGAAAAGGACTTGCCCGTCGGCAAGCATCCGTTTCAGCTTTATTCGCTCGGGACACCCAACGGGGTCAAGATTACCGTCATGCTGGAAGAGCTGCTGGCGCTTGGGCACAAGGGCGCGGACTACGACGCCTGGCTGATCAACATCGGCGATGGCGATCAGTTCAGCTCGGGCTTTGTTGCGGCCAATCCGAATTCCAAGATCCCGGCGCTGATGGATCACTCCGGCGCGGAACCCATTCGGATTTTTGAATCAGGCGCGATGCTGGTCTATCTGGCCGAAAAATTCGGCGCGCTTTACCCGCAAGACCCGACCGGGAAGGCCGAGTGCCTTTCATGGGTGTTCTGGCAGATGGCCAGCGCTCCGTTTCTGGGGGGCGGCTTCGGGCATTTTTATGCCTATGCGCCGATTGCCATTGAATACGCGATTGATCGTTACACCATGGAGATCAAACGCCAGCTTGATGTGCTCGACCGCCATCTGGCCGAGAACACCTACATGTGCGGCGATGAGTATAGCATAGCCGATATCGCCATCTGGCCATGGTATGGCGCGCTCGCCAAGGGCCAGCTTTATGGCTCCGCCGAGTTTATCGAGTGCCACACCTACAAGAATGTGAATCGCTGGGCGGACGCCATCGCAGCGCGTGAAGCGGCCCAGCGCGGGCGCATCGTCAATCGGACCTGGGGTGAGAAAAATCTCGCCGAGCGCCACGATGCCAGCGAAATTGATGCAGCCCTGGCGGCCGAGCCCGAAGCGGCGGAGTAAGAACTCAGGGTGTTGTGGAGGTGATGAATTTTGATCTGGTCACAGATCATTTTCTACATGATACTTTGTGCGCCATTTGGATGTACCAGCAAAGCTAAAATATTATCCTGAGCAAAGCAGAAGTATCACACATCCAAAATAAATGCCTGAGACGTTTATCTATAAATGTTCAGTCGCGTTTTGAAGATCGCCTTTGGGCGACAACGCCGCCAACCCTCAATAATCGAATTGTAACTTCAGTAATGAACACAATGCCAATTGTGTACAAGATCAAAGGAATCCACAGCAACCAGACTGTGCCGTATATCAGGAATGAATAAAAGTTCGCGTAGTCGTGCATGAATGGGCTGTCAATCGTGCAGCTAACAGCAGCAGCAAATGCTTGATTTGGCCACGAGCAGCTTGCCATGCCCACAAACGGAAGGACGAATGCGAGCAAGTAAATGAAATTTGCAAATACCCTTGTTCTTCTCATCTCGGCTCCCCCCGCCAACTGTGAATCGGCTTTTCGGCTCAGAACTTGAAGCTATATGAGCAGCCGGAGAGAGTGCAATTGTAAACTGTACAGTAACGCTCACATTCGCGTGGCCAAAGGGCCTTTGGCGCTGCCGGCCGAGCCGGAAGCGGCGGAGTGACTGTCTGCGGCTCCCCATGGACAAGGCGTCTTTTGAATTGTTAGAGTTCCAATCAAGCAATCAAAAGACCACCCGGGGAGGAAAGTATGGCTTATATTGAAGGGCGTCTGGTGCATGATGCCGACAGTCACTTGATGGAATTGTCGGATTGTCTTGACCCTTATTTTGAGAAAAAGCTGCTTGATCGCTACCACGCACTTGATGCTGTGGGCGTGAAAGTGGGCAATGGCCGGTGGGAGGAGAAGGCCCGCACGGTTCAGGGCGATCCGGAATTTCGCGGCGGCATCGACGAAAACATCATGCTACGGAAGAATTATGAGGCGCACGGCGCCTTTCTTCGCGAGGATCGCCCCAAGACGCTGGATCTCATCGGGGTGGCGAGCCAGCTTGTCTTCACCACTTATTGCCTCGGCAATTTTGGTCTCGACCGGGGGAGCGACATGGAGCTGTGCTACGGCGCGGCCACGGCGCATAACCGGATGATGACCGACTTTTGCAGCGTCGACAAACGCCTGCTTGCGACCGCCTATGTGCCGCTGGAAGATTTTGACCGCGCGGCGCAAGTAACAAAAGAGGCGATCGAGCTTGGCGCCAAGGCGCTGATGGTCCCCTCCTCGTGTCCGCAGAACCACGGGCCGAGCCACATTGGTCTCTTCCCGGTCTGGGAGATGGCGCAGGAAGCGGGCATCCCGGTCCTCTTCCATGTGGGCGGCGAGGACAAGCTGAACAAGACCTATAAGGAAAACGGGTTGCCTCCGGTGCCGGATTTCCATGGCGGCGACGATAATTTCACATCCGTCAGCTACATGCCGATCCCGACTTCAGTGATGCAGACCCTGGCCACGCTGATCTTCGACGGCGTGTTTGACCGGGTCCCGCAGCTGAAATGGGGCGTGGTCGAGCTTGGGGCTGCCTGGCTGCCCGGCTGGATGCGGGCTATGGATTCAGCGGCGCACGCCTTCATGCGCAATGAGGAGCGGCTGCAGAAGCTGTCGGCCAAACCGTCGGAGATCGCGATGCGCCAGCTCAGGGTCGCGCCCTATCCGCATGAAGATGCCGGCTGGATTATCGCCAATTCCGGCGAAGAGATGTGTCTCTTTTCCACCGACTACCCCCATGTGGAAGGTGGGCGCAATCCGCTCAAGCGGTTTGACCAGAGCCTTGAAGGATTGCCGCAATCGGCGATCAATGGTTTCTATGCGGATAATTTTATTGATCTGATGGGAGAGGGGCTGGCGAAGGAGTTGCGGCGGCCTGAACACCTGGCCAGAGTATGAGGCGATAGCAAGTAAACCGGTACAGTTGGTTTCATTTTCGTGATCGGGTCAATACGTTGGCAGGCTACTTCTTCAGCGTCACAAAGCTCGCCGTTGAGCTTGACGTTGCCAGCAGCGTGCCTTCCCCGTCCCTCAGCTCTGCCTCGGTGAAGGCGACGGATTTGCCGCGTTTGACGATCCAGCCTTCGCCGATGAGGGTGCCGGGGCGCGCTGCCGCGATATAGCTTGTCTTCATCTCAAGGGTTGGCGAGATCTGGCCCCAGACAAGCGTGAGGCCGACGGCGATGGAGTTGAGATCGTCGAGCATGGCGGCGACCATGCCGCCGTGGATGCCGCCCCATTTGTTGCAGATGTCCTCGGTGGCGTGGAACGCGGCCTTGATGCGGCCGGCCTCCAGATCCATTTCCAGGAGTTCAAGCCCGAGGATCGCCGAGGCGCCGGACGGGCGCTTCAGGATGGCCTGAATGTTGGGCGGATAATCGTTGGGGTTTTCCTTGTCGTAGGTGGTATCGATTTTGGCGCGCGCCATGGGTTTTGTGTCCTCTTTCCTGTCTGTAAACGCCGATCAGATCGGCGAAGAAATCACATACTCGATATTGTTGTCGTCCTCGACGAGCGAAGCGAGATCGGGGACCTTCTGTCGGTAGGGGTGCGAGCTGTCAGAAGGTCCCCGGTTCGACCTACGGTCGCCCGAGGACGACAGAAACAGCAGATCTCACACCAGATTGAACCGTGTGCCGCAGATGATAATTTGATTGCCTGCTGTTGTCAGGCCGCGATCTTTGGCAGCGGCGATGGCTGCTGACGGATCGGCGCAGGTCACATCAAGACCGCCAAGGCCGTCACCGCGCCCGTCGGCGGCTTTGACAAAGCGAAGGCTTGCATTGGCAAAGGCAAGGGTCGGTATGCCGGCGCGGGTTTCAAGCGCGAGGCCTGTCAGGGCGCTCCACTTGTCCGCGAGTGCCGCCGGGTCATCTCCCTGCAGTTCGACGCCGACGAGGTCGCCGATAATATCGCGGTTGATCTTGTCCTGCCAGCCGTCGCCGTCTGCCGGAGGCCAGTGACCGGTGGGGTCGTTGACGGTGTCCCAATCAAGCTCGAAGAAGGCGCCACCGGTGTCGGCTGGATGGAATTGCAGAAAGTTGCCGGTCTTGTTGTCGCGCTGCCAGGCGATGCGGACCCCCAGACCCTCGGCGCGCGCCTTTGCGGCGTCCTGAACGGCCGGACTTCCGGCCTGGGTGATCACCATATAGCCGCCATCACCGCCGCGGCGGCTCAGATAGCGCCCGCCTGCGGTGTCTTCCCTCGTCGGGGAGACGATCTCGAGCAGATTGGTGCCGATCGGCATGAGGGCGTTTTCAAGCCCGAAGGCTGCAACGCCGTCATCGACGAAACACACCTGCAAGCCAAAAACCGCTTCAAAATCGCTGATCCGTCCGGCGAGACCTTCTGCCACGAGGCAGATCTGTCTCAGTGTGATGGTCATGAGTTCCTCCCTTTTTCCCCACTATAACAAAGCGCGGTCAGAATGCGTGGATTTCATTTTCCTGCCGCAAAAATGCTGATAATGAAGCGCTATCCCTGCGGTTCGTTCGCGCCGTGCAAGTCCTTTCCTGATGAGACATGATGATGACAGAGCAACCGCTGAATATTCTCTTTCTTTGTACCGGCAATTCAGCCAGAAGCATTCTCGGCGAAGCGCTGGTCAATCACATTGGCCAAAGTCGGGATGATGGCCCGGGTGGCGGGCGGACTGTTCGCGGGTTCAGTGCCGGCAGTACGCCGACGGGGGCGGTCAATCCTGTGGCCTTCGAAGTGCTTGGCGCGCGCGGGCTGGCAACAGAAGGCTTGCGGTCGAAATCCTGGGACGAGTTTGCCAGGCCGGGTGCGCCCGCCATGGATATTATTATAACTGTCTGTGATAACGCCGCAGGTGAGACCTGTCCGGTCTGGCCGGGCCATCCGGCGGCGGCTCATTGGGGGCTGCCGGACCCGGCCGCCTTTGAGGGGGATCACAGTGACAAGCGGGCGGCGTTCGAGGCAATTTTCCATATTCTCAAGGACCGCCTTGAAAAGCTCTTTGGCGCCGACGGGGGGCGCCTGGACCGCGAGAAGTTATGTGCCTTGCTTGGTGAATTGGGCGGCGCAACTGCAGATCAAGGTTGATGCTCCTCGCGCGAATTTGTACTGCAGTTTACCAAGTCCTCATGGTATTAGGGTAAACCGTTATAAAGAGAAGCCTTTAACTTTGTGAGCTTGTGTGGTCGGTAGAGAGACCCCGGTTTGAGAGGATTGCCAAATGGCAGCGCGTTCGGAAACGGCGATGACGGATGACAACACGGATGACAATGAGGGCGTTACCGGAGGCGCGAGTTTACAGGGTCTCCTCAACGACTGGACGCCGGAAGGATTGTCAGCGGGCGGCGCAGCGGCGCTTAAGGATTTCTTCTGTACATTCTATAAAAACACATCGGTAGAAGAGCTTTATGCCATGCCGATTGAGCGCCTGCGCTCCGTGGCCCGGTCATTCTGGGATTTTTCCTCTGATCGGCATGGCATGCCAAGCGAGACGGTGCCGCTGGTCCGGGTTGTCAATCCTGACTATGAAGAGGACGCCGCTCATCCGTGTACGGTTATTGAAATTGTTTCTAATGACATGCCGTTTCTGGTGGCCTCGGTGTTGGCCGAGATCAATGAACGTGAGCTGGCTATTTCCTTTCTGGCCCACCCGGTTGTTGATGTGGTCCGCGACACGGCAGGTGTGCGCCTCATCAAGGGGGCAGAGGCCCCCTGGGCCGGTCGGGAGTCCATGATCCATATCGAGGTTGCGCTGATTGCCAGCGAGGCAGAGCGCCAGGACCTCAAGGTGGGGCTGGTCGACATCCTTTGCCACATCGTCCTCGCCACTGGTGACTGGCAGGAGATGACGGCACGTTTGCACTCGGCGACAACGCAGCTGGAGGGACTGACGTCCTTTTTGCCGGAAGCCGAAGTGGGTGAAGCAGCTGAATTTTTGAAATGGCTGGCGGGGGATCATTTCCTGTTGCTTGGCGCTCGCGACTACGTGATTGACGGCGATGCCGAAACCGGCCGTCTGGTGGCCAGGAAAGGCTCAAGCCTTGGCGTGCTGAAGGATCCCGAGGTCATGGTGCTGAGGCGTCAGTCGGAAACAAGTGAAGGGCTCACCCCCTTCGTGCGCGACTTTCTCAATCAACCGGCGCCGATTGTCATCGCAAAATCAAATACGCGTTCGCACGTTCATCGCCGTGCCTATATGGATTACATTGGCGTCAAGACCTATTCCGATAGCGGCGTGTTAACCGGTGAGTGGCGGTTCATCGGGCTGTTTACCTCGTCGGCCTATAACCGATCAGCCAGCGCCATCCCCTATGTGCGGCGCAAGGTGCAGCTGGCCCTCGACAAGACGGGGTTTGCTGCTGACCGGCATGATGCCAAGGCTTTTCTCAATGTGATCGAGACCTTTCCGCGCGATGAATTGTTTCAAATTGATGTGGATCAATTGGCAAAAACCTGTGTTGGCATTATGCGCCTGATGGAGCGGCCGCGCTCCAAAGTCTTTATTCGCCATGATCCGTTTGATCGCTTTGTTTCGGCGCTGGTGTATTTTCCGCGCGATCATTTTTCGACCGAACTGCGCCGCAAGGTGGGCCATGAGCTGGCGTCTGCCTTTAACGGACGCTCGTCGGCTTTTTATACCCAGATGGGCGACAGTACTCTGGCACGGGTTCATTATATTATTGGCCGCACCCCGGGCGACCCCCAGGGAGCGAGCGACAACGAAGCGGAGCAGCGCATTGTTGAAGCGGTGCGCTCATGGACCGACAAACTTGGCGATGCCCTGGAGGGAAACCGAAGCTACACTGAGGCCAAGGGACTTTTCCGACGCTATCGCGGCGCGTTCTCGGCCGCCTACAAGGAAGTCTTTGACGCCGATGAAGCGGTTCGCGACATTGATGTTGTTGAGCGGCTGACGGAAGAAAATCCGGTCGCCGTTCGCTGTTTCAAACTGGAGGGGGATGAGGATTTTATTCTTCGGCTCAAGGTCTACCATTACGGTGTCTCGATCCCGCTGACCCGCTCCATGCCGATCCTTGAGAATATGGGCCTGCGGGTTCTTTCCGAATTTTCCTATAAGGCGGCTCCCAATACCGATGACGGGACGCGCGAGCCGCGCCGTTATGTCTATGACTTCATCACGGAGTTGGGGACGTGCGATGCGCTGAGCCTTGAAATTCTGCAAGAGGTTTTTGCTCCGGCTTTTGTCGCGATCTGGAAAGGCGAAGCCGAGAACGACGGGTTTAACCGGCTGGTTGTCTCACCGGGTATCGCGTGGCGCGACGTGGCGGTGTTACGCGCCTGCGCCAAATATCGGCTGCAGACCGGGATTTCTTTTAGTCAGGCTTATATGCAGGACGCGCTGGCCGATAATCCGGCGATTGCGCTGCAGCTTGTGGACCTGTTTCAATTACGCCATGACCCGCTCCTGCCGGGAGGGCCGCAAGCCCGCGAGGCCGCGTCGGAGTCAATCCTGCAATCGATCACGCGCTCGCTTGCTCAGGTGCCGAGCCTTGATCAGGACAGGATTATGCGGCGGCTGCTCAATCTCATCTTGTCGATGACGCGGACCAATTACTTCCAGGAGACCGCCGAGGGCAAAAACAAGTCCTATATCTCCTTCAAGATGGATGCGGCGAAGATCGAGGAGTTACCAAACCCGAGACCGTTTGCGGAAATCTTTGTCTATTCACCGCAGGTCGAAGGGGTGCATTTGCGCGGGGCGCGGATCGCCCGGGGCGGAATACGCTGGTCGGATCGGCGAGAAGATTTCCGTACGGAGGTCTTGGGTCTGGTCAAGGCACAACAGGTCAAGAACTCGGTTATTGTTCCGTCCGGCGCCAAAGGCGGGTTCTTTCCCAAGCAATTGCCGCAAGGGGGAAGTCGCGAGGACATCCAGGCCGCAGCGATATTGGCCTACAAGACATTTATCTGCGGCTTGCTTGACTTGACAGACAATCTTGATCTGGCCAGTCTCGAGCAAGAGATTATTCCGCCACAGCGGGTGGTGTGTTTCGATGGGCCGGACCCTTATCTGGTTGTTGCTGCGGACAAGGGCACGGCGACGTTTTCTGACATCGCCAACGGACTGGCAAAAGACCACGGGTTCTGGCTCGGGGATGCTTTCGCTTCGGGCGGCAGCCAGGGTTATGACCACAAGGTCATGGGTATTACGGCGCGCGGTGCCTGGGAGGCGGTGAAACGGCATTTCCGGGAAATGGGCCACGACATCCAGACGACGCCCTTTACGGTGGTCGGCTGCGGCGACATGTCGGGGGATGTGTTTGGCAACGGGATGTTGCTGTCGAAGAAAATCCGTCTGGTGGCGGCGTTTGATCACCGTGATATCTTTATTGATCCGGCGCCGGATGCGGCCAAAACCTGGGTGGAACGCAAGCGTCTGTTTGACCTGCCGCGCTCATCCTGGGATGATTTTAATCGGGCGTTGATCTCCGAGGGCGGCGGCATTTTCAGCCGGTCGCTCAAATCCATACCGCTGTCGGCGGAAATTCGTCAGCTGCTGGATATTGAAGAAGACACACTGACACCGAATGATCTGATCAAGGCAATCCTCAGGGCGCAGGCCGATCTTATGTGGTTTGGCGGGATTGGGACCTATCTCAAGGCGACGAGCGAAAGCCATCTGGATGTCGGTGACCGGGCCAGTGACGAGGTCCGGATCGATGTCGATGAGTTGCGCGTCAAGGTCATCGGTGAAGGGGCCAATCTGGGCTGCACGCAGCTTGGCCGTATTGCCTTTGGCCGGCGCGGCGGGCGGATCAATATGGATGCAGTCGATAATGCAGCCGGTGTTGATTGCTCCGACCACGAAGTTAATATCAAGATCCTGCTTGATTCCGCGATGGCGGCAGGCAAGCTCGATGAAGCGCGGCGCAACACCTTGCTGGTGGATATGACCGCGGCGGTTTCAGACCTTGTTCTGCGCAATAATTATGATCAGACCCTGGCGATCACGCTGGTGGAAAGCTCGAGCCATGAGGACCGTGATGCTGATGGCCGTGTGATGCGGGCGCTTGAGCGAGCCGGGCGGCTTGACCGGGATCTGGAGTTTCTGCCGGGCGACGACCGGCTCTCGGATCTGGCGGAAAAGGGTCTTGGTCTGGCCAGACCGGAACTTGCGATCCTCGTGTCCTATATGAAGATCGCCCTGTCCGAGGCGCTGCTTGACAGCGATGTGCCGGACGATCCCTGGCTCAGCAAAATGCTTTATGACTATTTCCCCCGGGTTCTGCGGGAGGAATTCGGCGAGGAGATTGATCGCCATCGGTTGCGCCGGGAAATTATTGCGACAGAGCTTGCCAACCGGATCATCAATGTGGGCGGTGTCACCTTTGTCCACCGCTTGCAAGAAATGACGGGAGCCGCACCCGCCGATATTGCCAGGGCTTTTGTCATTGTCCGGGCGCTCTACTCGCTTGGGCCGCTGCGGACCCGTGTCAATGCGCTCGACAACAAGGTCGAGGCAGATGTTCAGACCGTCATGCACCGAGCGATCAAGGATCTGCTTTACACGCAATCGGTCTGGTTTCTGTCCGGTGGGCGGATGCGCTCCATTAGTGAGACCATTGAACGGTATCGCGACGGGATCAAGGCGGTGCACGACGTGCCGCGCTCGGTGGTTTCCGGGGCGGAGGTGTCGAGGATCGAAGCCGGAATTGAAGGCTATGTTCAAAAAGGTGTTGATGCGGACCTGGCTGCGGAAGTCGCTATTCTGGCGCCGATGGCGGCGGCCTGCGATGTTGTCGATGTGGCGCGGCGCACAGGATTTAGTGTGGACGATGTGACGGAGGCGTATTTCCTGGTTGGCGCGAAGATGCGGCTGGACCGGCTGCGTCAGGACGTGCGGGACCTTTCCGCCGGGGAGCATTGGGACCGTCTGGCGATACGGCGCATCGGGACCGATATGGCCTGGTATCATCGGATGCTGGTCGAATTTGCTCTCAGCCATGAAGCGCGGGATGACGGCGCGATGGCTTGCGTGGCGGCATGGCTGTCTGAAAACGACGAACCGATCGCGCGCTTCAAACAGCTTTTCGGTGAGCTTGAGGCCACGGCAGGCATGAACATTTCCAAGCTGTCTTTGTTGTCCAGTCAAATGCGAGATCTGGTCTCGTCGCTTGAGGGCCAATGAGCGGACCGAGCGACGCCGGCAGTCAAATTGCCCTCAATGCTTTGGGCGGCAAACCGGCCTCAAAGCTTGGCCAGTTCTCCTGGGCGATGTTTGACTGGGCCAACCAGCCTTATTTTACGATCGTCACGACGGTAATCTTTGCGCCTTATTTTGTGCAGCGGTTTGTTGGCGATGCGGTGCGCGGTCAGGAGATGTATTCCTATTCTGTGGCCATCGCGGGCCTTGGGATTGCTCTTCTCGCACCTGTTCTCGGGGCGATCTCCGACGTGGCAGGGCGACGCAAACCCTGGATCTTCGGACTTTCAATTGTCTTTGTGCTGGCCAGTATGCTGCTTTGGGGCGCGGTGCCAGGCGCCGGCGCGGCGGGGACCAGTGGTGCCTGGACGGTGATGCTTGGACTTGTGCTGGCATCCATGGCGATGGAAACGGCTGTGGTGTTTAACCACTCGATGTTGCCCGGGGTGGCGCCAGAAAAGCATATGGGGCGGCTCTCGGGTTTTGCCTGGGGGCTTGGCTATTTTGGCGGGATCGTCGCGCTGCTCGCGATGCTGTGGTTTCTGGTCTATCCCGGAATGATCGACCTGCCGGGAGTTGCCGCGGCGCCGCTGTTCGGACTTGATCCGGCTATGGGTGAGGCGGAGCGTCTGACCGGGCCGCTCTCTGCCGTGTGGTACATAATCTTTGTTATCCCGCTGTTTGTCTTTACGCCCGATGGCAAGCGGTCTGATGTGCCGCTGGGCCGTGCGGTCAAACAAGGGATCCAGGCGCTCGGTGAAACCCTGCGCAAGATCCGGTCCTACAGCAATGTCATTCGTTTTCTCATCGCACGGATGATCTATAACGATGGTCTTGGAGCGATCTTTACCTTTGGCGGGATTTATGCGGCAGTGGTGTTTGGCTGGGGCTCTCTTCAGCTTGGCGTCGCCGGGCTGATCATGCTGGTGTTTGCCGGTGCCGGTGCCATGGCCGGTGGCAGGCTTGACGACCGTCTTGGTTCAAAGCACACCATAACAGCCTCGCTCGCATTGCTTATTTTCGGCTCGTTCGGGATTGCCTCGATTGGCCCGGGGCACATCTTCTTTGTTATCGAGACCGTGCCGGTGGATCTGT
The DNA here is from genome assembly GCA_030614785.1 of Alphaproteobacteria bacterium. Lineage (GTDB taxonomy): Bacteria > Pseudomonadota > Alphaproteobacteria > M2410 > M2410 > JAUWTJ01. The sequence continues at coordinate 800 of JAUWTJ010000033.1, read as the reverse complement.
CAGCGGGACTTTTTGTCAGCGTGCCGGAGCGCACCTATCTTTTCTTTGCGGTCATTCTGGGGCTCGGTATCGGTCCGGCTCAGTCCGCCAGTCGGACCCTGATGGCCCGGCTGGCGCCGGAGGGTATGATCACGGAATTCTTCGGACTCTATGCGCTCTCGGGCAAGGCGACCGCCTTTATGGCGCCGCTCCTGATCGGCATTGCCACAGCACTGACGGGCAATGCGCGGGTCAGTATGCTGGTCATTATTGCCATGCTGTGCGTCGGCACCTGGCTCCTGCATCCGGTGAAGGAAGAAAGAGCTGAGGCTTTGCATTAGCCAGCTTTGAGATATCAAACCCACTCACCGCCCTCCTCCTGAGGAGCTGCCAGCGGCAGCGTCTCGAAGGAGCCATGGTGGGCGCCGGGCCTCGATCCTTCGAGACGGATGTTACGCATCCTCCTCAGGATGAGGAGAGTGAGTGGCGTACAGGTTGCCTGGACGGAGATTAGTGCCGGAAATGGCGCATGCCGGTCATGACCATGGCAAGCCCTGCTTCATCGGCGGCGGCGATAACCTCGTCGTCGCGCATGGAGCCGCCGGGCTGGATAACGCTTGTGGCACCGGCTTCTACGGCGGCCAGGAGCCCGTCGGCGAAGGGGAAGAAGGCGTCCGAGGCAACGGCTGAGCCGACGGTTTTGGGCGTGTCCCAGCCCCCGGCTTTGGCGGCATCCTCGGCCTTGCGGGCGGCGATGCGGGCTGAATCAATGCGGCTCATCTGGCCCGCGCCAATGCCCACCGTCGCGCCGTTTTTGGCAT
>JAUWTJ010000138.1 GCA_030614785.1 Alphaproteobacteria bacterium | reverse complement strand
GACCGCCCGCTGCTTGACCGAGAGGGCCACCAGATCGACCGGTTTGCTCAGGTCGAGATCGTCGTCAGTGGCCTTGTGTTGCCGCCTATGTCGGGAAGGACCGAGCACTTCAGCAGGAAGAGGATCGAGGTTGAGCCACTTGCGGTAGGCGGCGATGTGCCGTGCACCTGCCAAAGCCTGGGGTAACACGACCTCGGAGACCGCGACCACGTATTCGGAACCGTCTTCGCGGCGGCATCTTGCCGTCAGCCCACGTCGCTCGTTGCCGTCGTAGTCAAGGTCGATCACCGAAACCGGTTCCCCGATGACGAAGCCATCGGCCGGCAGCTCGACATTGTCCCCGAAGGCCTGCAGGAAAGCCCAGAGCTTCTCATCATCACTGGATGCGTCGACAGTGATCTCCTCGATCATATCGTCCAACGTGTCGAGTTCCCTATTCCCTTTAGGGCTTCGTGGGTTCATCTATTATTTATCCTCCCAGATACCGGCTTTCACAAGGCGTTGAATCAACGCCTTGCGCCGCATGTGGTCGGCCATGGATTCTTTCATTTCTTCTTGAAAGCGCTTTGTGTTTTTTTGGAGAGCATAGGCGTCGGATATGTCGATGAGGGCGCGGCAGGCTTCATCATAGGCCCGGCCCGATCCGCGCGCGACAGTCTTCTGAACCGACTTCCAGGCCTTCGGAAAATCGCTGGACAGGTTCTTCAGATATACCTCGCGCTCCTTGCGGCGCTTGATCTCCCGCCGCTTACGGTCGCGTTTTAGTATTTGTATGCGGATTTGTTGCGCCTTCTCGGCATTTTTGCGCAGCTCTTCCACCGTGCGCCGGGGCGCTTCGGACCTGTCGCCTCGCAGGCCGCGCTGCCATGCCGCGAACCGGTTCTTGATGGACCGTTCGGCCAGCTGCCCCTTGCCCTCCAGCAGTTGTTTCAGGACCGCCGTCACCACATCCCGGGGCAAGGCATCGATCCATCCATCCAGGTCCTTTTGTGAGATATCCTCGCCCTCAGCAGCCGGACTGCCCGCGCCGGCACCTGCCAGCAAGTCCGGGTCAACCTCCAGGAACTCCGCCAGCGCCTGTTGAGCCGCCGTCAAACTTCCCAGGCCGCCAATGGATATGGGCTCCATATCATCTTCATCCGTCATTCCCCCGGTTACGGCCACCAGCCATCCGATGTAAAGACTGCGCATATCCCCGCGCAGCAATTCATCCCGCACCGGGGCCAGACGCGCCATCCAGCCACGGCCGTCCTCTATGGCGAAGCGATCATAATTTCCCGACTCCTCCAGACTCCAGGTAATGACCCAATGGGTTTTGGTAGCCTTGAAATCCAATATGTAAGGCACGGCCATGGTTTTCGCCGTCTCTTCGGGCAATGCCTCAATGGGCAGACGCACCATGAAAACGGCCGTCATCCAGTTGGCTACATAGACGTGGGCGTCGAAACAGCGCTGCATCAATTTGTCGGGATCGCCCTTGAAATCACCCCAATTGTATACGTTGGCAAAACTGACGGGTGTTATCGTGGCCCGCGTTGAAAGCGCGCGCAGCTCTGCCATCTCATTTCTTGTCAATGGCTTATCAATAGCGAGGAATTCGTAGTATTGGTATTCACTCATGATCCATTTTTCCCGGCAGTTGTTGCAAAAAACGCAACAGTTGCCATTCTATCACCTCCATTAGAAACCGTGGATCATGGACCAGGAACAAACAACTTGGTCAGTTGTCCACTGACCAAGTTCATCGATGGGTAGAAATGACTTGCACAGTAACTCGGTCACTTTCCAAGCGTTACAAGGCCTCACGGGCATGGCCGCCCTATTCGCTCTATTTCTTTTGCCATCAATCCCCTCTCAAAATACATATTTCTTTGGCACCAATGTCGTTATTACCCAATTCGTTACCCATTTCATTCGACATTACCCAATTGCCACTTGGCGGTTTTTTGCCACCGGGCGTTCTGGCCGCGTCCAAGGCATTCAACCTGATCTTTCGCCCGCAAGTTTTTCAGGACACGGCGGATCATATCCACGCTGACGTTCGGGTACCTGTTTTGAAGTTCGGCCACGCTGAAAGGACCGAGAGTACTGTCGATGGCGTGAAGAATTAGACTTGTTTTCTCGCCCTTGGGGCTCTGAAGTTGTCCCAAGCGTTGCTCGAATTCCCGATATGCCATCTTGATGATGGACAGAATGTAATTGATATATGGCCAGGGGTCATGCTTGCCCTCATGCCAGCCCTGGGAGCGTTGCTCCAGGGTTTCGTAATACCGTTCCTTGTTCTGTTCGATGAGGCGCTCCAGGCTGATATAGCGACCGACCTCGAACCCCAGGTGGTAGCATTGCATGAGCAGAAGCAGCCTTGAAACACGACCGTTGCCGTCACGAAAAGGATGGATGCACAGAAAATCCAGGTTGAAGGCTGCCAAGAGGACAAGCGGCGGGACTTTGCGATCCTTGATGGCATTGTCGTACAGCTCGACCAGATCCTTCGTGCAGCTCGGCGTGTCCTTCGCTGGAACAGTCTTGAAGCGGACCCGCGACCTGCCGTCCGGAAACCTTTCGATAATGTCGCCGTCTTTCTCCTTGTATTTTCCGGCATCCCAAATCTCCCCACGTGTCATACGGTGGAGTTGTAAAACGGTTTCTTCCGATACAGGGATTTTCGCACCCTGCTCATGAATCCATGTCAGGGCCTGCCGGTACCCCCGGATCTCCTCTTCATCACGATCCCGCAGGAGCGGCTCGCCGAAGACGATGGTGGCGATTCGAGATTGATCGACCTCCACGCCCTCGATCCGGTTGGACGATACAGCGCTTTCAATGAGGGCGTGCTCCCGGAGAACCTTGAGACGCTGCGGCGATTGGCGGGTGAACAATTCCTGCTTTCCCCGCGCCTCACCAAGGTCCGCAAGGTACCAGGATGTAGCGGCCGGCACGGATTCAAACTTGCGAAAAAAAAGCCGCAGGGTCATCATGGCTTTTCCCCTCCGTATGGCACACTACCCTCCCTTACTGTCATCGGCCAGGTCATGCCTGCCTGTGCCGTGCCCGTCATGGCGACAGGAGTTCCGCCGCTTCTACGGACACGTGAGCACTTGCGATCGTACTGCATGATTCGGCCCTCTTGATCTCATAACTGATCGGTGACTCATAGTCCAGTGCGGAATGGCGTCCGCCCTCTCTGCCAATATAGGTGAGACACTTCGGTGCCCTGGAAATACTGTAGCAGGGGGCGGAGAAGTGAGACTCAATGAGCCATCAGAGGAAAACCAAGAGCTACCGTGCCGGGCAGGGGATCATGGGAGTGGGTCGAGGAG
>JAUWTJ010000034.1 GCA_030614785.1 Alphaproteobacteria bacterium | reverse complement strand
CCGCCGCTGACACCAGCCTTGGACATGGAATAACCCCGTGTTCAAATGTGTTGCGCAAGTTCACGCGGGCACCGGCAAGAATTTAGAGGCCGGACTTGAAGGGCCGGACCATAGTCGGATTGGTCCCGCTTCTTCAATGGCAAACTGAAATTTATCCACCGAAAAATGTAACGCGGCGCTCTGTCAGTCTTTCGCCTCATCAGCATGAGAGCCTTGCAGCTCAACCTGCCAGATCGCGTCATGGATCATGACCTCCCGCAATCCTGCCTCCAGGATACCCGCCCACTTTGCAACACCGGGCGCGGTTTCAATAAGGTCCTGGCGGATTTCAATGAGAACATGGGGCAACCCCCGCATGGTTCCATGAGTGTACAGACAGTCCCCCTTGAGCTCCCCGGAATACGGCTGGTTATCACCAATGACGAGGGCCGCATCACGCCCAAGCGCTGTTTTGAGGGGCTTGACGGCCCGATCATCGCGGTCCCACAGGAGCGCGATATGCCAGGGACGCTGAAAGCTCTTCCATCTCGGTGTAAAAGAATGGACAGAGACCAGCAAAGGCACCTGTCCCGCCGCAAGGGCCCGGTCAATTTCAGCTGTAATTGCACCATGATAGGGGTCAAAGAAATGAGTGAGACGATACTGGCGCTCGTCGCTATCGCAGTTCCGGTTGCCCGGGATAATGGCGCCATCAGATATTTGCATGACAAGCGTCGGGTCAAGCGGTTCGCGGTTCAGGTCAATCAGCAGCCGTGAATAGAGCGCCAGAATTGCCGGGGCTTCAAAGGCGGACGACAAATGCCGCACCACATCCCTGGCACCAATATCCCAGGCGATATGCCGCTCAAGCTCCCGCTCTCCCAGACCAAGGGTGCCATAGCGCTCCGGCAAGAGATTGCTGGCATGGTCGCAAAGAAACAGGAAGCGCGGATCGCCGTCCGGGTTGATGATTTCAAACGCCATGCAAAACTCGCGTACCGAGGAGAGAAAACTGATAGAGTCTCTTAGGACTTCAAGACCAATCAGGCAAGACAGCCCATGCCCGATCACCAGACAGAGTTTCTGAAACGCCTTTTTGAGGCTGCCGTCCGGCGTGCAGACCCGCGCGGCGCTGTACCCCTGCCCTTGCCCCTTTCTGGCGCGCCCGCAACCGGCCGGACTGTGGTCGTTGGAGCGGGCAAGGCCTCCGCTGCCTTTGCCCAGGCCCTTGAGAGCACAATGGAACAGCTTGACCGCAAGATCGATGAAGGGTTTGTCATCTGCCCCCAAGGATCAAGCCTCAAAGCCGGACCGATAACCTGTTTCGAAGCCTCGCATCCGATCCCCGACCAGCGCAGCCTGAAAGGCGCAAGGCACATATTGAATCTGGCATCCCAGCTCGGCGCCGATGATGAACTTATCGTGCTTTTGTCCGGTGGCGGATCATCTCTCATGGCTCTGCCGCTTGAAGGGATTTCCCTTGAGGAAAAAAGAGCCCTCACCGATCAACTTCTAAAGTGCGGCGCATCCATTCAGGAAATCAATTGCGTCCGAACACATCTGTCACAAATCAAGGGTGGCAAACTAGCTCAAGCTGCCTGGCCAGCCAGGGTGACAACGCTCGCCATCTCCGATGTCGTCGGCAACGATCCCTCCACGATCGCATCAGGACCGACAGTTGAAGGCACATCGACGCCGCAGGATGCAGCGGCGATCCTCGCCAGATACAATCTGCTCATCCCGGCAAGTGTCGCGGCGACCCTCACGTCATCCGGACCAAAAGTGAATGGGGCCAGCCGGACATCAGGCGGCGAAGACCATTACCAAATTATCGCAACCCCTGAAGATGCCATTGAGCAGGCCGCCAGCGAGGCGCGAGAATTCGGCCCTGTCGGCTTGCAGATCCACAATCAAGGCTGCGCTCTTGAAGGCAGCGCACAGGACATGGCCCGGGCTCATGCCTCACTTGCCCTCGAACTGAAGAAACGCGGCGGCACCCATCTCATCCTTTCAGGCGGTGAACTGACATGCCAACTGCCACCCGCGCTCGACTTTGAAACCAGCAAAGGCGGACCCAATCACGTCTATATCTTGACCCTGTTGCATCAGCTCAAGGGCGAACCTTGCATTTATGCCCTGGCGGCCGACACAGATGGCAAGGACGGCAGCACTTCAGCGGCCGGGGCTTTCATCGGGCCCGAAGACTGGCAGCGGGCCCTCGATCGTGAGTGCGATCCCGAGACAGCGCTGGCAACCCACAAATCCGGCACGTTTTTCGACCGGCTTGGTAATCAACTTGTCACCGGACCGACACATACCAATGTTAATGATTTCCGCGCTATATTGATCACCGAATCTCGGGCCAATGAGCCGAGCCAATGAGCCAAACTATTGAGAACGTCTGATATGCCAGCCCGGCCCTCCACCTCCTTCGCCAAATCCCTCGGCGTATTTCCGGTCCTTGTCGCAGGATTTCTGCTCGCCATTGTTTCAGGGCGCGCGGAGGCTGACTTGACGGTTTGCAATCAAACCAGGGAGCCAGCCGGCATTGCGCTGGCCATGAAAACGGAAACTCTTTGGAGTTCCGAGGGCTGGTGGACAATCGAGCCCGGTCGCTGCAAGACCCTCCTTAAGGGACGACTGGCAAAGCAAGATTATTTCATTCACGCCCTGCACTATAATGTCGGCGGACGCTGGGAGGGTGAAGAAAGCTTTTGCGTGGATCGCGGCTCCTTCACCATCGAGGGACGTTTTGACTGCGAGGCACGCGGATATGAGAAGGCCGGTTTTCTGAAGGTCGATACCAAAGGAAAGTCGGACTGGCAGCACACACTTGTCGATCACGTGGAAACCACTCCACTGGTAAAAGAGAAAGAATAATCCATGCGACGTCAGCGCAACACCAAGATTGTCGCAACCCTCGGACCGGCTTCATGCGATCCTGAAACGATCGCCAAACTCTTTCACGCCGGAGCCGATCTCTTCCGCATCAACATGAGCCACACGTCCCATGAGGATCTCGCAAAATTCGTAAACATGATCCGCGGCATTGAACGCGATGTAGCGCATCCAATCGGGATTCTTGCCGACTTGCAGGGCCCCAAAATTCGGACCGGTCCGATGGAGGGCGGCAAGATCGAACTGATCACCGGCCAGACCGTCGCCATCGACCTTGATCCCGCGCCAGGCACCACCGAAAGGATTGGACTACCCCACCCGGAGATTTTCGAGGCTGTGGACGCAGGGACAACCCTGCTGATTGATGACGGGAAACTCAGGCTGGAGGTCGAAAGCAAGACCGACAAGACAATGATGGCTCGGGTGCAGGTTGGAGGCTTTCTGGGTGGCAAGAAGGGCGTCAATGTGCCCGATGCTGTCCTGCCGATCTCGGCACTTACCGAGAAGGATCTTGCAGATCTTGACGCCGCTCTTGCTGCAGATGTCGACTGGATTGCGCTTTCGTTTGTACAAAGATCGGCCGAGGTTATCACCGCGCAAAGAAAAGTCGCCGGGCGAGCCGGTGTCCTGGCCAAAATTGAAAAACCCGCGGCCCTCGATGATCTCGAAGAAATTGTCCGTGCTGCCGATGCCCTGATGGTGGCCCGCGGTGATCTTGGCGTCGAACTGCCTCTCCAGATGGTTCCGGGACGTCAGAAAGAGATTCTCCGCCAGGCGCGTCGAGCCGGCAAGCCGGTAGTCGTGGCAACGCAAATGCTGGAGAGCATGATCGAGGCTCCGGTTCCCACCCGCGCCGAAGTATCAGACGTGGCCACCGCAGTCTTTGACGGCGCAGATGCAGTGATGCTGTCAGCTGAATCCGCCGCCGGCAAATACCCCGTCGAAGCCGTCCGCACAATGGACTCCATTGCCAGGACGGTCGAAAGTGAAAGCATTTTCCGTGACACTATCAAGTCAGTAAAATACGAGCTTGAAGCCACGCCTGCAGACGCCATCACCGCAGCCGCCAATCAGGTTGCCAAAACCATCAATGCCGCCGCGATTGTCTGTTACACGACCACGGGCTCTACTGCCCTCAGGGCATCACGCGACCGTCCGAGCACGCCGATCATTACTCTGACCCCGTCTGAAAAAACCGCGCGCCGCCTGGCAATCGCCTGGGGTCAGACCTGCGTCCTGACAGAAGATGCAAAAGACCTCGATGATATGGTCGCCCGCGCCTGTCGTATCGCTTTCCAGGAAAAGTTCGCCACGCCCGGGAAACGCATCGTCATCACCGCCGGCATGCCCTTCGGCACCCCTGGTCAGACCAATCTCCTGCGCATCGCCATGGTCGGGTCCTGACGGGAATATTGACTGACAATAGTCCGGGAAGCACGCACTCCGAATAACTGCAAACGGATATTGTCGGTACGCCAACGCCTGAAGTTCCCGAGGCGTCGACTAAATCCCGCGCCCCTCAACATCCGGCGACAATTTCTTGATGGCTTGCTGCACATCTTCCATGTGGGGATTGAGCGCCAGCGCCATGCGGAAGGCCGTCAGCGCACCCTCTTCATCGCCGGTCTCAAGCAGTACAAATCCAAGCGACCGGATCGCCACAAAATGCCTTGGCTCCAGTCTCAGGACCTGCTGAAGATCGACCATGGCATTGGTATAATCTTCCTGCTGAAAAAACACCTGGGAGCGACGGTGAAAGCCCTCTGCAAAGTCCGGCTGCAATTCAGTCACGCGGTTGAGCAGCGCCAGCCCCATCACAAGATCGTCGTCCAGAATGGCGCTCGCGGCCCGGTCCATCAGGAGGTCGGCTGTGGCGCTGCCAGACTGGGCAAAAACATTGAGAATGGTCTTCTCGGTGACCCTGGCATCAAAGCCTTCCGGTGCGTTCTGCAAATCCTCAAAGAGATCGTCGATCCTGTCGGGTAAGGCCGGGGCGGCTGTGCCTCCCTCGCCCGCCTGTTCTGCCGCCAGGCAGGCGAACGTACTTGCCGGGGCTGCAGTCAGCATAACCAGGAAACAGATTTGAAATTTGCGTTTCACATCAATAGTCATAGGTGTCAGTCTAAAGCCGCACTCGCAAGGAACAAGAAAATAAACAGGGATGATAGAGCTGTGACCAAAAATAAAGAGGAATCCGGGGGTTCGCGGCCTGAGGGGTTTGAATTGTCTACTTTTGATTATGGCTTCATGGGCCTGGCCATGCCCTTCTACATCAAACATGAAAAAGAAAATGCCGTGCTCGGCTTTACCGTGCTCGAACACCACATTAACCCCGGGCAGATCTGCCATGGCGGCATGCTGATGACGATGGTCGACATGGCCTTCGGGATTAACATCGGCGTTCGGGTCAAGGACGCGGGCTTTCTGCCGACCATGGGCCTTGCCTGCGATTTTCTGAAACCGGCCAGGCTCGGCGACTGGATCGAGAGCAAGATCGACTTTATCAATCTTACAAAGAGAACCGCTGTCATTTCCGGATTTCTGATCGGGCCGGACGGCCCCGTCATTCGTGCCAACGGGACCAACCGGATCATGCGCAAGGATGACCCCAGATTTCAGGTGGCAGAGTCCATCAAGGACAAATTCGCCAACCAGCGCAATATCAACCACGACTAGCGGGGCAAACGACAAAAACCCCGCCACAGGACGGGGTTTTTAATTTTGTGAAAACGGCCCCGATCAGGACCAGTCAATCAGCCTATCCCTGGCGCGCCTTGAATCGGCGGTTAGTCTTGTTGATCACATAGACCCGGCCCTTGCGGCGCACAACACGGCAGTCCCGATGACGGTTTTTCAGCGATTTGAGAGAATTACGAACTTTCATGGGACACTTCCTCGTTGGCCGGCCAATACAGGTTACCAGACTCACGGCCACCCTTGCTTTGAGCGCGGCACAATAGGGACGAGCCCTACCGCTGTCAACTGCCATTTGGACCCTCGATACCGGGCACCACCCGAGCCCATTTTTCGCGCAGTCAAACCAGCTAACCTTTTGATTTATTACGATTAATATAGCCGCACGGCAAGCGCCTTCCCCTCGCCTGACTTTGACCCAAATTTGGTGATGAAACGTTATCCAAAGAATGGCATGCTGATCCAAAGGGGAAATGTATATGGTTCGGGTTTGGTGTGAGTATGAGCAGCGCAGGAGCTTCGCCCGCTGTTTTTCTAAGGGGGCCGCGACATTTTCAGGCCGGATTGCTGCTGCAGCCCTGGGTCTCGCACTTCTGGCGACTACCCCCGTCGGGGCCACCGAGCCCCTGCCTGATCCACAACCCAAACCATTCTCTGGACCATCCACGAAAGATGAAGCTGCGTTTGCCCTGTGGATTGAAGACTTCAAGAAGCAGGCGCTCGCCTCGGGGCTGTCCGAAAAGACCCTGACCGAAGCCTTCGCGGATGTGAAATTGAACCCGAAGGTCCTGAAGGCCGACGCGTTTCAACCTGAATTCTCCAAACCGATCTGGTCGTACCTTGATGGTGCTGCGTCACCCTATCGTATCAAAAAGGGCAAGGAGGCTCTCGAAACTCACAAGGATCTTTTTGCAGAGCTACAGGAAAAATATGAGGTTCAGTCACGCTTCATCGTCGCAATCTGGGGTCTTGAAACAAGCTTCGGCGCGATAACCGGCGACTACAGTGTCATCGAGGCGCTTGCGACACTTGCTTTCCACGGTCGCCGCGCCAAATTCGGTCGCACACAATTAATGGCGGCGCTTGAGATCATTGAAGCCGGTGACAAGTCCGCTGCGGGTTTGACCGGGTCCTGGGCCGGTGCCATGGGGCACGGCCAGTTCATCCCGACCACATACCTCGCCTATGCGATTGATCATGACGGTGACGGCAAGCGCGACATCTGGGACAATCAGGGCGACGCCTTTGCCTCCATATCAAACTATCTGACGCAATCCGGATGGCAGCCCGGCCAGGACTGGGGCCGCGAGGTGAAGCTGCCCGAGACTTTCGACTATGCCCTGGCGGACCGGCGAAACCTGCGCGATATGAAAGAGTGGCGCGCGGCGGGCATAACATTCATAAATGAAGACCCCGTGCCGGATGTGGATCGCTCAGCCGCCATTATCGTGCCAGCCGGACACACGGGTCCAGCCTTCCTCATTTTCGAGAATTTCCGCGCCATCCTCCGGTATAATAATTCAACGGCCTATGCCCTTGCCATTGGCCTCATCGCTGACCAGGTCGCCGGCGGCAACGGCGTGATACGGGACTGGCCGCGCGACATGACACCTCTGTCAAAAAGCCAGCGCAAGGAGTTGCAGCGGCGCCTCGCCGCGCGAGGCATTCCGACAGGTGGCATTGACGGAATTCTTGGCGGCAAGACACGCAATGCGATCCGCACCTTTCAAAAACAGAACCACATGATCGCCGACGGTTTCGCGACCACAGAATTGCTTGAAAAAATCAAGGGCAATGAGACGGCACCCGCTAGTGATCCCGTCGCACCTTGAAGGCCGGCACCCAGAAAAGCGTCGCAAAGAGGACAGCAAGAAGCACGGCGCCCATCAGGTAGGTCGCCTCCGGTGATATGCCCTGATAGACAAAATAGACAATAAAAGGGCTCAGGATGGCGCCGGTACCACCAGTGCCCCCAAGAAGCCCGGCCACAGCCCCTTGTTCATGCGCTTCCACCGCCAGCGATGCTGCAGCAGAAAACCCGGGTCTTGCCATACCAAAGGCAAGACCTTGCAAGAGCATTGCGAACATTAAAGCACCGAACGTAGGCGCAATAACAAAGGCAATAAGGGTCAGTATCGCCAACCCGATACCCCACCGCATCAAGGTTCTGGATTTCAGTCCAAAATTTCGGATAAGAACAAACTGCGCGAACAAGGCACCCAAAGCCATGAGCGTAAACGCCGGAAATGTATATTGCGGGGCAACTTCGGGCGGAATGTGCAGCTTGTCCATAAAGTAATAGGTGATAGTCTGCCCAATGATGGTTTGAACCAGACTCAGCGCGACGCCAAAAATCACAAATGGAAGCACACGGCTGTCCAAAAGAGGAAGTTTAACACGACCTTCCCTTTGAACAGGCTTGGTTCGTTCGGGTAAATATCGCCAGACCAGAAGTCCTGAAATCCCGCCCATCGCGGCAATAAAATAGATCGGCACCAATAGTCCGAATACAGATAAGGCACCGGCCATGGCCGGGCCCAGGATCTGACCAATACCAAAAGCCGCAGCCAGCAGCCCAAGTCCGGCGGCCCGCTCTTTTGGCGCCGTTCTATCCGCGATATAGGCATTAGCCGCAGGGTTGGTGCTGGACCCGAACAGACCAAAAATCGAGCGGGCCGTTATCATGAGGAAGAACCCCATCGACAGTGAAACAATTGATGCTTCAGCAGCGTGAGCGGCAAACGCAAACAGAATTGTCGAAACCGTATAGCCGCCTGTGCCAATCAGGATTGCAGTTTTGCGCCCCCATATATCGCTCTTCATCCCCCAATAGGGACTGGCGAAAACCCAGAAAAAGGCAGAAACCGAGAAAATTGCTGATGTCTGCCATTCAGCATATCCAAGCACTCGGGCGAGCGGCGGAAGGATATTAAAGATGCTTGAGAGGCCCATGCTGACAATGGTCAACGAAAGGAAGAGAACAACAACGCCTCTTTTTCTCTCTTCCGGCGTCGTGGACGAATGGATTGAACCCTGGTCAAGTGACAAGGACTGTCCAAATCCGCCGCCTGGCACCTGAACAAAATTCAGATCTGTTGTCTCCAGCGGATCCGAACCGGTTTCGCCTGTCGGAAACGAGACCTCTTCGGCATCATCATCTGAATGATCTGTCATGTCTTCCTGTGCCAGTTTTTCCGGCTTGTTTTATGCTGCTTCTTGCTGGCGAAAGAGAAAACAAAACCCCTCATTCTCGAGGGAATGAGGGGTCAGGTTCGTCCATCATGTCCGGTAACTATTCCTCGGGATGCTCTTTTTTCCAGATCTTGTGAGCCGCATCAAAGCGATTCTTGACAGCCAATTGCGCATCAACATTGTCATTATTGCGCTGATCGATGTCCGCTATTTGAACATCTGCATCGTCAGCCGCCGAATCGACCTGTGAACGCATGACATTAAGACATTCAAGATATTCCGGTGATTTCTCGGTTATGAATGCTTTGACTTCCGCATAAACGGCCATCAGCTGTTCTTCGGTCTCGAAGCGTAACGGGATATCGGGCTCAAGGGGAGCCCTGCAATCGGTCGCCGCCTGGGCGCCTAAACTCAACATGAAGACCGCTGCACAAGCGCTCAAAATAGAAAATTTCATCTCGTTCTCCTGGATATCTGCATTTTTCAGCCATCAGTTTTATCGCAAATTCAGCTGCTGTGCAAGATTTGCCATTTCAGCCAGACCTGATTGTCAGCGCAAATTGAGGCCTTTTGAAGAACCAGCGTGCAACCCCCAATCAGGGTGCGATTTTGCCATGACTGGCATCGCAAATCGGCGCCTTTTCACTTAATTTGCAGGCGCAGAATTGATACAGCCGCGATTGCGGCGCGACCCATTCCATCGGCGTATATTCTGTGCCGGAATGGGAGCCGTCACACCACGGCTGGCTCTTGCTCTTGCCGCAGCGGCAGAACCAGTATGTCTCCCCGGCTGTCACCTCAGTGACGACGGGCTCCGTGTAATCGCCTATTGCCTTAACCATATGTTCTCCGTGTATTCCTTATTGTGAGGTCTGAACCGGTTCGAAACTTGCGCACAACTCGCCCTGCGCAACACCAGTTCCGGCGCAACATTCCAAATGATTCTTAACAAGATAATAACCTGACCTTTAACCATCCCTAAGCACTCCTTTGCTAAATTGGCAAAAGATATCTCGGCTCATCACGCCGACTGCCGGAATCCACAAGGAGTTTGGTCAGCCTCGTGGTCCGCTCCAAGGCAAGTGTCAGGGTTAGTTTATGTTTCAGATCATCGGTATCGTCATCACCTTCGTGATGGTTTTCGGAGGATACATCCTCGCCGGGGGCCACATGTCGGTGATCCTCAAGGCTCTGCCTTTCGAATTGATGATGATTTTTGGTGCCGCAATTGGCGCCTTTCTGGTCGGCAATTCCATGACAGTCGTCAAGGGAACCCTTGGCGGCTTTGGCAAGATTTTCGGCGGTCCCAAGTGGAAGAGCGGCGACTACAGGGACCTTCTTTGTCTGCTCTTTCTGCTAACGCGGCTGATGAAGACAAAGGGTGTAATCGCCCTTGAGGCCCACATCGAAACCCCCTCTGAAAGCAATATCTTCCAGCGCTATCCAAAAATTATGAAAGACCATTTTGCAACGGACTTCATTTGCGACACGCTGCGAATGATGACGCTCAATCTGGAAGATCCGCATCAGGTTGAAGATGCCATGGACGCCCAGCTCGAAAAGCATCACCATGAGGCAATGGATCCACAACACGCTCTTCAAGGCACAGCAGACGCATTGCCCGCACTGGGGATTGTTGCCGCTGTGCTTGGTGTTGTGAAGACAATGGGGTCAATCAGTGAACCCCCTGAAGTCCTCGGTAAAATGATCGGTGGGGCGCTTGTCGGAACGTTCCTTGGTGTGTTCCTCGCCTATGGGTTCTTTGGTCCCTTTGCCGGGCGCCTGAAACAGGTGATTGACGAGGATCATCATTTTTATCTGATCATCAAGGGCGTGCTGGTTTCTCACTTGCACGGCAACGCACCGCAAATCTCGGTCGAAATTGGCCGCGGCACCATACCGTCCACGGGCCAGCCATCATTCTTTGAACTGGAAACAGCGCTCGAGGAAATCCCGCCCGAGGTTGGTTAGGCCATATCCGCAAGCGACTTTTTCAATCCTTTGGCTCCGACGGTTTCCAGGCCGCGTTCTGGTCTCGCAAATCGTTTCGAGCCTGGCGGCATTTTCTGCTTTCCATCCGGAAAACCGTCAGGGCGCCCAGGAAAACCGCCGCTGGCGTCAGATAGGCGGCAGGAACGTTCGGCACAGCCATCACGCCAATCACAGTTATAATACCCGCCACTCTTGGCGAAATCACAAACCCGGGCGCACGAGCACCCTCTTTCCTTGAAACAAACACCTTATCACCCCGCAACATCTACCTGTTGCAACGCACGCCCCCGTACGCTGTTCCCACAACATGTCACATTAAGGGAACAGGGTCCAACTTCCCGTTATGGTTAATAACGTTAACCCTTGAACCTCTGAATTTTGCAAGTCATTGTTAGTTTGAAGGTGTTGGATGGTCTGCCCCTGAATGGACAGGTCTTCTACTGTAAGTTGAATATACTCGAATAGGCCCCTCATCAGAGGGTGGTTTTGGACCAACGGGGACCAGCCCGCCGCAACTTGTTTCGAAGACGGCGAGCTGCGGTGAAAATCTGCGAAATTAAACGCAATTTTGCCCAAATTCCCTGCCACATTCTATTCGCATTATGGTAAACTTCTGTTAACATCTGGAGGTTGGGGATTCTGCGGGTCACTGCGTACGAGGAATTCCGGGAAGTTTCACGGGGGAATTTTTCGGTAATTACTTTACGGATTTGGGGATCTTCACAGAATTTATTTGGGCACATCAAGGCCACAAGGCGCGGGGGCTAGATGAAGGATCTGTTGAAAAACAAGGCGACGAAGCTGGCGGCATGGACGGTATCTGCCGCCGCGTTCCTGAGCGTTTTGGCATTGCCGATCGGGCTAATCGAGCCCGCTGGCAATTCAGGCGAAAGCGGAAATCGACTAACACTCGGAACAATCATCGGCAATGCGCTGATGCCCGCTGCCCATGCCGGACGACCGGAAGTCAGCATTTACCCCTCACTCGCACAAATCAAGGGCCCTGCCGGCGAATACGACGGCCCGATTGATGCCCAGGTGATGCTGGGAGATATTTACAGTAAGAACCTGGCCAGAAAAGTTGATGGTCTGAAAAGTTATGAACATCCCAAGCGCATGGGCAATCATTTCAAGGCTGAGCTATTTGAGTCGGCTCAAAGAAACAGAATAGAGGCCTATTTCTGGTACTCTCTCGCCGCCGCTCATTTGACATTTCACGAGCTTGTCACCACCATTGACCAGAATTCCCAACCACTGACCGGAACTGACAAGGCCTACGCGGACTATGCCTGGGACCGGATGCAAAGTTTGAAGAAGTCGTCATGGCGCAACAAGATTGTTGGTCCTTCGTTCTGGACAGCGGAAAAACTGTTTGTTGACGTATACCGCAAGGGTGATGCGCGCGCACACTACCTGATGGCCAAATTTTACAAGGGCGTCGATACCGACTTTGTCGTCAGGAGTAATTATGACGCCTATGTCTGGATGATGGCAGCCGAGATGCGTGGCTATCTGGATGCGGAAGTCCAGGCCGAGGCTTACCAAAGCGAAATTATGTACAGCCAGGAACTGCTGGCCGAACTTGCGGCGCAGCGCATCGTGGCCTTTTCCATGGCCGTCGCCGCCAATCGCAGCAGCAACTTCGGCTCTGCAATTGTGCCGTCCCGGGGCAACGTGACGGCGTCCGGTTCGACGTTCACACAAGCCACGCCGGCACCGCGCAGGCTGGGACAAAACGACGGCCCGCAACAGGTCAATTGGGGCAGCGATTTCCAGTCCAGCAGGCGCGGACAAGGCGTCGGCAACGTCAGTATTGACCTGCCGCCGGGTGTTGATACCCACCACAGCTCCCGCTCTGCATTCGATATTGGCAATGGCCATCTGGCAGCCGGCAATATCAAGGACGCCAAGACCTACTTTGAATACGCTATGGCGCGTGAGCCCTACAGCCGTTCTGCGGTCGATGCCTCCCGCCAGCTTCAAGCGCTGACCATGACATGTTCAATGAAAGACGACCGCGTCGCACGCATGTCATCGAGTGGCAGCAGAGATCGTGTCCATGACATCCCGTGGAACCGCCTGCAAATGGCACTCAAGGCTCTGGGCTATTACACCACATACGTCGATGGCAAGCCGGGGCAAGAAACCCGTAGAGCCATTCGGGATTTCCAACGCGGTGAGCTTAATGTCGATGACACCGGGTATCTGACCACAGATCAGCGCGTTGAACTGATTTGCCTCGCCGCCCAGGATGTTCGCGATGCAGAATCACAAATCCAGCTTGGCATCATGTATGCCCGCGGCATTGGCCTGAACTGCAACACCGCAGCAGCCCACGCATGGTTCCAGAAAGCAGCTGACCAGGGCCATCCGACGGCGCTTTACAATCTCGGCTTGATGTATATGGAAGGCTTCTATGATCGTCACGCTCCGGGATCCTATCCTTATTCTTCCGAGGAAAATCCGACACCGCCAAGGCGTGTGATCGACCCTGACATTTCCAAATACTTCTTCTCCGAGGCCCAGGACAGAGGTCATCCAGGCGCGGCGAAGAAAATTTCGATGATTGACTCAGGTAGCATCAATAAACTTATGGCCGAACGCGGCGTCGTTGGCTGTATTGACTACGAGGCTGAAGTCGCTCTCGAGCACTACGAAGCTGAAATCGCGGGTCTCTCCACCAGTGTTGGCAACACGACGCAAGGCACATGCGACGCCTTGAAGGACCTCAAGGTTTCTCAACAGGGCCTGTCAGAAAAAGTCAAAAGCCTGTGGAAAGAAATCGGGAAATATGACGAGCACATGGGTCAAAGCGAACGTAGCGTCAATCGAAAGTCGATCGCTCAGGTTCGTGAGATTCTGAAAAACACGACGAAGGAACTCGACGCCAAACTTTCCAGCTGCTCATGATCGTTCGGGGAAAATCAACGATGCGAGCGACGCTGAGGTTTAGGCGTAACTGAAAGAGGATACAATGGCCCGGAAAAGTATGACCAAGGGGACACTTTCAGCCTGGCTGATGAAGGCCACCAAAGCCGTTGTCGCGACTATGGCGCTTGGCGTCATCTCGACGTCTGCCGCGAAGGCCGACTATCTATCTCACCGATCGACCGACTTGTTTTTCGCACAGGACGACTTTTCAACCTGGGTGCCGCGCAAGGGCAAGATGTCCTATGAAAACGACGCCAGCCAACCCGAGTTTGGAACCGGTGGGCGCAATGACACCTACACCGTCAATTGCAAAACGCTTCAGTCCATGGTCGGGCCGGACGGCAAGGCAAAGGATGGCGATACGATCCTTGTTTCGGATAAAAAGGCCTGCAAAATCTCAAGCCTTCGTATTCACAAGGCCGTCAAAATCATGCCAGCAGCCATGCCGCAGATCCGTCGTCCGCTTCTTGTGGGCGAGATCGACAAGGCGTTGGCGCAGCTGCCAAATCAGTTCCCTGTGACCATGGAGTGCTCAACGACAGCCGGCCCTTGCATTACCGTCAATGTCGATCCGGATAAATATGCTGCCGTCGTCGGCTTCCACATCACAGCAAACAGCCGCCTGCTCGCGCCTCTCATTGAAAGCAGAAGCGGCGGCATCGTTCTGAAACACAATTTCATCGAAGGCCAGTCGCGAGCCTATGATGGCCCTCAGTCTACCGGGTTTGAGCAGGCCACAGCGATACTTGTTCATGGCAGCCAGGCTATCATCGAGCAAAACACCATCGCCCACGCCCGCACGGGCATTACACTTGTGCCAACGCAAAAGTCTGCCGAAGGCGGGCAGTATCACATCATCTCCAATACAATTGCCCGGATTAGTACCAATGCAATTACTGCAGACGGTTCTATTTTTATGGCGCAGAAGCCAAATGTAAAGATCGTCATTGCGGGAAATCAGATTGATGCCAGCGGCATCGGCGTCATGTCGACCTACACTGAAATGCAAATTTCCCAGAATACATTCGGTCCTTCCGAGGTTCACGCGATCTTTGTAAATGGTATCGCCAGAGTGAGCGAGAATGTGTTCCGCGGCGCCAACTTCGACTCCATTCAACTGGTCGAAGCACCAAGGGTCTATATCGACCACAACCTGTTTGAAGATAACAGCGGCGTTATCGCAAGCCTTGAATATTCTCTGGCCAACCGCTCGCCTTATCCAACCGGCAATATCTGTCGTGGCCAGCCCTTCGGATCGTTCTACAGGGGCGCCGCGCACATGGTTGGATACGTTGACGTGAATTCCAGAAGCGTTGCATCCGAACCTTCCTTCACGGGAAAGAAGGTCTCGCGGTCAAAGATCAGAAAATCCCGCCGCAAGGAGCCGGGCCTGTGGGCCGCCTATGATGCCTTCCTTTCCGGGCTCGACGACAACGCTGCTGAAGCAACAGGCGAGAATGGCAAAGACGAAATGTGGGGCGCCTTCAAAGCGTTTTTCTATAAAATCCAGGAAGACGTTGTTGCGCACATCTTGTTTGACCGCCCGGATGTAAACCCCGAGGACGGCTACTACGCCTGCCTTGATTATTCGCTGATATACAAATTCTCTGCCGCACCGGGAAGCGGCGAAGACGGATCCGGCGATATCTTTAGCAAGTAAGCTGGTCGTCAAAATCTGAACAGGATCTGGAGCATGAGGGGAAATCTTTCGTGCTCTTTTTCGTTGCGTAACAGCCCTTGGTGATCCGCCAATTATCCAACCAGCGTTCGCCAGAAACTGAACCCGATAAAATAAACGGTAATCAGGGTCCAGAGGCTCGTCAGAGCGAAGTGTGCTTCTTCGGACAGAACGAAGAGCAGAGCACAAAGAACAATCCACAGACTGACCAGGAAAACATTCAGCGCATTGAACCGTTTGACGCGAACCGGATGAACCGTTTTGATCGGTACAAAAGTGAGAATGCACAACACCAGTGTGCACAAGGCATTGAACGTTTCAGATGTCCCCAGGATCACCCAGGAAAACAGCACCAGGTTCCAGGCAGCAGGGAATCCGTTGAAGTAATTGTCCTCCGCCTTCATGCCCGAATGGATGAAGAGATAGAGAGAGGACAGTAAAATAGCTCCAAAGAGCAACCCTTCAAGCAGCTCGGGCAACAACGCGAACTGCCACATGAACATGACCGGCACCAGGACATAGGTCAGAAAATCAACAATCAAATCAAGCAACACGCCATCGATTTGCGGCAGGTGTTCCTTCACATTGAACTTCCGTGCCATCGGTCCATCAATCCCGTCCATAACCAGTGCGACGAGCAGCCATAACAGCGCGGCCCTGGCGTTTTCCTGATAAATCGCCTGAAGCGACAAGAGCGCAACGAGCGCGCCGCTTGCCGTGAACAAATGGACAAAACCCGCCTTGGCCACCGCCGGGTCGTTATTGAACTTCATATCGAGCCATCTCCCCTTGCCGCCCCGCGATCCTCGTCACAGGCCTTTCGAGATGGCTCACGGTAGCTTGAAATTGCCCGATTGTCTCCATCCTGCTAGCCTTCTTGCCAAGGAGAACGACTGCCCGGTTTCCGGGCGACAAAAACACTTCAAGAACAAGGGAGACACTCCATGATAAAACTCACATTTTGCGTCTGTCGCAGAGACGACATATCCGAAGAAGAGTTCCACGACTACTGGCTCAACAAACACGGACCGCTGGTCAAAAGCGTTGCAGGCGTCCTGCGTATTCACAAATATGTTCAAAGCCATGCCATCGATACCCCGGCGAACGACGCCATCGCATCTGTGCGCGGCGCCCCGGCACGCCTCGACGGCATCGCCGAGCTCTGGTTCAAGGAAGAAGATTTTAATTCCACTGAAGACTCTGTTGAAAGACAGGCCGCCGCCAAACTCCTGCTCGAGGACGAGGCAAAGTTTATCGACTTCTCCCGTTCGCCGCTGTGGTTTAATCAAGAGCATGTCATCCTTGATCGCGGCTGAACCGGCTAATCCAAAAGTAGAGGATACAATGACAACAGAAGAATTCCTGAAGATCTGGCACAAGGCTGTTGCCGAAACTGACATGGACCTTGTGGCGACGATCATTGCAGAGGATGCCACGATTGCCTCGCCTGCCTATTGGTCGCCCAAAGGACCCAAATCCCACGTCCTGAAGATCCTCACTGCCGTTACTTCAGTGTTCGAGGACTTCCACTACGTCAAGGAGTGGGTCGATGGTGATGAGCTGTTGCTTGAGTTTGCCGCACACGTCGACGACATCCATCTCAAGGGCATTGACCGCATTTCTCTCAATAGTGATGGCATGCTACAACACATTGAAGTCATGATCCGGCCAATCAATGCGCTGTTCAAAATGGTTGAACACGTCAAGGGCGCCTTTGATGAATGAAGCGGTGCTCAGGTTCGATCAATAAGACTTCGGCAAGTCCAGCGCCTTCTCCGCGATATGGGAGAGGATCATCTGTTCCGATACCGGAGCAATGCGCGCGATCAGCACCTCTCGCAGAAAGCGCTCGACATCAAACTCCTTTGCATAGCCCATCCCGCCATGGGTCAAGACCGCCTGCAGGCACGCATCATAGCCGGCGCGCGCACCGAGCAGCTTGCAGGCATTCGCCTCGGGCCCACACGGCAGCTTGTTGTCGTAGGCCCAGGCCGTCTTGAGACACATGGTGTAGGCCGCCTCAAGATAGGCCCAGTTTTCCGCCAGAGGGTGCTGGATCGCCTGATTCTGGCCAATCGGGCGGTCGAACACCACCCGC
The DNA here is from genome assembly GCA_030614785.1 of Alphaproteobacteria bacterium. Lineage (GTDB taxonomy): Bacteria > Pseudomonadota > Alphaproteobacteria > M2410 > M2410 > JAUWTJ01. The sequence goes on along the minus strand of JAUWTJ010000034.1, from coordinate 21,379 downwards.
TCGCGCGCATATTGGGCCGAACGCTCAAGTGCACACTGGCCAATGCCAACCGCCTCAATGCCAATCAGAACACGCTCCGGATTGAGCGAATGAAGCAGGTAGGAGAAGCCTTTGCCCTCCTTGCCGAGGAGATCCTCATCCGCGATAAACAGGTCGTCGATAAACAGCTCGTTGGAATCAACCGCCTTGCGGCCCATTTTCGGAATGCGGCGCACATCGATCTTTGAGCGATCAAGGTCTGTGTAAAAAATCGATATTCCATCGGTCTTGCGTGCGCAATCCTCGCGCCGGGTGGTTCGCGCCAGCAGCAAAATTTTATCGGCCACCTGTGCGGTCGAGGTCCAGATCTTGCGCCCCTGCACTTTATATCCGCCCTCAACCTTTTCAGCGAACGTCTCGATCGCGGTCGTATCAAGTCCTGCGTTCGGCTCGGTTACACCAAAAGCCGTCTTGTGTTCGCCAGCGATAAGTGGCTTCAGCCATCTGATCTTTTGTTCCTTGGTCCCGAAAACAACAATCGGGTGCGGACCGAAGAGATTGATATGGATACTGGAAACGGCACTCATGGCCCCGCCGCCCTTGCCAACCGCATGCATCATGATCGCGGCTTCCATGAGGCCAAGCCCCGCCCCGCCAAGCTCTTCCGGCATGGTTATCCCGAGCCAGCCGCCTTCCGCCATGGCACCGTGAAACTCATGCGGAAAAACGCCGTCCTCGTCGCGGTCACGCCAATAGCTCGGCGTGAACTGCTCACACACCTTCCCGACCGCAATGCTGATGGCATGCTGTTCTTCTGTCAGCGCAAAATCCATGGGGATTTGTCCCTTCTCTTATTTGCCTTTGAACTCAGGGACCCGCTTTTCAAAGAAAGCCTTCACCCCCTCGCGAACATCCTGGGTTGGGTTGGCGATTTCAACCGCCAGCGCCGCATCGCCCTGACTTTCTTCCAATGTCAGGTGCGCGGCACGGCGCATCATTTGCTTTGCCAGCCGCACGGCAATCGGCGCGCTCCTTGCCAGGCTCTCAGCGAAGGCAATGGCGTGACGCTGCAGCGCCTCTGTCGCAACCACCTCCATAACCATCCCCAGCTTGAGAGCTTCCTCAGCCGGATAGACCTCATGCAGCAGGGTCATCTTGAGAGCGCGCTCATAACCCATCACATGCGGGAAAAGCCACGCCCCACCTTCATCCGGCAGAAGTCCAATCTTGCCAGACGTGTCACCGAGTTTTGCCGCATCCCCTGCAATGCGAAAATCGCAGGCAAACGCCAGAGCAAGCCCGCCGGCAACTGCCGGACCATTGATGGCCGCTCTTGTTGGCTTGTCGAGGCGGGTGAGCTTCAGCACGACTTTCTGCATGCCTTCGATCATTTCGCGCCCGTGGCCCAGCTGCCGATCCATAAACACCTTGTGATCGCCATCCGCGCCGCCGATGTCACCACCGGAACAAAAGCCGCGCCCCGCCCCGGTCAAAATCAGGACGCGCCAGTCATCATTCCTCTCATAGAGCTCAAGGCAATCGTGAACATCCGTACACAGTCCGTGATTATAGGCATTCATGCGCTCGGGACGATTGAGCGTGATTTGAACCACATGCGGCGCAACTTCATTGAACAATACACTATCGTAGGACATTGGCCTTTACCCTTCCCTGCCTGCTGGTGCCGTTGACGGCTTGGGCGCATTCTGCGCCAGCGCTCTCCCATTGGCAAGACGCGCCATTTCCTTGACGGGCGAGGCTTCTTCACACAACATGGCTAAAACAGGATCACAGGAAACGCTCATGTCCAACGCACCCTATATCATCCACGGATCCCTCGGATCTCCCTATTCGCTGAAAATGCGGGCGATCTTTCGCTATCGCCGCATCCCCCACGTCTGGTCCCAAATGACCGGCGCCAATCGCGACAAGGCCTTTTCCAATGTGAAAGTGCCGGTTATTCCCATTATAGAATATCCAGATGGCACGTTTCACAATGACTCGACACCAATGGTCAACGATCTGGAGAATACCGTTGCAGAGCGCTCCATCGTGCCCGACGATGAAGCGCAAGGGTTCCTCGCGTGGCTGCTGGAAGATATGGGCGACGAATGGGCGACCAAAATGATGTTCCACTATCGCTGGTTCCGGACCCGCGATCAGGAACAAATGTCATCCTGGCTCATTTTTGACAATTCTTACACCCTGGCCCCGGGCAAGGATGCCATTCAGAACCAGGCCGATTTCATTCGCGAGCGCCAGGTTAGCCGCATGGCCATTGTCGGCTGTACGCCGCAAAACAAGCCTCTCATTGAAGAGACCTGCGATGAAGCCATGCGCCTTATCAATGATCATGTGACCACCGAGCCGTTCTTTTTCGGGTCGCGTCCCTCCGTCGCCGACTTTTCCTGGTTTGGGCAGTTCTCCCAGCTGGCAACAGACCCCACGCCATACGACCGCATGCGAGAGCTGGCACCGTTTACACTCCGCTGGATCCAGAACGTCGATGATCTCGGCGGTATCGAAGGCAATTGGCGCGACCCTGAGACCGAGATTTCTCCACTCATCAAAGGTCTCCTCAAAATGGCAGGGGACGTCTACATGCCGTTCCTCCTCGCCAACAGCAAGGCGCTCGAGGCGGGAGAAAAAGCCTTCTCCTTCGAAGGTCGCGGCCATCTCTACGAACAGGCCACGTTCAAATATCAGGCAAAATGTTTGGCCGATCTTCGCAGCCGCTTTGCAGCCCTGTCGCAAGAGGCCAGGGAAAGCCTCGAGCCGGTATTGAAAGAGACCGGTTGTTGGGACGCACTCGCAGGATAACTTTTACCTCCAGGGACACATCGGATGGTTGACTATTATGACGGCGAACAAGTCCGCCAGGCCTTGCGGATGGAAGAGCTGATCCCGGCGATGGAAGAGGCCTTGATCGCCTTTTCCGCCGGTGAGGTCACACAGCCCGTGCGCAACATGTTATCGGTAGAGCGCGCGAAAGGTTTTTTTGCCATCATGCCAGCTGTGGCCGCAGAGGCCATGGGTACAAAGCTGGTCACATTCTATCCGGGGAATGCCGGTACCGGGGTCGACACCCATCAAGCCATCATTGCGCTCTTTGATCCTGTCACCGGCACGCCGCTGGCGCTGATGGACGGGGCGTTGATCACCGAAATGCGCACAGCCGCCGTCTCCGCCGTGGCGACAAAGGCAATGGCCGCGCCCGATGCAAAAATTCTGGCCATACTCGGCAGCGGCATCCAGGCCCGCAGCCATCTGGAAGCCCTCAGTCTGGTTCGTGATTTCGAGGAGATCAGGGTCTGGAGCCGAACCCCTGAAAGTGCAAAGGCTTTTGCAGCCGAGGTCGGCGCCCATGCGCACATCCGGGCCATGAGCGCCGAAGACGCGGTGCGCGGCGCCGATGTGGTGGTCACCGTAACCAGTTCCAAAACACCGGTGCTAAAGGGCGCATGGCTGAAGGAGGGGGCGCACGTCAATGCCGTGGGCGCGTGCCTGCCGGACTGGCGCGAACTGGACGACGCCGTCATGCGCAACATCATCGTCGCCGACAGCCGGGACGCGGCGCTCAAAGAATCCGGTGACATCATCCTGTCCGGAGCAACGCTCCATGGCGAGCTTGGCGACGTGCTGGCCGGGAAAGTCTCGGCAGAAGTAGAGCGCATCACCGTCTTCAAATCTTTGGGTCTGGCCATAGAGGACGTGGCCAGCGCCCGACTGGTTTATGACAGGATGCAAAGCTAAGCTATTTCCCGAATTTGTTGACTTTACTTGAAACAAACTCCGCCCTCATCCTGAGGGATTTCCCTGAAAACCTTCAGGGAAATCCCTCAGGATGAGGAACAAAAATGAGCGAGTAATTCTACTTGAAAAAAAGCCTATGCCGACATGGACGGACGGGCCGACACCTGGTCATACCAGCGCTGCAGGTTTTTCTGGTCTTCTCCGATATAGTGCTTTGAGACCTTGCCAAAACCGATCGATACCGCTGCTGTGATATCCGCTATGGAAAAACTATCGCCTGCGATAAACTCCTTGTCAGCAAGCTCGCCATCAAGGATCGCCATTCGTTTGAGCGCAATAGCTTTCTGGCTTTCGCCATATTCCTTGATCTGGCCTTCAAGCGCTGCGCCTGCCGGATGCAAATGCCGAAAGGTCATGGCCGTTGGCATAAAAAACTCCAGCTCCATACGCCGGTTCCAGGCTTCCACCTGGGCGCGCTCCACAGCACCGGTGCCAAACAGCGGTGGCTCAGGCTGGATTTCCTCAAAGTAGCGGCAGATCGCAACACTTTCGAGAATGATAGTCCCATCATCCAGTTCAAGCGCCGGCACCCGCATATTCGCCGCGACCTTGCGGTAATCATCGGAGCGATGCTCGCCCTTCATCAGATTGATCTGGACCGTCGGGACCTCGATCCCTTTTTCCGCGAGAAAAATCCGCACCCGTTGAGGGTTCGGCGCCATGGCTGTGTCATAGAGCTTCATGAGTGTTTCCTTCCAGGTTTCTATTTTTGTTTTTTCTCGTGCACGCGAACAAGGCCTTCTTGCACGACAGACGCGACCAGTTTGCCATCCTGTGTGTAGATCGACCCGCGATTAAATCCGCGCGCACCGGAGGCCGCCGGACTGTCCTGGGCATAAAGCAGCCAGTCGTTGACGTTGAACGGGTGATGGAACCACATCGCATGATCGAGCGAGGCCGCCTGAAGCCGCCCGCTGAACCAGTTGATCCCGTGCGGCAGTGTCGCGGTGTCCAAAAGGGTCATGTCGGAAGCGTAGGCGAGCACACACTGTTGCAAAATTTCTTCCTCCGGCACCGGCGCCGTCGCCCGGAACCAGACGTTGTTGTAGGGCTCCCTTTTTTCCGGTCTGAAGAAACCTTTCGCATCGACCGGCCGCATTTCCAGAGGCTGCTCACGCAGCCAACGCTCGCGCTCCTCCTCATCGATTTTGTCGATAATTTCCGCGCGTAGCTCCAACTCGCTCTTTAAACCATCAGGCCCCGGCACATCAGGCATATCGATCTGATGCTCAAATCCGTCTTCGCGAATGTGATAGGAGACCGCCATCGTAAAGATCGCGCGGCCATGCTGGATTGCCGAGACCCGGCGCGTGGTAAAGCTGCGCCCGTCGCGGATCCTGTCGACTTCATAGATAATCGGAACCTTCGGGTCGCCCGGACGCAGAAAATAGCAATGCAGTGAGTGAGCCGGACGAGCCGCCCCCTCCTCAACCGTGCGCGCCGCCGCCACCATAGCCTGACCGATCACCTGGCCGCCAAAAACCCTTTGAGATCGCTCTTTCGGACTGACCCCGCGAAACAGATTCATCTCCAGAGTCTCGACGTCCAGAATACTCAGGACCTCGCCCATCGCTGAAACCTTCTCATCGCCCGACATATTTTGCAGTCTCCAATGTTTTCGTTTCAAATTCTGAAATAAGGGTATCAGCTCAAATGGCCATATGAGCCGACCATCGGTCAAGAACCCATTTGACACTTGATGACATGACCATCCGTTAATTCTTCTTCAATGAGTGTACCCCATACTACAATACAACGCTCAGTTTTCATAACACAGGAGGTCAAGCTCATGGCCCGGCCCACCAAAGTAGCTACACTGGTATTCCTCAGTTTGACTGCCTCCCATCTGGCGGCAGCTCCTGCAATGGCGGACCAATCCTACCTGGAAACCCGTATCGGGGTGAACGTACTCGACGATGTTGAGGAAACCATAGAATTGATAGACTTGGATCCCTCCCTTAATCCCTTGATAGCGACGGGAAATTTCCAACCCGGAATTGCCGTCGAGATCGCTGCAGGACATCGTTACAATAAAAACTTTCGCATCGAAACATCAGTCAATTATCGCCGGAATAAATTCGACAAGATCAAGATTATCGATGACGGCGGTCTCGGTGTATTCCAGGGCGGAACATCGCTCAATGGACAATCAGAAAAATTCGACAACTCGTGGGTTCAAAGCTGGTCCGGATGGCTCAAGGGGTTTTACGACATTGAAGTTACACAAAAACTCGGCGCTTATGCCGGTGGTGGGCTGGGTGTCAGTGTCGTAAAAGAACACCTGGAAGCCTATGGCTACAACGACGAAGACTCAGACAATGTCAGATTTTCATGGCAAGCGATTGCCGGTGCGACCTGGGCTCTTGATCCTCAACTCGACCTGATTGCAGAATATCAATTCACCACAATTCAAGACATTCAAATTGATCATGGGCTCTCGTCAATCCCGCCATATGATCTCAACAGCCACACAATTTTCTTTGGTGTACGAAATTCATTCTAAAGAACTTGAAAATCAATAATTCGCACGGTCCGTGATCGCGCCATCAACAATCATATTGATGCCCGTTGTAAAGGAAGAACGCGGCGATGCAAGGAAGACGGCGGCATCCGCAATGTCCTGCGGTGTCGCCATGCGTCCCGTCGGGTTGCGCGCCATGGTCGCCTTGAAGAAGTCCGGCATGTTGTCCTCGATCATGTTCCAGACACCGCCCTTGAAATAAACTGTGCCGGGCGAGACGACATTGGCGCGAATATGACGCGGCGCATTCTTCTTGGCCAGACCCTTGATGGCATGAATGAGTGCTGCCTTCATCGCGCCGTAAGCGCCAACTTCGCCCGCATTGACCGAAGAAACCGACCCGATCGAGACAACCGCCGCATCGCCGTTCCTGGCAGCAGCTTCCGCCAGCAGCGGCTCGGCCGCTTCAAAAGCATTGAGACATCCCAGCACGTCAATGTCGAGACAGTCGCGCCAGCTTTTCTCGTCGCCGCCCTGGGTCATCGCCGAGGCATTTGAGATCAGGATATCAATGCCGCCCAGATCCTTGCCCGCAGCGGCCACCCAGGCCTTAAGCGCTGCGCCGTCAGCGATATCAACAGCCCCGCCGAAGGCTTTGACACCCTTTGCCTCCAGTGCTGCAATAGCCTCGGGGATCGCGGCCTCGCCACGCGCGCAAATCGCGACATCAACACCCTCGCCGGCCAATGTTTCGGCAATCGCCCGACCAATACCGCGCGTTCCACCAAGGACAATCGCCTTTTTTCCATTGAGCCCTAAATCCATTCGTTCCTCCTGTTGCTTCATTATTGTCGCGGATCGAGATCCATCTTCAGTTCAAGCAGCCTTAGCATATCCCTCAGCGTGACAATACCGACAAGATGCCCGTGATCCACCACGAGCAAGCGGGCGTTGCCGGTCCGGTTCATCAGGTTTATCGCGCGAATGGCATCAAAATTAGGTGCAATCATATTTTCCGCTCCAAGCGGCTCCATGACATCCCGAACCAGCGTTTGTGACAGCTCCTGCTGTGCCATCCTGTTGACTGTTTTCGTATGAAGAATTCCGAAGGCGACACCTCCCTTATCCGCAACCGGATAAACATCATGGAAATGTCGGTAGATATAATTATCGACAACCGACTGCAAATCCAGGTCAAGAGGTACGGTTATTGGATCGCGCACCATAAATCGTGCAACAGGCTCGCCTTGCATGTATCGGCGCGTTATCTCTGTGACCCGCGCAGCCCCCGCAGCGCCGCGCAGAAACAACCCAATCAGCACCCACCACATACCGCCAACTACATTACCCGCAAACAGTGCGATGTAGCCCCCCAAGACGATAAACAGCATTCCAAAAAATGATCCGACACGGGCCGCCGTCAGTGTCGCCCTCTGCATGTTGCCCGTATACCACCAAAGCACGGCGCGAAAGGCTCGTCCGCCATCAAGTGGAAAGGCCGGCAGCATGTTGAAGATCGCAAGGATGAGATTGATAAGGCCAAGATACCCGATGACGGCAAGTGGCGGCGTCGCAATTGCTTCATCGCCGGGATTGCTGAGATCGACGATGCGAAATGCTGCCCAGGCAAGAAAGAGAGAGGAAAGAGGCCCGGCAATCGCCACCAGAAATTCTGCTACTGCGCTCGGTGGTTCATCTTCCAGCTCGGCAACACCGCCGAAAATAAACAGCGTGATACCCTTGATCCTCATGCCGAAGGCCCGCGCCACAACCGAATGGGCAAGCTCATGGAAGATGATCGAGCCGAATAGGCCGAAAGCGCCAGCCGCCCCCATGGCCCAGTAGGTTCGCTCATCAAACCCGCCATAGACCTGAGGAAAATACTGCGTTCCCAGCGACCAGGTAACGAGCGCCGCCAGAAAAACCCAGCTGCCATCCACCTTGATGTCAAAGCCAAGTAGCGTAAAAAGTTTCAACGGGCGACCAAACATGACGAACTACCCTCCCTCTAAACCGCTTGTCCCGACCGGATCAACGCGCTGTCCGGGCCTGTAGGCTCGTTCCACATGGGGCGCAAGGTCCGCCTCATAAAACCAGACCGGTTTGAATTTCTCTTCAACAAAGAGCTTAACCTGATCACTGTAGTGGGGCGAGCCCGTATCGAGCGTCGCCGAGCCGAACTGGTGGATGCTTTCCGAGCTCACTGCTCCGTTCTCATCCCACTCGACCATCATAATAAAGGTATCACCCGCAACAGCCGTAAGTGTACCTGCATCATCAAGCTTGTTGCCGCCATAAACCGCACGAAGAATTTGCGGGCCGCCGCCAATTGGCAGATCCAGATTTCCCCGGCGTATCCGGTTCACAACACCCCACTCTACATCGATTTGTCCATGATGGGCACGCAACTCATCGGCCACGCCCTTCATAATGGAGATCTCACCGTCCAGATCAGCCGGTTTCTCCTCCAGAATTCGCAAGGCCGTCAGGATTGAAAGTGCGGCGCCGCGATCATGCACGTTGGTGTCGCCTTGCCAGTTCCTGATCACCGCCTGGGCTTCAATCAACGCTGCATCCTCGAATGCTGTCTCCTTGAGGCCCTGCAACAACCGCATCATCCGTGCCTGCGCCACGACGTGCTTGTCAAACTTATACGCGTAGAACTCCTCCTTGCTGATGCTCTGATCCTCACTGAAAAGAGCCAGTCCCCGCAACGCGCGATTGGTCATGCGGCGCTCAATACCAAACGAGGCCGGATAATCCCTGCGTTGCAAGTTATCTTCCGGCGCCGTTGCCCGGAACGGGGAGTTATTTGAATTGAGAACAAACCCGGCATCAGGGTCAATCAGATAAGGCAGGTCATAAAGGTCGTAATAGCCTGACCAGAGCGTTTTTGATGTATCGCCCGGCACCAGCCCCTGCCAGTTAAAGCTCTCATCACGTTTTGGCATATGCGCGTTGTAGAAGTAGGCAATATGCCCTTCACGATCAGCGTAAATGTAGTTAAAAGACGGCAGGGCCTGCAACGCCATTGCCTCTTGCCATTCATCAAAAGTGTTGGCCCGGTTTTGCCGGTACATCTGCTCAACTTGCCTGATTTCACCCATACCGGCATGGGCAATGGCAAAGCAACCATGATCAAGACATAGAGCCGGCCCATACTCTGTGTAGAGCGTTGTCCGGTTAAAGACCCAGGAAAACGGACCAAACAACTTCACCCGTATGGAGGCCTCCCCCTTCTCGAAGGCCTTCCATTCTCCATCAAACAGATATTGATCCTCATTCTCAGGATTAATAGTCAGGCCGTAGACATCTGTGAGATCCGGGTGATTGACCGTATTGGCCCAGCCAAGATTTTCATTGTGGCCGTGACCAATAACCGGCGCGCCCGGGAAAACACCGCCCGCCATGTGCCATCCTTCTTCGGACTGAAGCACAACTTCATACCAGGCGACCGGCCCGGCGTAAGGCTGGTGGGAATTGACCGCAAGCCTTGTGGCGCGTTCTGCCGAACGGTTGGCGGCAAGAGCTATTGCATTTGAACCGATGGGCCACGACATACCAGTGATCAAAGACGCCCTGACCTCTTCCTCCTCAGGCATTCCGGCTTCGCCTTCACCCGCCCCGTCATACCCGTGCGGATCAAAAATCCTGGCAAGGTGTTGTTCAAAGCCAAAGAAGAACGGAATGCGAAAGACAAATCCCGCAACGACGTCCTTGCCCGTCACCGGAAGTATGCCGCGCCACTCCCCTTCACCGTGCTCCACCGCATAGCGATTGATGCCATCGGCAAAAGCCTCGACGAGAGCTCTTGTCTCCGGCGCAAGATCCGTCTCATAGCGCGCTTCGATCAGCTCGAGATTGCGAAACAGATGAACAAGGTAGTCGGTTCGAGCGCCCGAAGTTCCCTGAAATTTCCCCAGTTCTCCGCGTCCCATCGCGATGGAAAAGGCAATATTTTCAAAGTCATCCTCGCTGTGGGCGTAGCCAAGACCGAAGGCAACATCAGCATCCGTCTTGCCAAAAATGTGAGGTACACCGTAGTCATCCCGTTTGATCTCGACGTCATAACCCGTTCCAGGCGACAGAATGCCGGATCGATCAACCGCCGCTATGGGTGTCCATGCCAGGGCAGAAAACACCGCTGCGGCAATCAAGAGCGCGCCGCCGAGACCAAAGACAAGTTTGCTTTTCATAAAGCTTCTCACCACCCCGGGCGCGATTCCCGGGAAGACCCCTGAAATGTCCCATTTTTTGTTGTTCTGACGGGCGATCCGCAGATGTCTCACAATAGGCCGCGCGCGATGCTTTCGCAACTGCATCAAAAGAGGTAATATATTGGCCATCAAGACCCCTGACGGTTGGGTGCCTGCAAGTCTTGATTGAGGTGGGAATGACGAAACTGCGGACGACGATTGTGTTGACGTCAGGACTGGCAATATTGGCCGGTGCCATGTTTCTGCATCTTGCCCCGGCGATGATTGACAAGTCGCAGAACCGGGTGGTGTCTCATGCCCCCTACATCATCTCTGAACAGGCCAGAGCGCTCCATAAATCAATGATCATTGGCGACCTCCACGCAGACGCCCTTTTGTGGAAACGCAACCTGGCGCATGAGGGCGACTACGGCCATGTCGACTTTCCAAAACTGCGACAGGGCAATATTGCCATTCAGGTTTTCCCCACTGTTACCAAATCTCCCAAGGGGCAAAACTATGAGGAAAACTCGGCTAATTCCGACAACATAAGCTTGCTTGCCAAAATCCAGCTCTGGCCGTACCGAACCTGGAATTCCCTGGCCGAGCGCGCCCTGTATCAGGCAAGCCGCCTGCATCGCTACGAAACGCGCAACCCCGATGCCATTAAAGTCATCAGAACATCGCAAGATCTCGCACGCGTTCTCGAAGCAAGAGCCGCTGGAACACCAACCCTCGCCGCGCTTCTTTCTTTTGAAGGCGCTCATGCGCTGGAAGGAAATATAGAGAGTATTCAGCGTTTCTACAAAGCCGGCTTTCGCCTGATGGAGCTCCATCACTTTTTCGATAACCAACTCGGCGGATCCTTACATGGACAATCCAGAGAAGGCCTCACACCACTCGGTCGAGAAATGGTAGCAAAGATGGAAATCCAGGGCATCATCATCGACGTCGCCCATTCTTCAGAGGCCGTAGTGCGTGATGTTTTAGAACTCGTCGAACGACCGATAATTGTCTCCCACACCGGTATGAAGGGACATTGTGACACGCCGCGCAACATATCGGACGATCTCATGCGCAAAGTGGCAGAAAGCGGCGGCCTGGTGGGTATCGGGTTTTGGGACGGCGCGATCTGCGACATCTCGCCGGAAGGGATTGTGTCGGCACTGCGCTACGCCATCAATGAACTCGGCGTCGATCATGTCGCCCTTGGCTCGGACTGGGATGGTACGACAACAGTATCGGTGGAAGCATCAGAAATTGCCATTCTCACCGAAACGATGCTGAGAAAAGGATTTTCCGAAGAGGAAATTCACAAGGTCATGGGTGGCAACCTTGCAAATTTCCTTTTGAGGGCACTGCCATCTGAAAGCGATCAGTTGGCCGCCGCAGACGAAGCAGATTGAACCAGCTCATAGTCCTTTCCCAATATGCTCCTGGTTTGTCTTTCCAGAGCAGCGATCAACGCATCGTAACCTTCATCGCGAATAACCTGAGAGTACTCGCTCCGACGCATGGCCACTTCAGAAACTCTGGAGTCCAGATAGACATCAATAATTCGCCAGCGGTCTGACCGCTTCACCATACGATAATCGAGTCCGATATCCTCTTTGTCTTCACCTGGACGGACAATGCGGGTTTCAACGACTTTAGTGCCACGCGGAGCATCGATAGACCTGACGATCACGAACGAAATATTGCTGCCGCTTCCAAATCGGTCGGCCAGTGCCGCAGATTGATACCGTTGCAGCGTCTCCACATAGTTAGCCTGTTGTTGCGGCGTCCACGTGCGCCAATGAACATGGTTGACGGTTGCCCGGCACAGGACTTTCATGTCAAAGGCCTCGCCCACAGCCGAGTAAATAATCTGATATCGCGAGTAAATACCCGCCGCGTCTCCAAGCGCCATGGCTTCAAGTATCGCGCTGTTAAACCGTTCTATGGTTTCTTCCGGAGACCCTGGCTCCGTCGCATTCGCCATCCCGGCAAAACAAACCATCGCCATGATGGCGAAAGCTCCTGAAATATTTTTCGACATGCAAGAACGCAGCATGTTCACCCCCTTCACAACCACCAACAATATTTACCCTGACGCTCATCCCGGGATCATCAATTTTACCCCAAATGTCAGGCCCCGACCGATGATGCAGCTTTGATGAATAGAAAACAAGATTAACGAGCCGCCGCCCCCGATTGATTAACCATATTGCGTCAGATCACTTGAAAATTGGCGCTATTTCCTGTGGAATATACAGTTAAAGTGACACTGTGGCGGGCAGGATACAGGGGGTAAGGGCACCACAAATGGAGTTCTTCGGGAAATGTGCTGAAGTTTCGGCGCGTCATGCATTTCGGACGGTCCTCTACGCTGCTGTCTTCTTCGCCCTGTCGACATGGCTCACAATCAATTTCATGACGTTTGAGGCCGACCACGCCGAAATGGTCAAACAATCCGAGCCCTTTTGGGGGCCTCAAAAAGAAGCCGCCGAGAAATTTCCGCAATACTCGCGAACCGCCGTCGTGGTGGTCGATGCTGCCACCATAGATATCGCTGACGATGCATCCGAAGCTTTCGCTGCAAGATTGCGCGCCGAACCTGAAATGTTCCGATCGGTCTTTCTGCCTACCGAGGATCCCTTCTTCAAACGCAATGCCTTTATGTTTCTCGAGCTTGATGAACTGGGCCGCGTCATCGACAGGCTTGCCGATGCACAGCCTGCCCTGGCGGCAGTTTCACAAGATCCGACCTTGCGCGGATTCTTTGGTATTGTTGACACCGGAATGACAGCTCTCAAAGAGGGTACAGACCTGCCTCCCGCCTTTGCCAAACTGATGAATGAAACCGCCGAAGGCGTCGAGGATTTCTCTCAAGGCCAAAACATCAGACTGTCCTGGGCTGATGAGATGATGGGTGCCAATGATATGGCGCTCCGCCGGATCATTACGACCAAACCGGTCGTCACGCGCGTCAAACCCCAGGTCGAGGAGCGCGCCCTCGTTGCCCGCATCCGGCAGATAGCACAAGAACCGCAATTCAGTCTGCAAAACGGAGTGACCGTCCGTGTCACCGGTCGCCTCGGCATGGAATATGACGAGCTCGAGGCCATCAAACAGGGTGTAGGCCTGGCAGGCATCCTCTCACTGGTCTTTCTCGCAATCATCCTCAGTGCCGGACTGCCGTCGTGGCGTTACATTGTCGCCATCTACGTCACGCTACTGGCCGGACTGCAGTGGACGATGGGTTTTGCCACCCTGGCTGTCGGCTCGCTGAATATGATGTCCGCAGCCTTTGCGGTTCTCTTTGTTGGTCTTGGTGTCGATCACGCCCTTCACATCGCCTTGCGGTACAACGAAAACCTCCAGGGTGGACAAAAGCATTTCGATGCCATGCGCTCCGCCGCCAGCACGACGGGCGGCGCGGTTGCTCTGTGCGCCCTGACATCTGCCATCGGCTTTGCCGCTTTTATCCCAACGGATTACAAAGGCATCGCACAACTGGGTCTCATCGCCGCGGCGGGCATGGGCTTTGCTGTTATCGCCAGCATGACACTCATGCCTGCCATGTTCACATTACTTCGAACCGGCAGTCACAAAATGGGCGCACCCAAATTGAAACCGGGCGATCGCCTCCTGGCACCCCGTCGGCGGTTTGCTCTTCTGGGCATCGTGCTTGGCGTATCAGCCATTTCCTATGTCAAAGACACGGGCCTTCAATTCAATTTCTCAAGCATGTCAATCCGTGACCCGAAAGCGGAATCGGTCAACACATTATTTGATCTGCAGAACGACGGCATTGAGACTGACTTTGTCGCAACTGTCCTTGCCGCCGACAAACAAGAGGCCATTGACTTTGCTGGCCGTCTTGAGGTGCTGCCGCAGGTCAAGGAAGCCAAAAGCCCCTATGACTTCGTCCCCGGGGATCAAGACGAAAAACTTCTGATGATCGAAGATGCGACGACGTTTCTGTGGCCCGCACTACAAGTCAACGAGAGCCCCGAAGGCCTTGATGAAGCCGAGCGACTGGCTGTTGTTGATGATTTCCTCGGTAAAGTCGCAAGTCTGGAAACGCACGACATCGAGACGCTTGCTGCCCTGCGACGGCTCGCCAGGGCCTTCAGCGACATTTGCCATGACCCGGCCGGATCGGTAGACCTTGCCGCCCTGGAGAGCGAACTTCTTGGCGGAGTTCTGCGCCAGCTGGCCCGGCTCCGCGACGCGCTGGAAGCAGATTATATCGAGTTCGAAGATCTTCCCCTTGATCTGCGCCACCGTCTGATTGCTACCGATGGCACCCACAAGGTCACAGCCCTCCCTGCCATGAACATCACGGAGGTCGGCCCGCTGGGGGAATTCGTCGCCGCGGTTCAATCGGTTTCGCCGCGCGTGACGGGACGCCCCATTGTGGAATCTGGCGTCGGGGCCATTGTTGTCAGATCGTTTATTCAGGCAGGGTCGGCCGCGCTTATCTTCATCACCGCATTGTTGCTCTACTTTTTCCGCAACATTCGCGAAACTGTGCTGGTCCTGATCCCGATCCTTCTCGCAGGGGTCCTTCTCGTCGCAACGATGAATGTGCTGGGGCTGACATTCAACTACGGTAACGTCATCGCCCTGCCGCTGATTTTTGGTCTGGGTGTGGACAGCTCGATCCATCTGGTCTTGCGGGCGCGAGAAACGCATTCCGCCGTGAAGGTCGCCTCATCCAGCACACCGCAAGCGGTTCTCCTGTCGTCCCTGACAACGGTTGCTGCCTTCGCCAGCCTGTCATTCTCACCGCACCGGGGGATCGCCAGCATCGGCATCTCGCTAACGATCGGTATTATCTGGCTATTAATCTGTACCCTGCTCATCCTACCAGGTCTGATACGACTCGGCGCGAAGGATTAGGGTTAACACGCCACTGTCATCCGGCACGTCTTTTGCTCTGTCACCTGTGGGTGTCAGGCCGATGACAGATTTTTCATCGATCCGGCAAGAAGTAACGGGTGGTGGATATCATGGTTTCAGGCCGGTTTTCCGGGTGTTTTATGGCCGCAACAATTGCTGCGAGCATAACAGTCCCTGTGCCGCCTGCGTCCGCAAATGAAACACCTCGGATCGCCCCGTTGACGCAAGTTCAATTCGATAGATGGACTGATGTTCCGGAAGAATTTCATCTCACCGGGCAGATCATTGACGATGAGGATAATCCCATCCGCGGCGTAGCAATATTCGCCAGAGACGAAAGCGGCGAGACCGAGTTGACTAAATCGGGCAGAGGCGGCGCCTTTGAAATCACCGAGAGCCTGTCACCATCAACACGGCTCATCATTCGGCACAAAATGTTCGCGCCACGATACATCGAAGCCGGCGCACTCTATAGGGGCGCAGGCGAACCCGTCCAAATAGAGATCTTTCTCTATACAGAGCGCTTTGACATTACGCCACAAGGTGGCACCTATCAAAGCGGTCAACTGGTGCTTGAGGTTCCTGAAGGTGCGATCACTGAGCCTGTTACTATCCTTGCCACACAATTACCGCTCGATTTTTCCTATAATCACGACGGCTCGCCGGAACCTGTCCGGTTGACCTCAGTCGACCTCAAACCGCACGGGCTCACGTTCGCAAAGCCGGTCACCCTGACAATGACCATCGCCCGTGAAGATATGGGCGAGATTACAGACCCCGTCAGTTTTTACTATGACGAAGACCAGGATCGCTATGTTCGCGATCCGCTCGGAACCGTGGAGATTAGAGGACACCGTGCAGCCATTACATTGAGTCACTTTTCGCCCCACGCTACGGCCGACGAGAGAAGGGCCCAGTCAACGCAGCAATTGGGACGCAGCAGCGATGTTGATGGCGACGGCGCCGTGACCCCTTCCGATGCCCTCTTCATGCTGCTTGCCTCAGGCGGCACACAAAAAGCCAACGCAAGCTATGCCCAGCCAACGGCGGGATCGGTCAGGAAAATCACCAACACCTTGAAACTGGCCGAGGGCCACGCCGCGCCTGTAAGCTTTGACATTTTGGGCATCCCGTTCCCGGTTTCCCCTGCCATGCCGCGCCTTGAGGCAAGAAACATCGCCGAAAGATTTTCACTTGGCCGCAGATGGGAAAAAATCATTCGCGCCAGGATAGAGGTCCAGGCGGAGGAATACGAATTTGACTGTAGGCTGCTTCTGGGTCGTTACGCGTTTCACCGTGCCACCGATTGGCAAAGAGTAAAACCCGGTGTGGCAGAGATGGCTATGATCAAAAAGCAATGGGATGTTCTTGTTCCTGACAAGAGTCAGGCTAACAACCATTTTGCCTATTTCAATTGGCAAGGGTCGAGAGACCTTATCATCGCGCCGGCCCTTCCCGGAAAATTGAGTCTGCCAGGCATTCAGAAAATCGCTGTGACCATGGGGGAAGACGGTTTGGTGGTCTATGTAGAAGCGGACAGCTATATCATCGCCAAAGTGCGCAACGGTGTCACAGGCGCATGCCCGGGCGAAATTGAGTCAGACCTTTGGGCAAACACCGATGGTGTTTTCAAAGGAGTACGCGGTCATGAGGCCCGGCAGGATGCCATGAAAGGACATTTTCATTTCGGCAGTACGGCGGGACAGTCTCGGGACATTCTGGCGTGGGGCACCTTCAACCGCGACGAGCTACACGTCCATTCAGACATGAAATGTGAGAGTGAAGAACGTCAGGTCTGGAACTACTCCGTCACCTGGGAGGAAGCGGGCAACACTGCTCAGGCGCAAACACGCATATGGACAACGCCATTCCAGCCAACCGCAAGGACAAACGGCAAGCCAGTAAATTCTGTCGATTGGTTGATCAGTAATCCGCGCAAACGAACCTTCTCCGAGCACCTGTCCGCCGGTCTTTTCAAACAAACTCCAGACGGACCAATCCCCTTTGGTTTTATGCTTCACAGAATTGGCGAGCGACCATGCCGTGCCGCGCCGACATCGCCGGTAGCAGGCCCGGGCGAGCCAACAATTTCGGAGCCAAATCCAGGCCGCCCCTATGGCCTCGCAAGCCGCAGCAATTAGCTCCTGGTCTGATCGCGATTTCACACGACTTTCCAAAAACCGAACAAGATCAGGCTGATAGCACTCTTTACCTGTGTCCTTGAGGTCACTAGGCCGTATCAAGGCCGCAGGCAGCGCCCACTGCCAGCCACCTTCCGCTTGAACCCGGTGGTTAACGATGGCACTCTCCGGCACGGATACATTGGGTAGATGTATATTTGGGTAGTACGGGGGTTTTAATGCAACGAATACGAGCGGTCGTGTTTCGGAAGTCGAGTGTGATGTCAGCCTGCTCGGCGGCACTGTTTTGTCTGGCCGGATTGACTGGGTCGGAGGCCGCCTCGGTACCGTGTGATCCCACGACCGTCAATATTGCCCCGGACGACACAATGACCTGCGTTGGCGTAGATGATCTGGGACCGGCAGGGATCACTTCAGTTCTGGGCGGCAGTCTGTTTATTGATGGAACCCTCACCAACGATTTCACCAATGTTTCTGCCAACGCCTCGTTCGGTGGCATGGGGACAATCAATGGTGATGTCTTCGTTGATGGAAAACTTATCGCTTCGTCAGGAGATCTCTCGATCAATGGAAATCTGTCTCTTGCAAACGGATCGTCGCTTGTGGTGACCCTTGGCGGCGGGACGTCAACCAAAGTCGATGTAACCGGAAGCGCCACCATAGACAGCGGCGCCAATATCATGCTGATGGGGGACCTTGCGCAAGACGCGGTCGTGACTGTTCTGACGGCCACCGGCGGTGTTACCGGTGATTTCGGCGGCGTCACAGACGCCCAGGGCAATCTCCTTCAATACGCAACGATCGCCAACGCCAATGACATTCAATTCGGCAATTCGCTGGTTTTGATCGGCGTCAGTGAAGTTATTCATCAGGCGGCTACCGGCGTCGCGCTCGACGCCCATCGCGGGATCCTCAACACCATCCATGCCCGGATTGACCATCGCTACCGCGACAGCGCTTACCAACGCACCAGGCGTAACACATTTGCAGGGAACCAAATGCCTTCCTCCGGGGCGCTGATGGCCAGCCAGATGAACCTGCAGCAATCTGATCTGTGGCGGAGCGATTTGAGTCTTGCGGTCCAGAACGATCAATATACACCCGGGTTTATCGCGGACATGATTGCGTCTGAACAAACCGGCTCTGACCGGATGCACCGTACTTTAAGCGCTCTGCCTCGCTTGCAGGTCTCATCCAACTATGGCGGCATGTGGCTTGAAGGGTTCGGCATGAAGTCGACGCAAGATCCTCAGGACGCTGTGACCGGATATAGGGCCACCGCCAGCGGCGCCTCGATCGGGCTTGATTCCAGGGCTTCAAATGACTGGACCTTTGGCGGCATGGTTGGCTACGGCATCAGCAATGTAGACCTTGATCACAACGCTGGCGACGCGGACGGAGAAACGGTTTATGTCGGCGCGTATATGGCAAATATCTCACGTACACACTATGCCAATCTTTTCGTGACCGCAGCCGTAGGCCAGTTCGATGCGACACGCGCCGTAACCGACGGTGTGACCAGTGGCAAAGCAACCGACGAATTCGGCAGCTACATGTGGGACGCTCGTCTTGAGCTGGGCCGCACCTTCGGCCTGTCCAACAACAATTTCTTTCGCCCGAATGTAGCGATCGAATATATCTCCGCCTACCAGGATGACTATGTTGATGATGGCGCCGGGATTGTTCCTGGACTGATGATCGATGAGCACACGACCGAGATTTTCCGTGCCGAGGGTCAGTTCGACGTCCTCTTTGGTTCAATGAATATAGACGATGAAGGTTGGAGCGGCCGGTTTTTCGGCGGTGCCGCTCACGAGGTCCTGCTTGATGACCTGACGACCAATGCCTTTATTACCGGCTTCGCAGACCCGGTCAGCCTTTCAACCAGCGACGACGATCATCGGACTTTTGCCATTTATGGCGCTTCACTCTCATGGGCCCTGAGCCAGCGTATGCGGGCACAGTTTTCCTATCAAGGCGAATCCAATTCGGACTTCGTCCGCCACAACCTGGTCGCGGGTTTCTCCATCGGCTGGTAATTCGGAGCCCGATTTCAGTATCCAGATCTCACCTGGCCAAATTAACGGTCCAGGGGTAGACTGCCTCTCATTCGCAAATAGAGGGGCCTGACATGATCAAGGGACTGCACCACAACGCGTACCGCTGCCGCGATTCCGAAGAAACCCGCAAGTTCTACGAGGACTTTCTGCAGCTGCCGCTGGTCGGCGCGCTCGATATCTCCACTACGATCACGGGTCGCGAGGCCAGGGTCCTGCACACTTTTTTCCAGATGGAGGATGGCTCGTGCCTTGCCTTCTTTGAAGCACCGGACCAGCCGTTTGAGTTCAAGGATCAGCACGATTTCGACCTTCACATCGCCGTCGAGGTCGATATGGCGACCCTCCATATGATGTTTGACAAGGGCAAGGCCGAAGGCCGTGAGGTCCGGGGTATCTCGGATCACAAATTCATTCATTCGATCTATTTCCGCGATCCCAATGGCTACGTCATCGAATTGACCGCAAAGGTAGCAGGACAGGACGGAGCCCTCGACCCGGCAAAGAACCATGCCCGTGAAATCCTCGACACATGGCAAGCCGCGAAGTAAAACCTTCAAAGGCCATGAGGACCAAACCCGGAGCGCCCGTTGGACGATCACATTATCAATGCCCTGCCTGATCCTGTCATTCTGATCGACGGCGAACGCAGGATCGCTGGTTCCAACACGGCCACCGGGGGCCTGCTGGGCACGATCTACAAGGGCGAGGACCTGTCCCTGACCCTTCGTCACCCTGACATCCTGCGCGCCGTCGATGCCGTTCTGGACGGCGCAGAGACACAAAAAGATGAAGTCAGTTTCTCCCACCCGGTCACGCGGACCTTCGAGCTATCTGTATCCACGATTCCAGGTTCGGGAGCAGCACTCGAGGACGCGCGGATCTTGCTGGTTCTCCACGATATCACAGCGACGAGAGCGGCTGAAAACGTCCGATCCGAATTTATTGCCAATGTCAGTCACGAACTGCGTTCCCCACTCGTGTCGCTGATCGGCTTTCTTGAAACCCTCCAGACTTCGGCCAAAGATGATCCGCACGCACAAGAGCGGTTCCTTGCCATCATGGCGGATGAAGCAAGCCGGATGAGAGCGCTGATTGACGACCTGCTTTCCCTTTCGAAAATCGAAGCCAACGAACACAATCGCCCTCAGGGACAGGTCAATCTGGAGCATGTGCTGCGCACCGTCTGCGAAACGCTCGGCCAAAAAGCCGAACGCAAGGCAATGACGATTGACGTTGTCTGTAAGGACCCTGTTTCAGACATTCCGGGCGACCTGCAAGAACTTATCCAGGTTTTTACAAACTTGATCGACAACGCGGTAAAATATGGCAACGACAACAGCGCCGTAACGGCTACCCTTGAGAGGATCGATCGCATCCCCGACCTCGGGGTCAAGGGTGTGCGTGTCACAGTCCGGAATTTTGGTGAGACCATTGCGCCTGAACACCTGCCAAGACTGACCGAGCGGTTCTACCGCATCGACAAAGGCCGCTCGCGTTCCGTTGGCGGCACGGGCCTGGGCCTCGCAATTGTCAAACACATGGTAAATCATCACCGCGGGCGGCTGGTCATCGAAAGCAGCCCGGAAAACGGCACACTTTTCTCTGTCTTTCTCCGCGCCGGAAACGAGAAACCAGGCCGCACAGGATAGGAAACCGACCTGATGGAAACGCAGCATATTGTCACCTCCTTCGACGACGATCTGAAGTCCCTCGATCTGCTCATCGCGCAAATGGGCGGCCTTGCCGAAAGCCAGTTGGCCCGGGCCGTAGAGTGTCTCGTCAACCGGGACAACGATCTGGCTGACCAGGTCAGGGAGCGCGACAAGGAACTCGACGCTCTTG
>JAUWTJ010000041.1 GCA_030614785.1 Alphaproteobacteria bacterium | reverse complement strand
GTTCGGCCGCCTCAAGGACTGGCGGCGCATATCAACCCGATACGACCGATGCTCTCACACCTTCTTCTCGGCAATCTGCATCGCCGCCATCGTCATATGGTGGATTTAATGAGTCCTGACCCTAGTCCGACAAGATTTTGAGTGGGTCGTGCGAGAGTACAAATTGGTGAGCATCGACATCTCAGAATCGGCGACATAGTTGGAAGGCGCCGACAGGTAGGGATAAACAATACCTTTATATACTATAACGGGTTTATGGTTGACGGGGGAGAGTGTTCAGTTTTAGATAGTCGTGCATGAAAAACACGGGGGTGTAAGTGACATGCGGGGATCTATCAGATCATTCTCGGCGCAGGTACTGGGTATTACTCAATGAGTGTCCATAAACGTGGATTCTTGAGGTCGCTTGGTATTTGAGATCATCCACTGCAGGTGGAAGTTCGGTCATCGTTGTCCAACCCCACACCAACTTTCGGCAACTAGTCTTGCCGCAAGTCATGCCATGAGATGAAATCTGAATGGAGATATCGATGAAAGTATCTGGTGTCCACTTGGCCATATTGGGAGGTATCGGTTCTGTTGTTCTATTTTCCCTCGAGCCAGATGTGCCTCGATGGATTGGGTTTGCAACATTTACGTTCAGCCTACTGCTTTTATTGTATCAACCTATTGTAAGAACCATTGCGTTACGGTTTGTTGTACCAACAGCCGTCGGCCTCATATTCTTTTTTGCTTATGATTCTATTCATAAGCTGCCGGAGATGGAAGTAGTGCGCAGTGCATTCGCAGCTGAAGGTTCACAGTTGGATCTTATGGTCGAGATCTTTAGCGGGATGGTGTCCAATATCTACGCTCTATTGGTAGCATTTCTGGTGTTTAAGAGTATGCAGGATCACGATAGTATAAATATTACCCTTAGGGACGAAGCTCTACGATTGGAATCCATGTCCCAAATTCTCCCCTATCTTCATGATGATGGAGGGCAGACGAATTCTCAACGAGTTCTTTATATTCATGGACTTCTAATGCGTTACGCGGACAATGTTCTGTCGGAAAGATTCCGTGTATCAGGACATATGTTGGAAAATATGAATATTGTGAACGAACTGTCGGAGCGTCTTGGCCAACTCAAAATACTCGATGAAAATGACCGAGTAGCATTTGATCAACTAATCTCCCGAATGGATGATTTGATGGCGCTGCGATCTCATCGTATTTCTTACATGATGTCCAAGCCATCTCCCTTTATGGTGTTGATGTTAGTCGTACTGTCCTTGTTTGTAATTGGGCCTCTATATCTTCCAGTAGTAAATGGAGAAGTTGTTTCTCCATTTTTTGTGGCCTGCATGGGGTTTGCCTTGTCGTTCCTGTTCTTGATGATGGTTGATATGAGCTCTCACTTTAGTGGGTATTGGCAGGTCGATAGAAAACCGTTTCGAGAAAGCAGAAACCAAATATTGGCGCGCATAGAACGCCTGAAGGTGGAAATTTCAAAGGAAATTTAGGTCTTTAAGCAGACCGGCAATCAAACGGAACATAGGGCTGGCACTGGTTGGAGACTTCTGCCGGAAAAACCAAAGTCCCCGCGTGGGGTTATTCTTGGTCGAACGTTTACAGACGGCATCTATTCAGCTGTAACATCTATCCGTGCGACAGGGGGGTAAGTTACAACAGAACCAGAACTGTGCCCAAAACAAGTCCGAGCGCCATCAAAGTGGCCAATACGTTTTCTAAAGCAGTCAATGCATTCTCCAAAAGTTTTCTTCTACACGGCACATGTAAGCAGAATTCTTTGTCATTCAATGTATAGATGTTTGCATAATCGGGAATTGGCCCGAGCCTCACCATTTTGGTGAGCTCGATTACATATCTCGTATGGGTTGTTTACAAAATAAAATTCTGCGCCAGCCAATCTCGATTTCACTTGGCCACGCATTACATTTGGCTTTTTTACGGAAAACCCAGCTTCGAATGTTCTATCTATGCTAGTTGAAGGCCATCACCGGCCTCGGCAGTAGTCTTTCGTTTTTGGCTAAGCCAGGTAACGACTTTTGGAACACTCGTAATCAGCATGAGAAATATACTTATGATTCTCACCCACCGATCCACACCTTCTGTCGACACTTCACCGAGTGTAAAAGTATACACAGGTTCGATAATCGCAGCGAGGAACCCGTACATATCTTGCACTACAAAGGATTCTGTTTTGAACTCAATCCCACCAAGTAACCCATATATCTCGAAAGCCAAAAGAGAAGCATAACACAAGAACCCATAGCCAATCATTGTTAAAGGTAGGATCAACGCCCGTTTCCATTCTCCGGTGAACAGCGCCGTCACCAAACCTACACCCAGAAGGGCCTCGAGGAGAAAAATAAGGCCCAGAAATCCCCCGAGTTGGACGTTGGCGACTTGCCACAAAGGAACGTCATACAATCCGTTGGCGGACAGTGCAGTAATCATTGCCATTATGAACATCCCAAGCCACAAGTAGACATAGCCCAACAATGCAGTTCCTATTTTTTCAAATTTCATCGAATGACCTCATTATGGTAGATATAGGCTGCCAAAGGGACAGCGAAACTTTCCCCGCCTTGTTTTTAACAGGACTCACTCAAATCCCTTTTACAGATTACAAACATCATATGCCTCGCCCAAAACAGCAGCTGTCGTATAAGTATCAATTCTTCGTGCCAGATCTGTCACCGCCGAGCTTTGACCATACATTCAACCCATTGACGGTATCCAGAATCGTGAATAGGAAAATCACAAGAAAAGTGGGAGTGGCAAATCCCTTCTCGGTAATGAAAAGAGCGAAGGAAAGCAGACATAACAAACCTGAAAGTATGTTATTTACCTTTGTGTACTGCTCATTTACAGCGGCCCGCATTATCTCCAAAAAAAGAAATATGAAGGCTAGCAGTACAAAACAATCTCCGATGCGGACCGCTAGATACTCACCGGAGGAAAGTCCAAATGAAAAAACAACTGACGACATTTGTTCAGCCGCCGCCTCTGGGTCTTGAAACGTGACAAATACATAGTAGAAAGCTACCGGAATTATCAACGCCGGGACCCATTTCCACGTTATTCTCAGCATCTTTCCCCAAGCCCCCTTTTTTCCAAAACCCCCATTTTGGTCAGCTTGTTAACTATGTAGAATACAATTTAACCCTGCAAGCATTTTTCATAATTTCGGGGGAGTATCCTCGTAATCATGTCTTGTGTGGTGTTATAGTAACACTGGGAAGCAATTTTAAATTGTATGGGTGAATAGGAGAACGAGCTCGAGCAGGCCCTCCCTGTCATAATCTACGGATTTTCCAAATAGACCCAACGTCCAGTTTATCGTTGGTCACTAACACAATCCAGATGAAAGCCGCGTTGGAGCACAAGCACGTACTATGCCCCTGCTCCCTTCATTCTCGATCTACAACGGTTCTCAGGCAGACTGTGTGTTGAACAACAAAGCCGTCGACAAGAGTTTTGTATCGAATTTGATACCTCAAACCTCAAACCTCAAACTTGATCCCCTGCGCCAGCGGCAGCTCTTTGGAATAGTTCACCGTATTGGTCTGCCGCCGCATATACCCGCGCCAGGCGTCCGACCCGCTTTCGCGCCCGCCGCCGGTTTCCTTTTCGCCGCCAAAGGCGCCGCCGATTTCAGCGCCCGAGGGGCCGATGTTGACGTTGGCGATGCCGCAGTCGCTGCCTGCTGCCGAGAGGAACGTCTCGGCCTCAAGCAGGTCGCGGGTAAAGATGCACGACGACAGGCCCTGCGGCACATCGTTTTGGGTGGCGATGGCGTCATCAAGATCCGTATAGGTCATAATGTAGGCGATCGGCGCGAAGGTCTCTGTCTTCACCACGTCGCTTTGGCCCGGCATAATCGCAATCGCGGGTCTGACATAAAAGGCATCGTTCGCGCCATCGACATCGAGACGCATGCCGCCGGTGATCTCGCCGCCTTCGTCCTTCGCCTGCGCGAGGCTTTTTTGCATCGCGTCGAACGACATCTTGTCGATCAGCGGGCCGACCAGATTGGCCTCGCTGAGCGGGTCGCCGACAGGAATGGTTTTATAGGCCGCCTGAAGTTTCGGCAGCAGATCGCCGACCAGGCTTTCGTGAACAATGACGCGGCGCAGTGAGGTGCAGCGCTGCCCGGCGGTGCCGACCGCCGAGAACACAATGGCGCGCACAGCCATGTCGAGGTCGGCTGAAGGCGCAACGATCATCGCGTTGTTGCCGCCCAGTTCCAGAATGGACTTGCCGAAGCGTTCCGCAACGCGCGGACCGACCTTGCGGCCCATGGCGGTTGATCCTGTTGCAGAAATAACCGGCAGGCGCTTGTCACTGACCAGTTGCTCACCAAGGTCTGCGCCGCCAATGACAACGCTTGAGAGACCCTTTGGCGCGTCATCGCCGAACCGCGCGATGGCGCGTTCAAGCAGCGCCTGACAGGCCAGCGCCGTTACCGGCGTTTTTTCCGATGGCTTCCAGATCACAGGATCGCCGCAGACCAGAGCCAGCGCCGTATTCCACGACCAGACCGCAACCGGGAAATTGAAGGCGGAGATAATGCCGACCGGACCTGCCGGATGCCAGGTCTCGCTCATGCGGTGGCCAGGGCGTTCCGAGGCGATCATCAGGCCGAAGAGCTGGCGCGACAGGCCGACGGCATAGTCGCAAATATCGATCATCTCCTGAACCTCGCCGAGGCCTTCCTGATAGATCTTGCCGCAATCCATGGTCACAAGCGCCCCGAGGGCTTCCTTGTTGGCGCGCAGTTCCTCGCCGAGAAGACGAACAAGCTCGCCGCGACGAGGTGCGGGCAGGGTGCGCCAGGATTGGAAGGCCGCCGTCGCATCCGAAATCTTTTGATCAAGGGAAGCTGCATCATCCAGCTTTACGTTTGCAAAGATCTTGCCGTCGATGGGCGAGGCCACATCGAGCGTGCCGCCCTGGAAGTGGGCTTCGTCAAGGTCGAGAGATTTCAGAATATCAGTAAACGTCATGAGTATGTCCTGTGTCTTTGGTGTTGGTTTAGCCGCGCAGGGACTGGAGGGTCTTGCCAGGTGAGATGGCGTCCGGGTTGGCCATGATTTCGATCAGCATCGGACCCTTGCCAGTACCAATGTGAGCAAGAGCTTCCTTGAGTGTGGGCGCAAAGTCAGCGGTGGTCTCAACCCGCGCCGCCCTGGCGCCAAAGGCCTCGGCATAGGCGACAAAATCGGGATTGGTGAGGTCTGTGCCGATCACCCGGCCGGGATAGTCGCGTTCCTGATGCATCCGGATCGTACCGTAAATGCCGTTATTGACGACGATGAAGAGGACGCCGAGCTTGTGATGAACCGCGGTCGCCAGTTCCTGGCCAGTCATCAGGAAACAGCCGTCGCCCGAAACCGCCACGACCGTGCGCGAGCGTTCCGTGGCTTTGGCACCGATGGCCGCCGGAACGCCGTATCCCATGGCTCCGCTGGTTGGTGCAAGCTGAGTGCGGAATGCCTTGTGTTGATAGAACCGGTGCAGCCAGGCCGCATAGTTGCCCGCGCCATTGCAGACAATGGCGTCCTGTGGCAACAGGTTCGACATTTGCGCAAAGACCTGTGAGAGATTGACGTCGCCCGGTGCATCAATCGGTGCAACGAAGGCTTCGAAGTCGCTGCGCGCGTCTTCGCGCCAGGCGTCCCATGAATGTTGCGGTGCCAGTTCAAGGTCTTTCACCGCCTCGACAAACCCGGCCATCGATGAATTGATCTTGAGGTCGGCGTTATAAACCCGTCCAAGTTCCTCCGCGCCGGCGTGAACATGGATGAGATCCTGTTTCGTGTCGGGGACTTCGAAAAGCGTATAGCCACCTGTTGTCATTTCGCCAAGGCGGGGGCCAATGGCCAGGATGACATCGGCTTGCCTGACGCGCTCCGCCAGTTTTGGATTGATGCCAATCCCGACATCACCGAAATAGTGCGGGTCGCGATTGTCAAAAAGATCCTTGCACCGGAACGAGGCCCCGACAGGCAGCCCGTTGTCGCGCACGAACTTTGCAATATTCTGCGTCGTCTCCTGTGACCAGCCGCCACCGCCGAGAATGACCAGCGGGCGTTC
Source organism: Alphaproteobacteria bacterium (assembly GCA_030614785.1). Taxonomy (GTDB): domain Bacteria; phylum Pseudomonadota; class Alphaproteobacteria; order M2410; family M2410; genus JAUWTJ01. The sequence continues at coordinate 29,927 of JAUWTJ010000041.1, read as the reverse complement.
CGCCTTGTTGAGGCGGTCGGCCATCTCTTCAAGGTCAGAGCCCGTCGGGCCGGACAGAGCGCGGCGATATGGTTTTGATCCGGTGCTCTCCACCATCTCGCGCAATATATCTTCCGGCAGTGCCAGGACGACCGGTCCGGGCCTGCCGTTGACGGCGGTATGAAAGGCGCGGGAGACATATTCGGGGATCCGCGCCGGGTCCTGGATTTCAGCAACCCACTTTGCCATCTGGCCAAACATGCGGCGAAAGTCGATCTCCTGAAAGGCTTCACGGTCGGCCTGGTCGCGCGCCACCTGACCGATAAAGAGGATCATCGGCGTGGAATCCTGGAACGCCGTATGAACCCCGATCGAGGCATTGGTTGCGCCGGGCCCGCGGGTGACAAAACAAATGCCAGGCCGCCCCGTCAACTTGCCGTGTGCTTCGGCCATATTGGCCGCGCCGCCTTCCTGACGACAGGTGATAAGCTCGATCGACGAGCGCGCGTCATAGAGCGCGTCGAGAACCGCAAGATAGCTCTCGCCGGGGACGCAAAAGGCATGGGTTGTCCCATGGGTCTTCAGCGCCTCGACGAGGATCTCGCCACCGGTCTTTTTGGGGGCCTTTTGTGTGGCAGACATGTGTGAACTCCAGCTTCAGGCAGCCCGGGAATCGACTTTTATCTGAGCGTAGTTCTTGCCAAAGCGATTGGCCAGAAAATCAGAAAGCTTCACGTCTTCCTGGCGCACAAATCCCTTTTGCGGCAGTTTGCCATCAGCAAGAAGATCGACCATGGCGCAGATCCCGGCAGCAGTCGTGATCTGAATAGCGCTCCAGACCTTGCCATTGATCTCGCGAGCATAGGTCTTGTTAGCATAGCTTTCCTGCATCAAACGGCCGTCTTTCTTGCCCGATGCGGTCACGAAAACCAGAACCACATCCTGCATGGTCGCCGGGATGGCATGCTCCAGTACGTCCTTGAAGACATCACGGCGCTCGCCGAGGCGAAGATCATGAACCAGCATTTTCATCGCGTCACAATGGCCGGGGTAACGAATGGTCCGATAGTTGAGATTATCGACCCTGCCGGCATAGGTTTCGCAAAGCGTGCCGAGCCCGCCCGATGTGTTGAAAGCCTCATAGGTGATCCCGTCCAGCCCGAAGGTCTCAAGACCAGACAGTGCAGGCACTTCGGTCAGCTTGCCATCAACGACGGCCTCGCAAGGCTCACAATACTCGTTGATAACGCCGTCGGTGCTCCAGGTCAGATTGTAGGAGAGCGCATTGGATGGATATTGCGGCAGCGCGCCGACACGAAGGTGAAGCGTCTTCAATGAGTCAAACCCTTTGGCAATGTCATTGGCGATGATCGAAATAAAGCCGGGAGCAAGACCGCACTGGGGAATAAGAGCCGTCTGCGCACCTTCCGCCAGTTCCTTTACAAGCCGTGTGCAGGCGACATCCTCGGTCAGATCAAAATAATGGACCTTCGCCTTAACGGCGGCTTTGGCGATCAGCGGTGTGATTGAGTAGGGCAGCGCCGTGAGGACAGCATATTTCCCTTCCATAACTGCGGCCAGGGCTGCCTCGTCGGAGACGTCCAAAGTCATGGTCGTGACGGTGTCGTGCTTGGGCATGCGCGCGAGGTTTTCCTCGCACAGGTCAGCCACGGTTACCGTGTAGTCGCCGCTGGTCGACAAAAACTCGGTGATCATTTCACCGATGTTGCCTGCGCCGAGGAGAAGAAGATCTTTCATGTGAGTGCACTCCCGAAACCGAAATCAAAAAAATCCGGACCCGGGATCAGTCATCTCAGGTCGTTTGATTAGAGTTTCTCCAATTTAGATGTCGATATGAAGGGGACAATATGTCAATATAGCGTATAATTTTAGGCGTTTTAACGAAGTTACCAGGCAATTTGCCGAAAGTGGCCGTCATGGACGAAACCGATAGAAAACTCCTCTCGCTTCTTCAGGCAGATGCTCGGGAGCCAACCTCATCAATCGCCCGGAAACTGGGGGTTTCGCGATCAACGATCCAGAGCCGCATCACGCGGCTTGAAGAGCGCAGTATCATCGGTGGCTATACGGTGCGGTTATCGGACGAGTACGCCAGGGCGCAGATCCGCGCGCATGTGCTGATCACCGTCGCCCCCAAACTGGCGCCGCGCGTCGATGCCGAGCTCAAGAAGATGATCGAAGTGACATCGCTCTACTCAATTTCAGGGGTTAATGATCTGATTGCCATCGTTGCCGTCGAGACAACATCTGAAATGGACGATGTAATCGACCGGATCGGGCGGATTTCCGGGATCGAACGGACAACGACTTCTATCATACTCTCGACCAAGTTCGAGCGTTAGGGGGTCTTCGACATCTCACGACAATCATCATTCCCTCCTGTTCTGAATGCTGTTAGGATCACGTCAACTTTAATTTCGAACTGGACCGCGACGCTGCTTGCAAGCGCGCCCGTTTTAGTCATCGGGCTTGTCGCTGTAAGGTGCCGAGACGGTTCGGAGACCTGATAGCGTGCCGGACGAAAAAGACGGCGGATCGGCTGCCCCGAGCGGGGGCGGCTCGCCGGAAAAGGCAGACAACACCGATAAACCGCGTGGTCAGGGACCGCGCCGCCGTCGGCGTGGACGCCGCAAAAACCCGAAGAATGTTGCAAGCAAGCCCGCACCCGGTACCGCCGCGCCTGATGTTGGGGAATCTGAAACAAGCGGCGGGAAAAAGAGCCCGCAGCCGGCCAGACGTCGCCGTGGTCCCGGTGCACGGGCCGGCGGACGATCGGCTCCGAAACACGGACGCTTTGCTCACACTTTTGCAGCCCTCGACCTGGGAACGAACAATTGTCGCTTGTTGGTGGCTCGTCCGCAGAACGACGGCTTCCGGATCATTGATGCTTTCTCCAGAACGGTGCGGCTGGGTGCAGGTCTGAATACCGAGGAAAACGGCGTCGGCGCCCTGACCAACGATGCCATGGACCGTGCGGTTGAGGCGCTGAAAGTCTGCTCTGAAAAAATGAAGCGCCGCGGCGTGACGCGGGCCCTGTGCATTGCAACGGAAGCCTGCCGAACCGCCTCCAATGGGGCCAGCTTTATCGCACGCGCCGAGGCAGAAACCGGCCTTAGCTTTGAGATCATTACCACGGAAAAGGAGGCCGCCCTCGCGGTCAGTGGCTGCACACCGCTCCTTGATACAGAGTGCGAAGCTGCAATGGTCTTTGATATAGGTGGTGGCAGTACCGAACTCATCTGGCTTGACCTGGCTCCGATGAAGGATCAGCGCGGTGAACCGAAAATTGTCGCGTGGACAAGCTTGCCTTTCGGCGTTGTCACTTTGGCAGAATCTTATCTTGATCGGTCTCCGCAAACACGCGATGAAGAGCTCATGCTTTACCAGGAGATGGTCTTGCGTGTACGAATAGAAATAGAAAAATTCAAGGGCGCGGACCATCAAAGAGATCTCTATGATACATCTCGGGCCCATCTCATAGGAAATTCCGGAACGGTAACAACGCTGGCTGCAGTTCACCTTGGCTTGCATGCCTACGATAGAAGTAAAGTTGATGGACTGTGGATTGACGGTCAGAGTCTCTATGATCTCGTGGAGCGTCTTGCAGGTCTCGGCACAAAGGGAAGGGCTGAAATTCCTTCCATCGGAACGGATCGTGCAGATCTTCTTTTCCCCGGATGTGCGATCCTGCGAGCGATCCAGGAGACCTGGCCATCGGATCGTGTCCGGGTCGCGGACAGGGGGTTGCGTGAAGGCATTCTCGTCGGGTTGATGGAGGAGGCAGATCGCGAGAGTGGAAAAAAACGCAAAGCCCGGCGAGGCAATCGCGGGGGCCGCAGGGGTCGTCGCCGCAGTCAAGATAGTCAAGGCGATCAAGCGACAAACAACAGTGAAACCCTTGACCCTGAGGTCAAGTCCGAAGCGAAGGAATAGGGTGTGGCGAACAAACCATCTGGAAAAAAATCACCAAAAGGCGGCGGTTCTCCCGGAAGAAACAAGGGGGCTCGCAACATGAGCGTGCGGGTTAAGACCGCCAAGGGACGAACAACGTCTTCCAAGGCTTGGCTCCAGCGCCAGCTCAATGATCCATACGTTATTGCGGCAAAAGACGCCGGCTTGAGATCTCGCGCAGCCTTCAAACTCATCGAGATAGATGATCGCTACAAGTTCATCAAAAAGGGTCACAAGGTCCTCGACCTTGGAGCCGCGCCGGGGGGCTGGTGTCAGGTTTCAGCGCAGAGGGCAGGACCAAAGGGAACCGTGCTCGGCGTGGACTTGCAGGAGGTTGATCCTCTTCCTGGCGTTGAGTTGATGTTGCTTGATTTTCTGGCTGACGATGCTATCGAGCGCATTCTTGAGCGCCTCGACGGCAAGGTGAATGTTGTGCTTTCCGATATGGCGGCCTCGTCCTCCGGGCATCGGCAGACAGACCATATGAAAATTATGGCACTGTGCGAGGCAGCGCTTGAGTTTGCCTGTCAGATCACAGAACCAGGTGGTGCCTTTTGCGCCAAGGTTTTGCAGGGCGGAACCGAGACGGCGCTGTTGAAGGAAATGCGCAAGCACTATGAAACAGTGCGCCATGTGAAGCCGGAGGCCAGCCGCAAGGATTCGTCTGAAATGTATGTACTCGCTACTGGATTCAAGGGGTGAGTGCTCCAGCGAGCCTCCATTCGAGAATATAAAAAGGAAGCGGGAGACATAATCTCCCGCTTCCGGATTTGAGGCATGGTGTTCCGCGAAGAACAGTACTCTTTAGCTGGCTCTGACCTGCTTGACGAAGCTTGCGACCTGGGTCTCAAGGCTCGACGAATTGCTGATCATTTCCCTGGCGGCGCCAAGAAGTTCTTCAGCCGATTTGCCGGTTTGACTGTTCGCTTCGGCTACGAGGTTGATGCCTCTGGAGACCTCACTCGTCCCTTGCGCTGCAAGCTGCGCCGATGAGCTGATTTCCTGAGTGGCAGCATTTTGCTCTTCCACAGCCGAGGATATGGCCGTTGCGATCTCACTGACATTTTCGATCGAATGTCCGATGTCGCGAATGGCTTCCACAGCAGACTTCGTCTTGTCCTGCATAGCCGTGATGTGACCACCAATTGCCTCGGTTGCCTGAGCGGTCTGAGTGGCAAGGGCCTTGACCTCACTGGCAACAACCGCAAAGCCTTTGCCGGCTTCGCCGGCCCGTGCGGCCTCGATCGTGGCATTCAGGGCCAGAAGATTGGTCTGGCTGGCGATATCATTGATGAGATCAACCACTTCGCTGATTTTCTCGGCTGACTCGCTCAGGGTAACCATCAGTTCGTTACTGGCCTGCGCCTTGCGCGCCGCATCTGCCGCCGTAGTCGCTGAATCGCTCACCTGTTGACTGATTTCGGCAATCGAGGCTGACAGCTCTTCAGATGCCGTTGCCACGGCACCAACATTGTTACTCGCATCCTGAGTTGCCGCATCGGCTTCGCTGGAGCGCCCTGAAGCGTCTTCGGCCAGACCGCCGACCTTTTGTGCGATACCATCAACTTGCTGGGCTGCCGCGCCAACCGTTTTGACGAGAGATTGAACTTCCCGCTCAAAGCCATCGGCCAGATCATTCATCGCCTTGCGCTTTTCCTCTTCGGCACGCGCCTCGGCTTCTTTTGCCTCTTCCTGCATTTTTTGCATTTGGAGACCATTGTCCTTGAAAACCTGGACCGCCTTGGCCATCTCGCCAATTTCGTCCGACTGATCCTGTGCAGGAACATCGACCGAGTAATCGCCTTGCGACAATCGACCCATCGTAAGTGTCATGTTGTTGACCGGGTTCACGATGCCCCGAATGATGATGAAGGAAAGGCCCGCTGAAATGACAAAAGCAAGAACCGAAAGAATGGCGGTCACGGTCAGGAAGCCTGAAGCGCTAGCGCGAATAGATTCACTTTGGGCCAGCAGATCCGATGCGATTCGGTCCTCAACAGTCTTCATCAATTCAATTTCCTTGGTCTTTTGACCAAACCAGTAGCCGCCCTCAATGCCGGCTGTAATGCGTGTTTCAACGCTGTCGAGGACAATTTTTCGCATGCGCGCCACTTCTTCGACCGCGCTACCGCGAACCGTCTGTTCGAGAAATTGCGCCTGATCTTCATCGGCGAATTCAACAAATGCCCTGCGCAGGGTATCCTGTTCTGCAAGAAGCGAAACAAATTTCCGGTAGTTTGCAGGCGGGAAGCCCTTGGCAGCGAAGCCACCGGCGCCAACGGCCCGTTCGATGCCAGCGCGTTCCTTCAGTTGAAGAAAGTTTGTATAAGCAATAATTTGGCGGGTTACATCGGCGTCATCACTCAGATGTCCCGTTTCCTCGACAATCGCGAGCAGCTTGGCGATGGTGCCTGTATAATAGCCTGCCATCTGCGGCGTGGAATATTCAAGGCTCCGGACTTTTCCTCGTACGGCTTTAAGGCCTTCGAGGTCCTTCAGGGCCTTTGTCAATTTGGCCTCAAGGTGGCCGCCAAACCTTGCAGCATCAAGATCTTCCAGCTGGGCTTCCAGCTCGTTGAATTTTCCATCTGTGTCCTGGGTCTGCTTTGGCAGGACATCCGAGAATTTTTTGCCCTTGCTGCCAATATAGACTGCCGACGACCCGCGTTCTTTTTGCAGTTCGTGCACGACGGCGCTAACGACCGGCGCCAGCGTTGCCATTTCGCTCAGCTTTGTCATGTCGGAAACCGTCGAGCGCTTGTCAAGTACAACGTATCCGGATGAAATAATCAGGCCCGTCAGTGCAACGCATGCGACCGCCATGATACGAAACTTGATGCTGATATTATTCATTTGTCCCCTCCAAGGTAATCTGTGAATGGGAACTACTACTTGGAAAAGGCTGTTATTTCGTTAATCCTCGTGGTGAGAGTGGCGGATTGATTGGGATTGCGTCTTACTCGCAAGACGGTGGCATAGCGACAGGAAAGGGCATTCGTTAAATTCGGCCAGCACCTGAAGTCCAGATTAACCTCAGGTGGTTCTGTCCTTCACGCATGAAACTTGGGCGGCAGGCTAAACCCCTGCCGCCCACTTCGCCTCATGGGTCCCCAGTGGCACCGTCGGCTGGTCCCAGCGCGGCGGCGTTTCCGACATTTGCAGAATGGGTCCAAGATGATGCAGCGTGCCGAATCCGCTTTCGGATCGGGTCATCCAGGGCTCGGCCAGACCAAAATCCATTTCCGGCAAGGGCGCATCACGGTCAAACAAGCCAAAACTATAGAGCCAATTGGCGGTTTGACACAGCGAGGCGCGCACATGGTAGCTGCCGCCTTCCAGAGTGCGGCGTTTCAGTGCGCTCATGACACCCAGCGCCGCGAGATAGCCAGTCGTATAGTCGGTGGCGGCCGCTCCGATCAGCCGAGGGCTCTTAAAGGTTCCTTCATCTGTAGCAATGCCGGAAACGGTTTGCGCAAGTTGTTCCCAGCCGGGCCTGCCAGCCCAGGGGCCAACATGTCCATAGGCGTTGATCGAGACATAAATGATCCCTGGCCTCAAGGCGGCAAGATCCTCAACGCCAAAGCCGTGGCGCTCAAGTGCGCCCTTGCGATAGCCCTGGCTGAAGACATCGGTTGTTGCTATGAGCTCGCGAAGGATCTGCACGTCATCTGTATTGTCGAGGTCGAGCAGGGCGCTCCTTTTGCCGTGGCCGGTATCGATGACGAAAGGCGGAACGCTCGGCAGGTTAGGGCTGTTGATCTTGAGAACGTCCGCCCCATGCGAGGCAAGGGTCCGGGCACAGGTCGGCCCGGCCAGCACGCGCGTAAGATCAAGCACGCGTGTCCCGCCAAGCGGGCGCGTGCTTGTTCTGATTGGCTCCGGATCGCTCTCGCCGATTTTGATAATTTCCACGGGTGGACAATTTGCCAGCGCCTTGCCCTGATCATGGGCCAGCCATTCCTCGCGAGTGCGCGCCATGGCGCCGCACAGACCTTCGGCAGCCAGAGTGTCCTCCAGGTCTTGCGCCTTCCAGTTTCTCATTGCCGAGGCAACAGATGCGGCGGTTGGTTCGCAGCCGAGCACGCGCAATGTGCCGTCCGCCAGTTTAGGAAACGCGCCGTGAAGATGCACCCAGCGATCATCGCCTGTCTGATAGAGGTCGACCAGGGCGCGGTCCTCGCGGATGGGCTGATCACCGTCCTCCATGCGTTGGAAAAGGAAGCCGATGAGGGATGCCGTAGCCCCGCGCACATCAACTGAAATATCTTGCACCCTGCCACCGGAGAGGGTCCACAGTTCGTTGGCCGCCAGGCCCGCTGCTCCAAGTGCCGTTGCCGCCGCCTCGCCGATACGAAAACGGCTTGGCAGCACCGGGTCCTGACCGTTCAAGGCTGCCGTGGCCCCGACTTCAAGTCCTGTCGAAGCTAACAATGCCGCGAGGTGATTTGACATGATGAACGTCTCCCTGTTCTGGCAAGGATGACATGCTTCAAGTCATTGTCAAAGCAACAGGCGTGCCATAAACGGGCGGGAGGACCGGGCAACGGCAATCCGCCGCATTGTGTCTTTCGGCTGAAGCTGTGAAACTGGCAACATGATGATTCGAAGAATGCATATCTATATGGCTTTCGGAGCTCTCGTGTTTGGTGTGACCATCGCCATCCTCATCCTGCTTGTCGGGGCCTTTGGTAATGAAAATCTGTCGTCAACCTTGCGCCTTGTGATCGGGTTTGCCAGCGTGCTCACAACAGGGTTTTCCACCGCCCTCTTTGTTGCGGCCTGGAAAGTGCGCAATGCACCGGATTGATCATTGGCTGAACCCCCATCGGAACTTTCCCGGATAAGCGCTTTACACCTTATGGAAACGGGTGTAATTGGACGCGTCAACCCGGCCCTCTGACCAGATGTGATCAGAAAGTGGCCAAAAAGGTCCAGTATCAGGAGGTTGACGACATGGATATCCGTAAAGCTTTGACATTTGACGACGTGCTGTTGCTGCCCGGCGCCAGCGATGTCTTGCCCGGCGAAGCCGACACACGCACGTTTCTCACCAAAGACATCAGGCTTGAAATACCACTTCTTTCCGCCGCCATGGACACGGTCACTGAAGCGCCGCTCGCCATTGCCATGGCGCAGTCCGGCGGCATCGGCGTGCTCCACCGCAACATGGCCCCGGAGGAACAGGCCGACCAGGTTCGAACCGTCAAGAAGTACGAAAGCGGCATCGTCTTTAACCCTGTCACCATCGGACCGGACGCCAGCCTGCGGGATGTTTTGCGCCTCAAGGAAAAGAACCGCTTCTCCGGCATCCCGGTCGTCGAGGAGGGCGGTCGGCTCATCGGTATTCTCACCAACCGCGATGTTCGCTTTGCCACAAACCCGCACCAGCCGGTCCGCGAACTGATGACCAAAGATAATCTTGTGACCGTCCGCGACAATGTAGAAATGTCCGAGGCACGCCGGCTGCTTCATCAACACAAGATCGAACGGCTGCTGGTTGTCGATGACGACTATCGCTGCACCGGCCTTATTACCGTCAAGGACATGGAAAAGGCCGAAAGCTATCCAAGCGCCTGTAAGGATAACAATGGTGCCCTGCGTGTCGCGGCAGCCACAACCGTGGGCGATGCAGGGTTTGAGCGCTCCGAAGCGCTGGCGCTTGCCGGCGTCGACCTTATCGTTGTTGATACCGCTCATGGGCACTCCCGAATGGTTCCCGATGCGATTGAACGAATCAAAAAGTCAAACTGGGGCGGCAATGTCGCTGTCGTTGCCGGCAATGTGGCCACCGCAGAAGCCACCAGAGCGCTGATCGGTGCAGGGGCTGATTCGGTGAAAGTTGGCATCGGCCCTGGCTCCATCTGTACCACCCGCATGGTCGCCGGCGTTGGCGTGCCGCAGCTGACGGCCATTATGGACTGCGTGGAAGCCGCCCGAAGCGCCGGCATTCCGGTTATCGCAGATGGCGGCATCAAATATTCCGGTGACTTCGCCAAGGCCATCGCTGCCGGTGCCAGCTGCGCCATGATCGGCTCGATCCTCGCGGGAACCGACGAAACCCCCGGCGAGGTTTTTCTTTATCAGGGCCGCTCTTACAAGTCCTATCGCGGCATGGGCTCGGTTGGCGCCATGGCAAGGGGCTCGGCCGATCGCTATTTCCAGAAAGAAGTCACCGACAGTCTGAAGCTCGTGCCTGAAGGCATTGAGGGTCAGGTTGCCTACAAGGGTGCGGCCGAGACCGTGCTTCATCAGCTGGTTGGCGGTCTGCGCGCCGCCATGGGCTATACCGGCTCGAAGACAATCGAGCTCTTCCAGCAGCGAGCAAAATTTGTCGAGATTTCCGGTGCGGGTCTGCGCGAGAGTCACGTCCACGATGTGATGATGACGCGCGAACCCCCCAATTACAAAATATCGGACTAGCCCCTCATGAAATCCGGCGCTCGCATTCAGGCGGTTATAGATATTCTCACCGCGTTTGAAGCACGTCCAAAGCCTTTGGAACGTATGCTGAAGGACTGGGGCCGCGCGAACCGCTATGCCGGATCCAAGGACCGACGCGCCATCGGCGAATATGCCTACTCGGTGATGCGCATGCGCGGTGAACTTGCCCACAAGATGGCGAGCACAGAGCCGCGGGCTCTCATGATAGCATTACTTCATCGCCAAAGCTTGCAATCGGGGGAAGACGGTTGGAAGACATGGTTTGACGGTAGCACACATGCGCCTGAACCTCTTGCCATGTCGGAAGTCCAGCAGCTCATCGCCGACGAAACCGAGCTGCCGCCTGCTGCCAGACTCAATATCCAGGATTGGCTGCTTGATGATGTGACCCGGACCTTCGGTGCGGACGCCACAGTGGCCATGGCCGCCATGGCAGGCCGTGCCACCATCGACCTTCGGGTCAACGCCCTGAAAACCACAAGGCTGGAAGCCCATGAGGCCCTTGCGAGTGAGAATATAGAGACTGGCGGCACGCCTCTGGCTCCCCTGGGACTGCGCATTGTGGAGGCAAGCGGCGGTTCGCGCTCCACCGTTGACCAGACAGACGCTTACAAAAGAGGCCTCGTTGAAATCCAGGATGAAGGCTCACAGCTTGCGGCCATGATCGCAGGCGCCAAGCCTGGCGATCAGGTCATCGACCTGTGTGCCGGGGCAGGAGGCAAGACTCTGGCGCTCGCCGCCGCCATGGGCAATCACGGCCAGATCTTTGCCTGTGACACTGAAGATGCGAAATTGAAAAATCTGAAGCCACGCCTTGCCAGGGCCGGGGTCAGAAACGTTCAGGTCAGAAAGATCCGCCCCTTTACGCCCGGCCCCGACGATGTCGACCCGGACCTCTATGAGCTGGCAGCCAGTGCCGACCTCGTCCTCCTCGATGTGCCCTGTTCCGGTTCCGGCACCTGGCGCCGCCATCCCGATGCGCGGTGGCGTCTCACTCCGGAAGACCTCGACACCTATTGTGCCGCCCAGGCCTCGATCCTCAAACGCGGCGCCGACCTCGTCAAACCCGGCGGCCGGCTGGTCTATATCACCTGCTCAATCCTCGCCCGCGAAAACGAGGAACAGGTGACGCGGTTCCTGAACGGTAACTCTGACTTCAAACAGCAAGATATCGACCTGTCCCTGCCGGGCATCCGGATCAAGCGCAGTCTCCAGATGGCGCCGCATATAACGGGTACGGACGGGTTTTTTGTTGCGGTGATGCAGAAGCAACAAGATTAAGGCCGACCGAGCGATGCGGCAGGAACCTGCGCCGTTGACGAAGGTGTAAATCCCGGTGGCAATTGCACAAATCTGCCTTATACTCCCTGTCAAACAGAGGAGACCCCCCATGACCGTTGAATGTGTTCGCACCCCCGATGAAGCGTTTGCCAACCTTCCCGATTTCAACTACGCGCCGAATTATCTGGAGGATCTGCCTGGCTACGAGGGCCTCCGGGCGCATTATATTGATGAGGGACCGAAGGATGCGGAGCATACGTTCCTGTGCCTGCACGGCGAGCCATCGTGGTCGTTTCTCTATCGCAAGATGGCGCCGGTATTTCTTGCGGCGGGTGGCCGTGTGGTGGCGCCTGATTTCTTTGGCTTTGGTAGATCAGACAAGCCGGTCGAGGATGCGGTCTATACGTTCAACTTCCACCGCGAATATTTGAAAGCGTTCATCGAGCGTCTTGATCTTAAAAACATCACCCTGGTCTGTCAGGACTGGGGCGGGCTTCTCGGCCTGACGCTGCCGGTGGAATACCCGGATCGCTTCACCCGTATGATCGTCATGAATACCACGCTGGCGGTTGGTGAACTGCCGAGCGAAGGTTTCGCCCAATGGAAAGCCTTCGTCGCCGCCAATCCGGACCTGGACGTGGGTGCGCTTATGGGGCGCGGTATCGGCATCCTGTCTGACGCAGAAGCCGCCGCCTACGGCGCGCCGTTCCCGGACGAAAAGTCAAAGGCAGGCGTCCGCCGTTTCCCGGAAATGGTGATGATCGAGCCCGGCATGGAAGGGATTGATATTTCGAAGAAAGCGCAGGACTTCTTCCGCAACGGCTGGATGGGAAAATGCTTTATTGCCTGCGGCGCTGCCGACCCGGTGCTCGGCGTCCCGGTCATGCAGGCTCTCAAGGCAGACATTCGCGGATCGTCCGATCTGATGATTATCGACGAAGCGGGTCACTTTGTTCAGGAGTGGGGCGCGCCTGTTGCTGAAGCCGCGTTAAACTATTTTCGAGATTGAAATGGTCTAGCCTGCTTGCATCTTCGCCAGCGCGACGCCCATATCTTCCAGCACGCCGGCGACATGATTATCTCTCTGGATCGCTTCCCAATAGGCTGCAACATTGGAGGCATCGGCCAGAGGATCGCCGCCGCCAAACATCGGTATGATCCGCGTGACGTAGAAAAGCAATGGCGCAATCGTGCAATCGGCGAGGGTCATCGTCCCGCCCTGGGCATAGGGTCCGGGAGCTATCACAGCGTTGAGCCGGGCAATACCCTTCATCAAACCGTCAAGTCTCGACTTTACAATATCGTCACTGCGGGTCTTCGGGTTCATCTGCCCGAACAGGGCCCCCAGATTCTCGCCGATATAAAGATCGGCGATCTGACTTGTGGCGATAACACCTGCCGATTCAAGAAAGTCATTTGGCATCAGCGATTTGCCCGCCTGGGTGTTTTCCAGGTAAGCCTGGATTGCAGCTGATTCGGGAAGAATAGTGCCGTTTACATCCAGCGCCGGGACCTTACCGGTCGGATTGAGCTTCTTGTACTCGTCAGAGCCGGTTCCGCCAGGAGGGGACACGATCGGGATATCCAGCCCCTTGGCGGCGATCTGGATCATGATTTTGGCGACATAGGGGGAAAGCGGTGCGCCGTAAAGTTGGAGTGCCATGGGAATCTCTCAATTGGAAGTGCTGCTACCAGGGTAATATAAGCCGGTTTGTTGGCATTAACCATGGTGAATTGCCCTGTCCGGTGCCAAAAGATCGTCCGCCGTGACCATACACACGTGTTGACCTGACTCTTTAGCTTTCCTTCCATGCGATCTCATTGTAAGACGGCGGCCATGCCGCAACGAACGCTTTTCAGTCGCTCCGCAACCACGGGGCACGTTGGCGCACTCCTGTAAGGATCCCCATGTCAGACAAAACCTCTGCAAAGAACTCCGAAAATATCCTCATCATCGACTTCGGCTCTCAGGTCACCCAGCTCATCGCCCGCCGCGTCCGCGAGTCAGGTGTCTATTCCGAGGTCGTCCCGTTTAACAAGGCCGAGGAGATGATGAAGGCCTTTGATCCTTCGGGCATCATCCTGTCCGGCGGTCCCGCCAGCGTCATGGGCGCCGACACCCCCAAGGCCCCTGAGGCAGTTTTCTCCATGGGCGTGCCGGTCCTGGGCATTTGCTACGGCGAACAGACTATGGTCGCCCAGCTCGGCGGCAAGGTCGAAAATGCCGATCACCGCGAATTTGGACGCGCCCATATTGAGATTATCGATGACTGCCCGCTCTTTGAGGGCGTCTGGAAAAAGGGCGACAAGGGCGAGCAGGTCTGGATGAGCCACGGCGACACGGTCTTCGCTATCCCCGATGGCTTCAGGGCCGTCGCCACAAGCGACAATGCGCCCTATGCAGCCATTGTCGATGAGGCGCGTCGCTTCTATGCGGTTCAGTTCCACCCGGAAGTGGTTCACACCCTTAGAGGGGCCGAACTCCTCGGCAATTTCACCCACAAGATTTGCGGCTGCAGCGGCGACTGGACCATGGCCGCCTTCCGGGAAACCGAGATAGCCAAGGTTCGCGAACAGGTCGGCACTGGCCGGGTCATTTGCGGACTTTCGGGCGGTGTCGATTCATCCGTGGTTGCGGTGCTCCTCCATGAAGCTATCGGTGATCAGCTCACTTGCGTCTTCGTTGACACCGGCGTCATGCGGGCGGGTGAGGCCGAAGAGGTCGTAACCCTCTTCCAGGATCACTATAACATATCTCTGGTACACGTTGATGCAGCTGATCTTTTTCTGGACAAGCTTGAAGGTGTCTCCGATCCGGAGACAAAGCGCAAGATCATCGGCGCGACCTTCATCGACGTCTTCGAGGCCGAGGCAAAGAAGGTCGGCGGCGCCGATTTCCTCGCTCAGGGCACGCTTTATCCCGATGTTATCGAGAGCGTCTCTTTTTCCGGTGGCCCCAGTGTCACCATCAAATCTCACCACAATGTCGGCGGTTTGCCGGACCGAATGAACATGGATCTTGTCGAGCCGCTGCGCGAGCTTTTCAAGGATGAGGTGAGGGCGCTGGGCCGCGAGCTCGGCTTGCCCGAGAGCTTTGTGGGACGCCATCCGTTCCCCGGGCCAGGCCTTGCCATCCGCATCCCGGGTGCCGTAACCCGTGAGAAGGTCGATATTCTGCAAAAGGCAGACCTCATCTATCTCGATGAAATTCGCAAGGCCGGGCTCTATGACGAGATCTGGCAGGCCTTCGCGGTTCTTTTGCCGGTTCAAACGGTCGGCGTCATGGGCGACGAGCGCACCTACGAATTCGTCTGCGCCCTGCGTGCGGTAACCTCGACCGACGGCATGACCGCCGATTATTACCCCTATGAGCATGAGTTCCTTGGCCGCGTCGCAACCCGGATTATCAACTCGGTCCGCGGCATCAACCGCGTCGTCTACGACATTACCTCCAAGCCGCCCGGGACGATTGAGTGGGAGTGATATGCGTGTTGAGACAGACCGTCTGATTATCGAGCCCTTGAGCCTGGAAGATCTCGACGACTATGCGGCAAACTGAGCCAGACCCTTTAGCTGCGCCAGTATCGGATCAGAGGAAGATCATTTGATTCGGGAGCCCAAATTCGCTAATGTCCCGGCCTCTTCAATGGAAGCAGGCACCGCAAGAAGCCCGAAAATGGGCCGCGAGCCAGAGAGCACAAAATGTCAAAACCGGTCGTTATTCGCCGTTTAACTGTCCCCAAGATCCGTTGTCAAAAGGGCAAGACACCCGTTGTGTGTCTGACCGCCTATACGGCGCCCATGGCGAAGCTGGTGGACAGCCATGCCGATCTCATTCTCGTTGGCGATTCTGCCGCCAATGTCATTCACGGGTTTGACAATACCATCGGTATTACGCTGGATCATATGATTATGCACGGTCAGGCCGTGATGCGAGGGTCCGAAAAGGCGCTTGTTGTGGTCGATATGCCATTCGGAACCTATGAAGAAAGCCCGCAGGTTGCCTATCGCAACGCGGCCCGGGTGATGCAGGAGACCGGCTGCACAGCGGTCAAGCTTGAGGGCGGAACCACAATGAACGAGACCATCTCGTTTTTGACCGCCCGCGGGATCCCGGTCATGGCGCATATCGGTCTGACGCCCCAGGCGGTTCAGACCATGGGTGGATATCGGACGCAGGGGCGCAACAAGGATGAATGGGCCCGCCTTGAGGCAGATGCCCATGCGGTGGAAGAAGCCGGAGCCTTCGCGGTCGTTCTTGAGGGCATGGCCGAACCGCTGGCGGAGCGAATTACCGGATTGCTCAAGATCCCGACCATTGGCATCGGGGCTTCGGCTGCCTGTGACGGCCAGATTCTGGTGATCGACGATATGCTCGGCATGTCCGAGCGCACGCCAGGTTTCGTCAAGCAGTATGGCCATCTCGCCGTTGATATTTCCGGCGCCATCGAAGCCTATGCAAACGACGTGCGCACCCGCGCTTTTCCGGGGCCAGAGCACACCTATGCCATGAAAAAGGAAAAGTAAGCCTCCCGGATCGAGAACCGTGATCATGACCAGATGATGCCTCTGGCGGAGGTCTCGAGGCCGACGCGGCGCTGGAAAACTATAAGCTATTCATTTGTTTGCCAAATTTGGCACTCCCCTGTATGGTCGCGGCGCATTTGGGGGTGATGACATTTCCATGAAATCCGGCCCGTTCAGCGTATTCCACAGGAGACTATAATTGTCTGATATCTTTCACGAAATCGAAGAAGACCTTCAGCGAGAAAAGTGGGATCAGATCTGGAAGGACTATGGGTCCTGGATCATGATTGGTCTGGGTACTTTCGTGATCGGGGTTGCGGGGTATCTGTGGTGGGGCGAGGCGACAGAGCGCCGTAATGCTGCTTTGTCGGATGAGTATTTGGCGGCAAATGAACTTCTGGCTGCCGGCGACGAAGAAGCTGGACTGGCCGCACTGGAAGAGATCATTGCTAACCGCGCCGGTGGTTATGTGGTTCTGGCCAGTATGCAAAAGGCGGCGAAGCTTGCCGCAGATGGCAAAACGGACGATGCGATCCGCGCCTACGACACGATCCGTTCCTCTAACAAGACCGGCGACGTTCTGGGTCAACTTGCTGCGATAAAGGCTGGCTGGCTACTTGTTGAAACAGAGGACTTTGCCACCATGAAAGCGCGTCTTGGCGATATAGCCTTTGCTGAAGACGAGGGCCCCTGGGCGGCAGGAGCGACGGAGATCCTCGCCTATAGTGCCGTGCGTGCGAAAAATTTTGAAGAAGCCGAAATGCTCTATCTCAAGATCCGCTCCATGCAGTCTGCGACGCTGGGTATTGTGGGCCGCAGTGCCGAAATGCTCTCGATCATAGAGCCGCAAATCGTGCGACCAGCGTTGGTCACAGAGCCGAAACTTGAGCCTGCTGCAGACCCGGTGACCGAAGCGGCATCTGAGACCGGATCGGCTGCACCAGATGATCAAGTAAAAGCGGACGAGATTTCGGGCAGCATCACATCAACACCGCCTGAAGGCGAATAGGGAGCTTTCGGGTATGAAGCGAGTAACAAGTGTTCTGACACATTCAGGTTTGCCGGCAGTCTTGCCAGCAGCTCTTCGGGTATCAGTTGTCCTTCTGGTGACAACCTTCTTGATTGCCGGGTGTGCCGGCGACAAGAAAAGCAAGATTCCCAAGGAATTTGTCACCGGCGAGCGCATTTCCATCATGACCGCAGGGGAGAGCCTCAGGCCGGACCCCGAACTGGCATCGACAACCGTTCGATTGCCTGAAGCACAGGCTGTTCAGGAGTGGCCGCAGCCAGGCGGCAATGCCAACAATGTGCTGCATCATGTTATGGCGAAAGCCGATCTCAAAAAGATCTGGAAAACATCGATTGGCAAGGGCGGTTCTGCCAGCGCACGGGTAACAGCAAGCCCGATAGTCGCGGATGGAAAAGTCTTCGCCATGGACGCAAAAGCTCAAGTCAGTGCAATTGATGCGAAGACCGGTAAACGCCTCTGGCGTGTCTCTCTTGCGCCAAAGGGGGAAAAGGGTGCTGCCGGGTTTGGCGGCGGTCTCAGCTACGATATGGAGCGGCTCTTTGTAGCCAACGGCTTTGGTCACGTTCTTGCGCTTGACCCCGATACGGGCGCGCAGATCTGGAAGCGCGAGTTTGGTGTTCCGTTTCATTTTGCCCCGACGGTCTCATCAGGCCGCGTCTTTGTCACCACGGTAGACAGCCAGTTGCACGCTGTCTCAAGTTTTGATGGCGCCCTGCTGTGGTCCTATAGAGGGATTTCCGAGGCGGCAGGCATTCTGTCTGATACCAATCCTGCCGTGCTGAACGATATGGTCATCGCTCCGTTTTCCTCGGGCGAGATTGCGGCCCTTCGCGTCCAAAATGGCCAACAGGCATGGTCAGATCAACTGACAAAATCAGGTCGCCAGACTGCGATCTCCAATATTTCGTCGATTGCCGGGCGGCCAGCGGTCAGTGGAGGGCAAATCATTGTGGTTTCCCACAGCGGGCGCATGGTCGCGATTGATCTTCGATCCGGCGAACGGATCTGGACGCGTAATATCGGCGGAACGCAAACGCCGTGGATCTCCGGAGAATACGTCTATGTCGTCAACTCCGATGCCGAGGTCTTGTGCATGACACGCCGCGACGGGCGCGTTCGCTGGATGGCCAAACTGCAACAGTTTGATGATCGCGGCGAAAAAAAGCGTATCCAGTGGAACGGTCCTGTCATGGCTGGTAACCAGCTGGTCTTGTTCTCTTCCTACGGACGGTTCACTGTGCTCTCTCCCTACACGGGCGCCGTCCTTCAGACAGGAAAGTCAGGTGGCGGTGTCAACACGGCGCCGGTGGTTGCTGACGGGATATTCTACGTTCTGAATGAAGATGCAGAAATCGTCGCGTTCGAAGGGACCCGGGATCTGTCACCACAGGATTCTGCCATACCGCCAAAGCGGGTAGATGCCAATGGTGTGATTGATGCCTCTGGTAATTCAGGCGGGAGTTTCCCCTGGTTTGGAAACTGATTTCGCCAATAACCGATCTGGTAAAACTGATTTTGCTGTAGCCAATAGAGCTGAACCATGAAATTCAAAGTCGCCATCGTAGGCCGACCCAATGTCGGCAAGTCGACGCTTTTCAACCGCCTGGTTGGCAAGCGGCTTGCCCTTGTGGATGATTTGCCCGGCGTGACCCGTGATCGCCGCGACGGCGAAGCGAGGATCGGTGATATCAAATTCATAGTGATCGACACAGCCGGACTTGAGGAAGCCAAGGGTGACAAGCTCGAGGCGCGCATGCGGGCGCAGACAGATTTGGCAATTGAGGAGGCAGACCTTTGCCTGTTGATGGTCGACGGGCGGGCTGGAATTGTGCCGCTGGATCAACATTTCGCCGACGTTATGCGGGCTCAGAACAAGCCGGTCGTTCTCCTTGTCAACAAATGTGAAGGCAAGCAGGGCGATGATGGTTTCTATGATGCTTTCGGCCTCGGTCTTGGTGAGCCGATCGGGATCTCTGCCGAACACGGCGAGGGCATGAGCGATATCTATGAAGCGATACGGCCGTTTTCCGATGCGTTCGACGAACTGAGCGAGGAGGATGAGGAGTACGACCCTGAAAAGCCGCTCCGCATGGCCATCGTCGGCCGCCCCAACGTCGGCAAGTCGACCCTTGTCAATGCGCTGCTGGGTGAGGACCGGATGTTGACCGGGCCGGAGGCTGGCATAACGCGGGATGCCATTTCTGTTGAGCTCGAGTGGCAGGGAAAAAAGATCAAACTGTTTGACACCGCAGGCATGCGCAAACGCGCCAAAGTGAACGAAAAGCTTGAACGCCTTTCTGTCGCCGACAGCCTTCGTGCCATCAGGTTTGCAGAAGTCGTTGTCTTGATGGTGGACGCGACCTCGCCGCTTGAAAAGCAGGATATTCAGATTGCGGATCTTGTCGTCAGAGAAGGGCGTGGGCTCATCATTGGCGTCAACAAGTGGGATCTGATCGAGGACCGCGACGCGCTTTTGCGCCTGATGCGCGAGCGTCTGGAGATCGCGTTGCCGCAAGTGAAGGGCCTGCCATTGGTGATGTTCTCGAGCCTGACCGGTCGGGGAATTGACCGGATTATGCCAAAGGTCATCGAGATCCATGAAAAGTGGAACGCACGGGTCTCGACCGCTGCGCTCAACAAGTGGCTCGCCAGGGCTACAGAGCGCCATCCGCCGCCGGCAGTCTCCGGTCGCCGGATTTCCATTCGCTATATGACCCAGGTGAAATCGCGTCCGCCGACTTTCGCGCTGTTTTCCTCGCGCGCTGACGCGCTTCCCGAGAGTTATCAGCGCTATCTGGTCAACTCCATTCGCGAACAATTCGATATCCCCGCAGTCCCCATTCGCCTCTTCACCCGCCAGCGCAAGAACCCCTTCGCCAAAAGCTGATACCATGTATTCCCAAAATGGGGTCAGACACCAACCGCGGAAAACATGGTACTATCTTCGTGGTATCCTGCGTCCAACCCGTTACAGGGCATGCTTGATTTTGATCGGGGGAAGGTGTCTGGTGGGGCCTGAATTTCCTGTCTTTCTGCGGAGTTTTCATCATGAGTGAACAAGATCCTGTCGTCATCGTCGGAGCGGCCCGAACCCCCATGGGCAGCTTCCAGGGCTCCCTCTCCGGCAAGACCGGGCCGGAGCTCGGTGCTGCGGCTGTTGCGGCCTCGCTCAAGCGCGCCGGCCTTAAGGGTGAGGACATTGACGAGGCCATTATGGGCTGCGTCCTGTCCGCCGGCCTTGGTCAGGCACCAGCCCGTCAGGCAATCCTCAGAGCCGGTCTTCCGCAGGACATTCCGTGTACCACTGTCAACAAGATGTGCGGCTCGGGCATGCGCGCCGTAATGAGCGCCGGCGACACTCTGGCGCTGGGGCACGCCGATATCATGATCGCCGGCGGTCTGGAAAGCATGACCAATGCCCCCTACATTTTGCCAAAAGTGCGCGAAGGATTGCGTCTCGGTCATGGTGAGGTGAAAGACCACATGTTCCTTGATGGTCTGGAAGATGCCTACGAAGGCAGTCTGATGGGGGTCTGTGCTGAAGCCACAGCGCAACACTTCCAGTTCACCCGCGATGCCCAGGATGCCTATGCCATTGAATCCCTGAGGCGTGCCAGGGCTGCGACCGAAGATGGATCGTTCGCCGGGGAAATCACCTCAGTGACAGTCAAAACTCGCAAGGGCGAGGTCACGGTTACGCAGGACGAGCAGCCCATGTCGGCCGATCCATCAAAGATCCCCGGCCTGCGCCCGGCCTTTGCCAAGGACGGAACGGTCACCGCCGCCAATTCCAGCTCCATTTCCGACGGGGCGGCAGCGCTCGTGCTGACCCGGCTTTCAGTGGCAGAAAAGCGCGGCCTGACCCCGCTTGCCAGGATCGTCGGCCAGTCTAGCCACGCCCGCGCGCCGCAATGGTTTACCACGGCTCCGGTTGGCGCCCTTGAGACACTCTTTGCCAGGACCGGCTGGGACAAGGACGAGGTTGATCTCTATGAGATCAATGAAGCTTTCGCTGTTGTTGCGATGGCTGCCATGAAAGAAATTGGCTTGCCGCATGAAAAGGTCAATGTGCACGGCGGTGCCTGCGCCCTTGGTCATCCCATTGGCGCATCGGGCGCCCGCATCATTGTGACGCTTCTCGCGGCCCTGGAAAAAAGCAATCTGAAAAAGGGCGTTGCCAGCCTGTGCATCGGCGGCGGAGAGGCAACGGCAGTTGCGATCGAACGTATGTGAGGAAATACAATGGTATTTGAATATTTCTCGTCAGATTACAACGAGGCACGCGACAAGTTTCTTGGTGCTGCCCGGGCAGCCGGAGCAAGTATCGAGAACCGGTTGAACCCGAATGCGAGCGGACCGAATGGCGAAGAGCTTTACACGGATGTTGCCCGTTTTGGTCCCGACGACGCAAAAAAGGCGCTGGTGATCATTTCGGGGACACATGGCAATGAGGGATTTTGTGGCTCGGGTTGTCAGATAGGATATCTGAAAGAAGGCCTGCATCAAAACCGCAGCGAAGAGACCGCGCTCATTTTCGTTCATGCGATGAACCCCTATGGTTTCGCCAATGTGCGCCGTGTGACTGAAGACAATGTCGACCTCAACAGGAACTTCGTTGATCACAGCAAACCTTATCCTGTGAATGCCGCTTACGAAGAAATCCACCGGTTTGCCGTTCCGAAGGTCTGGGCCGGCGGTGGGCTAGAGGAGGCCAATCGGGGGCTCGCTGCCTATGCGGAAAAGAATGGCCCAATGGCCTTGCAAGGTGCTGTATCGGGCGGACAACACACCCACCCGGACGGTGTTTTCTTCGCGGGCACGGCTCCGACATGGTCGAACACGATGCTGCGGTCAATAATTTCAGATCACATGAGCGACGTTGATCATGTCGCTCTCATCGATTTCCATACCGGTCTCGGGCCCAATGGTCACGGCGAGCTGATTCTTAATGGTGACTTCCGCGGATCCTGTGAGCGCGCTCAGAGCTGGTACAACAATGAAGTGACGAGTTTTGAAGATGGATCATCAACATCGGCAAAACTCACCGGGATGATGTGTTTTGCTTTTCTGGATGTCTTTGCGCCTGAACAGCTCACCGGGATTGCGGTTGAATATGGTACCTATGATGTGGGCACAGTCCTGACGGCCATGCGCTTCGACAATTGGATCAACCTTTATGAAACTCCGGGCAGCGATCTCTGGAACGAGGGCAAAAAGGCCATTCGCGATGCGCTCTATTGTGATAATGACGAATGGAAGGCCCTGGTCCATGAACGCGCGAACTGGGTGCTTGATCATGCATATCAAGGTCTGAAAACGGTATAGAAACAGTCTGATCAAATCACGAAGAGGCGACTTATGGCGATCCTGAAATCGCTGGTAAATCCCAGGTCCGAGAGCTGGCAAGAAAACACCGAGGCTATGGCGGCTCTCGAGGGCGATCTCCAGGCAAAGGTGGAGGCGGCCGCACTTGGCGGCAATGAGCGATCACGCGAGCGTCATATATCGCGCGGCAAGCTGTTACCGCGAGATCGGGTGCATCATCTGCTCGATCCGGGGACACCGTTCCTTGAATTCTCTCAGCTTGCTGCGGGTGGCATGTATGATGACAACATCAATGGCGCGTCGATTATCACAGGTATTGGCCGGGTCTCGGGCCGCGACTGCGTCATAGTCTGCAATGATGCGACCATCAAGGGCGGGACCTATTATCCGGTCACCGTGAAGAAACATTTGCGAGCTCAGGAAATCGCACTTGAGAACAATCTGCCATGCATCTACCTGGTTGACTCAGGCGGAGCGAACCTTCCCAATCAGGCGGAGATCTTTCCGGATAAAGAGCATTTTGGCCGTATATTTTTCAATCAGGCAAACCTGTCCGCAAAAGGCATTTCGCAAATCGCGGCTGTGATGGGATCATGTACAGCAGGCGGGGCCTATGTTCCGGCGATGTGCGACGAGACGGTTATTGTGCGCAATCAGGGCACAATTTTTCTCGCTGGCCCACCGCTTGTTAAAGCAGCAACGGGCGAGATTGTGACGGCAGAGGATCTTGGCGGCGGTGATGTCCACGCGCGCCAGAGCGGTGTCGTTGATCACATGGCCGAGGATGACGCCCACGCCCTCGCCATTGTGCGCAACATCGTGAAAGGCCTAAACAGGCCGAAGCCCCAAACCGTTGAACTTCGAGCGCCGCAAGCACCACTCTTCGACGCCGAGGAGCTCAACGGCGTCGTTCCGGCAGCCCTCACAACGCAGTATGACGCTCGTGAAGTGATCGCGCGGCTTGTCGATGGCAGTGAGTTCGACGAATTCAAAAAGCTCTACGGCACCACCATTGTGACCGGCTTCGCCCATATCGAGGGCATTCCGGTCGGTATTATCGCCAACAACGGCATCCTGTTTTCTGAGTCAGCGCAAAAGGCGGCGCACTTCATTGAGCTGTGCTGTCAGCGAAAGATCCCGCTGCTCTTCCTGCAAAACATCACCGGCTTCATGGTGGGTTCAAAATACGAGGCTGGCGGCATTGCCAAGGACGGCGCCAAAATGGTCACCGCTGTGGCCTGTGCCCAGGTGCCGAAGATCACGCTGGTCATTGGTGGCTCCTATGGCGCAGGGAACTACGGCATGTGCGGCCGGGCCTATTCACCGCGCTTCCTCTACACATGGCCGAATGCGCGTATCTCCGTCATGGGCGGCGAGCAGGCCGCTTCTGTGCTGGCGACCGTGCGCGGCGACAGCCTGGCCTCGCAGGACAAAAGCTGGAGCGACGAAGAGGCCGAAGCGTTTAAACAGCCGATCCGCGAGCGTTATGAGGAAGAGGGGCATCCTTATTTTGCCACGGCCCGGTTGTGGGATGACGGGATCATCACCCCGCGCGAAACAAGGCGCGTTCTGGCCTTGAGTTTTTCCGCCGCGCTTAATGCCCCCATTGGTGAGACAAAATTCGGCGTGTTCCGTATGTAGTGAAGTGGAGACAGACTATGAGTGAAAATGACCAATCAGTAATTTTTGACGCGACCCAGGCAGGCGTTGCCTTTATCCGTCTCAATCGTCCTGAAGTGCACAATGCGCTGAACGCGGATCTTCTTGCACGGATGAACGATATCCTGGATGAACTGCGCGGCGCCGACGGTGTACGCGTTGTCTTCATTGAGGGAACAGGCAAAAGCTTCTCGGCCGGGGCAGACCTCGCAACCATGCGCAAGGCGGCAGACATGACCCACGCCGACAACCTGATGGATGCCGAGCGCTTTGCCGAATGCTTCCACCGGATCGCGACCTTGCCAATGCCAACCATTGCGCTGGTCAATGGCCCGGCCATGGGCGGCGGCGTCGGACTTGTTGCAGCCTGCGACATTGCAGTGGCCTCGAAGGCGGCCTTCTTCTCCCTGTCAGAAGTGCGTCTCGGGCTCATCCCGGCGACGATTTCGCCCTATGTGGTCGAAGCGATAGGTCCCAGACAGGCGAAGCGCTATTTCACCACCGCCGAGCGGTTTGATGCCGAGGAAGCCAGGCGGATCGGCCTTGTCCACATCGTGGTCGACGACAAGGACGCGCTGCAAAATGAGGCTGAGCGCCTCGCCAGCGAGATCTTGAAAAATGGTCCGAAAGCCGTCCATGCCGCCAAGGATCTGATCAATGACGTGATGTGGCGCGAGATTGATCATCATTTGAGGCAAGATACGGCAAAGCGCATCGCCGATATTCGAGCCACCGACGAAGGCAAGGAGGGCACGCAGGCCTTCCTCGACAAACGCAAACCGACATGGGCGGAGTAGTAGAAGACCTATGATTTCATCTGTCCTCATTGCCAACCGCGGCGAAATCGCCTGCCGGATTATACGCACCGCGAGGCGCATGGGCATTCGCACAATCGCGGTTTATTCCGAGGTTGAGCCTCATGCCGCCCATGTTGAGTTGGCTGATGAGGCATATCTCATCGGCGCGGCTCCGGCGGCGCAAAGTTATCTTGATGCCGACAAGCTGCTAGAGGTCGCAAAGGCATCCGGCGCGGAGGCGGTTCACCCGGGCTATGGATTTTTGTCGGAAAACGCAAAGTTTGCCGCGCAAGTTGAAGCGGCAGGACTGACCTGGATCGGCCCGCCGCCTTCAGCCATCGAGGCCATGGGGCTGAAAGACGCGGCCAAGGCGCTGATGGAAAAGGCCAGTGTCCCGGTGGTGCCAGGCTATCACGGCGACAACCAGGACGACGAGTTTCTCGCCAAAAAGGCCGGCGAAATCGGCTATCCGGTTCTCATCAAGGCAGTCGCTGGCGGCGGCGGCAAGGGCATGCGCAAGGTCGAGGATCCGGCGCGCTTTGGCAAGGAGCTGAAAGCCGCAAGACGCGAGGCCAAGTCCGCCTTTGGTGATGACAATGTTCTTGTCGAGAAATTTGTCTCTTCGCCGCGCCACATTGAAATTCAGGTTTTCGCCGACGCCCACGGCAATGCAGTCCACCTGTTTGAGCGCGATTGCTCTATTCAAAGGCGGCATCAAAAAGTCGTCGAAGAAGCCCCCGCGCCGGGGATGACCGACGAGATGCGCGCCGCCATGGGCAGCGCCGCAACCGACGCCGCCAAAGCTATCGGCTACGAGGGGGCGGGGACTGTCGAATTCATCGTTGATGCCTCAAACGGGCTGAATGCCGACGGCTTCTATTTCATGGAGATGAACACCCGTCTCCAGGTCGAGCATCCGGTCACCGAGATGATCACCGGTCAGGATCTGGTCGAATGGCAATTCCGCGTCGCATCAGGCGAGCCATTGCCGAAACTGCAGGATGAGCTCGCCATTAATGGCCACGCGCTTGAAGTCAGGCTCTATGCAGAAGATCCCGCGAAAGGTTTCTTCCCGTCCCCTGGCGTGCTGCACCACTTGAGACTGCCTGCCGCCTCCGGTCATGTCCGCGTTGATACCGGTGTGCGCTCCGGCGACGAAGTTACCATGTTCTACGACCCGATGATCGCCAAGGTCATCGCCTGGGGCAGCGACAGAGCGGACGCCATTCGGCACCTGTCGCGCGCCATCACGGACATTGAAGTCATTGGCCTTAAAACCAACGCCGCCTTCCTCGGCGAGGTTGCCCGGCACCCGGCATTTCGGGCCGGTGAACTCGACACCGCCTTTATCGAGCGGCATCAGGATGACCTTGTGCCTCAGGTCGAAGCCATTGACGCCGAAGTACTGGTCCTGACAGCTCTTTATACGTTGCTTGTCGAGAACGCGGCACGCAGCGAAAGCCACGACCCCTTTGCAGCAACCGACGGCTGGCGTCTCAATGCGCCAAACCCGGTCCTGACCCATCCCATGGCCTTTGAAAGCCCGGACGGGCGGCACGCTGTGCTTGTCGGCTTCTCGAAAGGCGGCATTGTTGTCGAGGCAGAAGGCGAAACCATGAGCCTGAGCGGACAGCTACTGGATGGCGGTAACACGCTGTCGGCGCTGATCGGCGACAAGCGTCTCGATGTTGCTGTGCGAACTTTCGGACCGGCGATCCATCTCTTCCGCGACGGGCGTCTTTATGAGCTCGAGCGTATCGATCCGGTTGATGTGACAGGCGAGGACGAGGCCGGCTCCGGCGATCTCACCGCCCCCATGACGGGCCGGATCACCGCCGTCAACACCGAAGCCGGCGCCCGCGTGCGCAAGGGCGACGCCCTCGTCGTGCTCGAAGCCATGAAAATGGAACACACCCTCGTGGCACCATCCGACCAGACGGTGTTTGAGGTCCTTGTCGAAGAGGGCGATCAGGTCGATGAGGGTAGCGTGGTTGTGGTGTTTGACAAGGAAGAAGACGGCGAGGGGTAACCTTCCGCCCCTGGTGCGGTATCTCATCGATAGCAGGATCGAAACACGCAGTCCTGAAAGTCGGTGAATGATACTGACTGTGCAAAAACTCCGATGCCGGAATTTTTCGCGCAGTAATAAAATCCATAACCAGTTGTAGGTACGGCAAATACTTCCAGCCGGGAACGCTGTTTTTCCAGAACGTGCCTCGTTTGGTTGATTTGCACCGTCAGCAGGGAATCAGTCCGTGAGGAGAATATTCGGATTTTTAGGCGGCAGACCGGGCTTTTGGCGTGCCAGCCAAATTCCGCGAGCACCGGTTGGCGGCCTGGCGCGGGTTTTGCTTGGATTCCCTCTACAAAAACCGGTAAACTGCAGCCTCGCGAGTAAATTGACGCGAAGGGTCGCATTTTGGAGCATTTCTTAAAGGAGTCAGGGATGATTGTGGGACGTATGGGAACGAAATTTGCCATTATGGGCGGTCTTTTCGCGGCACTTGCCATGATTGCAATTCCTATTACTGTAGCGCATGCGCAGACGGCTGAAGCGGTTAAAAAGGCTGGAACTATTGTGCCAGGACGCTATCTGGTGCGCTTCCAGGCCAACGAACACCAACCGGACCAGGTCGCGGCACGGCTTGCTGCAGCGCACGGCTTTTCAGTGCGACATATCTATCGCCACGGCGTGTCCGGTATGGCGATTGACCTGAAGGCAGCAAACCAGCTTCGCGTTCTTGACGCTCTGGCCCGCAATCCAAACATCCTCTCGATCAGCAATGATCGCTACGCAGTGGCTTCTGCTCAAATCATTCCGAGCGGCGTGGATCGTATCTACGGCTTCAACGGGCCTGCTATTGCATCCAATACTGCAGGTAACGTGCGGGTCGCAGTAATCGATACTGGCATTGACTTTAATCATCCCGATCTTTCAGGCCGCGTCGATCAGGCAAGCAGCCGCAACTGCGTTGGGGGCTGCGCCCCGGGCGGTCAGGATGACGAAGGACACGGCTCCCATGTCAGTGGCACCATCGCAGCAACAGACGACGTTAACACCAGCGTCTTGGGCATTGCACCCGAGGCCACTTTGGTCGCTATCAAAGTGCTTGATTCAAATGGCTCAGGTTCGTTTGGCGACATCACGGCGGGCGTCGATTATTTAACCAGTCTTGCCGGGAGCGCAGAGGCAGTGCAAGTGGCCAATATGAGCCTTGGGGCGTATTGTTCGGTGTGTACGGACGGAACCGATCCAGCCAATCCTGCAGATCCGGATATTCAGTTTTTCCACGATGCGGTGATCGCATTGGTCAATAGTGGAACGACATTGGTGGTTGCCGCCGGCAACGACAGTGGCGACGCAAAATTCGCCGCACCAGCGTCCTTTGACGAAGTGATAACAGTGTCGGCGCTGACCGACATTGACGGGCAACCCGGCGGCACGGGCGGTGCTCTGGTCTTTCCCGGGTCGGGCAAGTACAATGACGACAGCTTCGCCAAATTTTCAAATCGCGGCGCAGATGTGGATGTAACGGCGCCGGGGGTCAATGTCGAATCGGTCAAACTGGGCGGCGGCGCCACGAAAATGTCCGGCACGTCTATGGCGTCTCCACATGTTGCCGGAATGGCAGCTCTTTTTGCACAGGCCTACAACGATACCAATGGGGCGTGGCCGAGCCCGGCTCTGGTCCGGCAAGCCCTGATCGAAACCGGCGAATGTGCCGACGGTATGAGCGGCGCTGTGTTCCACGACGGCAATGGATGTGGCCAGATCTGGCCGAATGACCCCGATGGAATTCCGGAACCGATGGCGCGGGCTGACACGGTCGTTACTTTTGGACCACCTGCGCCGAGCCATGATGTGGCAGTGGCTTCTGTCAGCGCCCCGTCACCAGTTTTGACGGGCTCATCCAACACGGTGAGTGTCGCGGTCGAAAACCAGGGGACAGAAAGTGAGAGCTTCACTGTCACCATGAGTGACGCTCCGGACGGCACGTCTGCATCGCAGCTGGTCAGTAATCTGGCGGCAGGATCGGGGACAACCGTGTCCTTTGCCTGGGATCCCGTTTTGGCTGGAACACATACGCTGACCGCGAGCGCCAGCGTTGTCACCGGCGAAGTGGATTTGGCCGACAATTCCGGCATTGCGACCTCTAATGTGATGGACCCGACCAATGATGTTGCGGTGGTGTCCGTAACAGCTCCGGACCCGGTAGCCCAGGGCAGCACAGTAACGGTCTCGGTCGATGTGGCCAACCAGGGCACTTTCGCGGAAACCTTCGACGTGACGCTGTCGGATCTGACCGGAGGGACGACCATCGGTACTCAGAGCACGACCTTGACATCCGGCTCATCGACCGCGCTCGGGTTTAGTTGGGTCACGGATGATACCACCATTCTCGGGGCGCATACCCTGCGGGCGGTGGCAGCGACGGTGGGCGACGAAATCGATACCGCCGACAATACCGGCGAGACCAGCACGACTGTGGAGGCTCCGGCGGTCGGCGTGCTGGTGGGCTCGATAGAACCAGGTATCATTATCAGCCCGGCCACCTCGGTCGATGTGACGATTTGGGGTGGTGGCTTTGCCGCGGATGCAACGCTGAGTATGGAAAACGGTTCGGGAAAATCACCGGTAGCCTCAAACGTTGTCGTGGTCGATGCGACGACTATCACGGCCACGATCACAGTATCCTACAAGGGGCCGAGACGGGCGCGGGTCTGGGACGTGCGAGTGACGAATGCCGACGGCGGCGATGATGTTCTGCCTGGCGGGTTTACCGTTCAGCCCTAGGCTCAGGACCTATTAAATTTTGGGATTCCCAAGGGGTTCTTGCTGTGATTCATTGAGGAAAAGGATTCTTTTCTGATGAATGATCTGTTCTATCTGACGCCCGATCAACTTGAACGCATTG
>JAUWTJ010000088.1 GCA_030614785.1 Alphaproteobacteria bacterium | reverse complement strand
GAGGATGACAGAAAAAGGGAGAAGCCCCATGTTTGATCTCACAGGAAAATGCGCATTGGTAACCGGTGCCTCGGGCGGTATCGGCAGCGCGATAGCCTCGGCCCTGCACGGCGCCGGCGCGACGGTCACTCTTTCCGGGACGCGCAAGGAAAAGCTCGAGGAAGTCGCTTCCGCGATGGGTGAGAGAACTCACATACTTCCTTGTAACTTAAGTGATAATACCGCCGTCGCAGCGCTCCCGAAGGAAGCCGAAGCGGCCATGGGCAGCCTCGATATCCTGATCAACAACGCCGGTATCACCAAAGACAATCTCTTCATGCGCATGAAGGATGAGGAGTGGGACGAGGTCATTCAGGTCAATCTGTCGGCCAGCTTCCGTCTCGCCCGCGCCTCGCTCCGCGGCATGATGAAGCGCCGCTGGGGCCGGATCATCTCCATAACCTCCATCGTCGGCACCATGGGCAATCCGGGGCAGGGTAACTATGCAGCGACCAAGGCCGGCCTTGTCGGCATGTCCAAGTCGCTGGCCCAGGAAGTCGCCTCGCGCAACATTACGGTCAATTGCATCGCCCCGGGCTTCATCGACACCGCCATGACCGAGGACCTCCCCGACGCGCAAAAGGAGCTGCTGCTCGCCAATATCCCCGCAGGTCGCCTCGGTTCAGGCGCCGATATTGCCGCAGGGGTGGTTTATCTGGCCAGCGATGAGGCCGCTTATATCACAGGGCAAACCCTGCATATCAATGGCGGCATGGCGATGATCTGAGCCGGGGCTTGATCAATTCAATTTTCTTGTCATCCTCGACGATGCGAAGCATCGATCGGGGATCCATACCCGAGTACTCTCGCAAAAATGGATGGCGTTGAAAGGTCTCAAGTATGGATCCCCGGTTCCTCGCTGTGCTCGGCCCGAGGATGACATTGTGGTTGAATGCTAATCATACCTTCCTATTCCCATACGAACCGGGTGTAGGCATGAACGCCAATCTTCTTTTGTCGAGCCTCTTCAAAGGCCAGTCTATATGATTTGAAGCTTTGGTCTCCCGGTACCGCTTGGGCTAGTTCCCGCGTGTCAGGAACGGCCACACCAGACTTTACCAATGGCAGGTAGATACTGCTTTCGTTTTGAAGGCAATAAACAGGGAGATAGTCCCTTTTTGCCCACATACCCAAGCGCATTGGCAATGGGCCAAAGCAGCGAAGCTGTCCTGGTTCATTGGCGGTTTCCACAGATCTAGCCAACATGTCGACATACATCTCTCGGCAGCTCAGGGATTTGCCTTCCTGGTAACAAAGTCTGTTCTTGGCGGGAATGTGAAAAGCAGGAACTTTGACTCTCAGGAAGATTCTACCTTTGTCGGTCGCAGCAAAAAGTGAATCACCGCCGCGAATGAGTTCGCCTTTCGTTGAGCTTCTGGAGGAGGCAGGAAGGATCGGCCCCACATAGGCGCGCGCTATTGTGAACAGGTCTGTATTGTCTTGCGTGCAGGCTATCGAAAGTTTTCCGTCAACAATCGGAATTCTGCCATCTTGTGATTTGGCATTCTTGCAGACCACAACAGTCCGGATGGCGTCAGAGCTTATGAGATTGAGCAGATCGCCGTGCAGCTTGTCTTTGCAGCTTCGACGTCCAATGGGGCTTGGACAGTAGAGCGTATATCCGCCGATCAACGCTGGCTTGAGTTCAGCACTAAAGTAGAGTTCACCATGTTCATCGACGATCAGACCGTAACTACTCTCGTAGAGTATTCTTGACCACTCTGGCCGTGATCTCACCCAATCTTGATGGTCTTCGTAACCGTAACCTGATGTTCGGGATTTGGGTTTGTCTATCTGTTCATCTTCCAGTTTGGTGGACGACTCCGTCTGCGCGTACGCAGCTGTGCCCAAGATTAGGATGCACACCAGATAGGGTAAACTCTGAAGACAGGTTAGCAGGGAGCTGAAGTTTCGATATGTAGTCATCCATCCCCCTCCAACCACGCCTTCGCCCCAGCATGCCCCTGCGTCGCCGCTCGCTTCATCCAGCGCCGTGCCAGCCGGTCTGACTGTTTCGTGCCGCGGCCCTCGGCGTACATGAGCCCGACACGGTACTTCGCCTCCGCAAGGCCTTTTGTGGCGCCGTGGTTTTCAAAGCTCATAACGGTGCCGGGTTTGCCTTCGATACCAGGGACGTAGATTGAAGTGCGCGTCGGGTCATCGGTGGCCGCTTGCAGGTAAAATTCAAACGCCTTTTCCTGATCCGCTGTGACCAGCTTGCTGCCTTTTTCATATTGCTCGCCAAGCCAGAGCATGGAGGGTTTGTGACCCTGCCGGGCCATGCAGGTGTGAAATCCGAAGACCCGCTGGTCATCGGGCGAAAGAAGCGTGGTGCCATCTGCTGTCTTCGGCACACCCTCCAGCCGTTCAAGGCAGTTTTCGCGGGGAGCGGTGCTGCAGGCAGTGAGGCAGAGGAAAGCCACAGCTGCAATCACAGTAGAGCGAAAAGACATAAAACCCCCGATGCACCAACAATCTTTGGTAGTGGAGGGTAAGTTGATATCGCCTGTCTGGCAAGTCCCCGGATGAAGCCTTCGGCTTCCATAAGCCTCCGTCCTGGCCAGTTTTTTCTTTTCAAAGCCCGGAATCTCGTTTATCCGGAGCGCAGCCTGATTTTGAGGCCTTTTTCTGCCGATTGCAGGAAGTTGGCCCTTGTCAGTTTTGTTGTCTGTCTGTTTTGCACACCATCTGGTCATGGCATAGAGAGTGTGTTAGGGAACCCGTCAGGTAGCAGGTGAAGATCCCGGTTAAAATCCCGGGCGTGTCTTGATAGAGGTCAAGGGGTGCCCAAACGAGGCGGGTAAGTTTCTGATCAATGGTCGGGGTGAGGTTCCTCACTTCCAGATCCAATAACAAACGAATTGAGGGCCTACTAATGAGTGATATTGCAGATCGCGTAAAAAAAATCGTTGTCGAGCATCTTGACGTGGAAGCCGACAAGGTTGCCGAAGCCGCAAGTTTCATCGATGACCTTGGCGCAGACAGCCTCGACACCGTCGAGCTGGTTATGGCCTTCGAAGAAGAGTTCGGTGTCGAAATTCCTGATGATGCAGCTGAGTCCATCATGACGGTCGGCGACGCGATTAAATTCATCACCTCAAACTCATAAATCCATCAACGCCGCACGGGTGACGTTTGATACTATTGAGTGAAAATTCAACAGGCCGTCAGGGTGCCTTTAAAGGCGCACCGGCGGCCTGTTCTATTTGGCGATCGGTGCCCCCTGATGCAAAAGGCGGCGGAGAGTTTCAAGAGCAGGAGTGTCTGGCATGAGGCGAGTTGTTGTCACAGGTTTGGGTCTGGTTTCTCCGCTCGGCTGCGGTGTTGAGCCGTCCTGGAAACGGATTCTTGAGGGCAAGTCGGGCGCAGTGCCGATCTCGCTTTGCGACGTCAGTGACATGCCGGCGCGGATCGCCTGTGAGGTGCCACTCGAGGATCGCTGGAACGATGGTCACGGCGGCGTTTACAATGCCGATGACTGGATCGCCCCGAAAGAACAGCGCCGGATGGACCGGTTTATTCAGTATGGCATGGCGGCCGCTCAGCAGGCGATTGATGATTCTGGCTATGAGGCCAGGACCGACGAAGAGCAATATCGCTCCGGTGTATATATCGGCTCGGGGATCGGCGGTCTGCCAAGCATCGAAGCAACATCGATCCTGCTGCACGAACAAGGCCCGCGCAAGGTCTCGCCGTTCTTTATTCCCGGTTCGCTGGTCAATCTGGTGTCGGGGCAGGTTTCAATTCAAAATAGTTTGAAGGGCCCGAACCATGCCAATGCGACGGCGTGTTCGACGGGCGCTCACGCTATCGGTGATGCCGCGCGGCTGATCGCGCTTGATGACGCCGATGTTATGGTGGCCGGCGGCGCCGAAGCTGCGATCTGCCGCATCGGTATTGCAGGCTTTGCTGCCTGCCGCGCGCTTTCAACAAACTTCAACGATGAGCCCGAGCGCGGCTCACGGCCCTATGACAAGGACCGCGATGGTTTTGTCATGGGTGAGGGTGCCGGCGTTGTGGTGCTTGAGGAACTGGAACATGCCCGCGCACGCGGCGCGAAGATTTATGCCGAGATCATCGGCTACGGTCTTTCCGGCGACGCCTACCATATCACGTCACCGGCAGCTGACGGCGATGGCGGCTTTCGTTGCATGCAGGCAGCGATGAAGCGAGCAGGCCTCACCGGCAAGGATATCGACTACGTCAACGCGCACGGAACCTCGACGCCAATGGGCGACGAGATCGAGCTCAAGGCAGTCGCACGGCTGTTCGGCGAGGAGGGCGCGAGCGACCTCGTCATGTCCTCGACCAAATCATCCATCGGTCATTTGCTTGGCGCGGCGGGCGCTGTTGAGACGATTTTCTCGGTCCTGGCGATGCGTGACAATATCGCGCCGCCGACGATTAACCTCGAAAATCCGTCCCTCGAGACGCCGATCAATCTTTCGCCAATCGAGGCGACAAAGAAGGAAATCAACACGGTTCTGTCGAATTCCTTCGGCTTTGGCGGCACCAATGCCTCGTTAATCTTGACCTCCAACATTGCATGAGGAATCATGACATCACCGGGGCGTTGCACCGGGCGTTTTGGGGGGTATTAGTTGTGGGGGTAGGGCCATTCAAACTTTAAGGCGAATGGGGAGGCTTGTCGGGGTTTTCTGCATGATTGTAGCAGTGCTCGGCGCAGTCTCCGGAGCAGGCCTCTTTGCCTGGGGAAATTCTGAATTCAATGCTGATGGGCCGCGTGCCAGAGCTGGCGAGGAGACCCTTGTGGTCTTGCCGCGCGGCACCGGGCTCAAGACCATTGCGGCCAGACTTGATGCGGCCGGCGTCATCTCCAATGCGCGGATCTTCGAGATTGCGCTGCGCCTGTCCGGCGACAGCGCCCGGCTCAAGGCGGGGGAGTTTTCCATCCCGGCGATGTCCAGCATGGCCGATGTCGCCAAAATCCTGAAATCGGGCAAGTCCATCCTCCACCCGATCACAATTGCCGAGGGTCTGACGTCAGCGCAAATCGTGCGGCTCCTTGCGGCCAACCCGGTGCTCACCGGCGATGTGACGATCAGCCCGGCTGAGGGAACACTGCTGCCGGAGACCTATCTCTTCCAGCGCGGCACAAGCCGCGATGAAATCCTGACCCGAATGGCCGAGGCCATGACCAAAACCCTTGTTCCACTGTGGGAAGACCGGGCCGATGAGTTGCCGTTTGACACCATGGAAGACGCCGTGACCCTGGCCTCGATCGTCGAGAAGGAAACCGCCCTCGCCGTGGAGCGCCCGCGCATTGCTGCGGTTTTTGTCAACCGGCTCAACAAAGGCATCAGGCTGCAGTCGGATCCGACAATCATTTACGGGATCAATGGCGGCGAGCCCCTGGGGCGCGGTATTCGCCTGAGTGAGCTGCGCGGCAAGACGCCCTACAATACCTACGTCATTAACGGATTGCCGCCGACACCGATCGGCAATCCGGGGCTTGCTGCCCTTGAAGCGGTGCTCAATCCGCCAAGCAGCAATGAGCTCTTCTTTGTCGCCGATGGTTCAGGCGGCCATGTTTTCGCCAGCACCAACCAGCAGCACCAGCGCAACGTCGTCAAATGGCGACGGGTTGAGCGCGAGCGCGGTTCGCAGTAAGACTGAGAGACGACTCAATCCCTTAAAGGAGAGCTCATGCCGCTATCCAGCATGACCGGATTTGCGCGCCGCGAGGGCGACCACGAAAAGTTTCACTGGGCCTGGGAAATCCGCAGCGTCAATGCGCGTAATCTCGATGTTCGGGCCCGGACGCCAAACGGCTTCGACCAGCTTGAAGCCGAGGTCAGGAAGCGGCTTGCTGCCCGGTTCAAGCGCGGCAGCCTGCAGGTCAACCTGCACATCAAGCGTCACGCCGAGGCCGCGGAGGTGGTGGTCAATGAGGCCGCGCTTGACCAGGTCCTCAAGGCCATGACCCTTGTTAAATCAAAAGTTGACGCTGCGCCGCCGACCCTCGACGGCGTTCTTTCCCTGCGCGGCGTGCTTGAAACCGTCGAGGCTGTTGAGTCAGATGAAGAACGCGCCGGGCAAGTGGCCGCGCTTCTCCTGGGCTTTGACGAGACTGTGCTGGCGCTGGCCGAAGCGCGCGATAGCGAAGGCGCAGCCATGGAGACGGTGCTTGTCGGTCAGGTTGACCAGATCGCTGCGCTGACAGCTGATGCTACCAGTATCGCGCAGAAGGCACCGGAAAAACTCCGTACACGCCTGATGGATCAGCTTGATGAACTTCTGAAGGGCGGCTCCGGGTTGCCGGAAGAACGCCTCGCCCAGGAGATCGCTCTGCTGGTCTCAAAGGCCGATATCCGCGAGGAACTCGACCGGCTGCGCGCTCATTGTGAGGGCGCGAAGGAACTCATCGGTGCAGACGAGCCGGTCGGTCGCAAGCTCGATTTTCTGACACAGGAATTTAACCGCGAATCAAATACCCTGTGCTCCAAGGCCTCCGACGTCACCCTGACCCGCATCGGCCTTGAGCTCAAAAGTGTCGTCGAACAAATGCGCGAGCAGGTTCAGAACATCGAGTAGGAGAGGCACCCGCAACCGCTTGAAACGCGCATACTTCCAAAAGTACGCCTGTCTATGTCAATCGATCCGCGATCGGCTTCGGAATCTCGTCCAGACGATAGGTCCCATATTGTCTGATCCTGGTAATATGCTCAGCAGACAAATAACGGTGGTAGTCCTCAACGATTGATAGAAGGGGAAACAGACTCCCAATTTTCTGCTCTTCTTTAGTCTGGATGCAAACCCACATCTCGCCAGAATCCAGGGCCTTTACACAAAAATAGTCTTTCACCACTACCTCACAAACAGGTTTATACGAGAATATCAATTATCTAGTTTGGAAGTTGATTGAACTTTTCTATGTCAACCCGTGTAGCAATTCTTGAAAAGGATTCAACATCCATCCACCTTGGCAGTGTGAAAAATATTTCTGCGAAAGGTGCAACTGATCGAATTTCCTCTTCGCCGCTAGCGCTGACAAGATACCATACTTCCCTATGGCCAAGCCATGTCCTTACCAAGTATTTCTTGGGTGCCAGACTCTTGCTACCGTTCGCCCTGTAGTCGAATGATTGAGCCTCTATTAGGAAATCTCTCGGCTCATCTTCAATGTCGAATTCATTGTGTTCAGCCACAAAGTCTTTGAAGTGGGATTGCTCCAGCCATCGCGGCATATTTGTATATATACGGAGCCCGGGGTATTTTTCACGTATTTGTTGCGCCGAAAGAGAATACATGTATCCCCATAAGCCGCCCATTCCATAGTCATAACAAACAAGGAATTTCTTCTTGAGGCTCGAGATATTTGTCCTGATGAATTGAACATCCACGAAATAGGTGTCCTCATTGCCTTTTCGATTTTCAACAGGTTCGGATGCCGCTGGTATCTGTGTGCATCTGCCAGATCTCATTTGTTGGCGGATGCTCAGCCGCTGCCCCGCCATACACTCTTGCCTGATACGTGCGATATTAGCAGTTGTTGAGGTTCTTGTCAGAACAACTTTGGGGAAATTTCGCAGCATTCAAATAGGAAGTCATTTTGGACGTTCTTTTTCGAATTTTGCTATATTCTCCAATCAGGTAGTTTGCGCCGGCGAATCTGGCTGTAGTAGTCTGTGTTACTCAGGTCGATCCAAGTCGTCTAGTAAAGGAAGTATCGAAGCCCATGCCATCGGTAGAAATTCATCGCAGAGGGATTATGTTTGTCCTGTCGTCGCCGTCCGGTGCAGGCAAGTCGACGCTGGCGCGCTCTCTTTTGGCTTCGGACGATAATCTCTCCATGTCGGTCTCCGCCACGACGCGGCCCGCGCGCGAAGGTGAGGTCGACGGGGTGGACTATCATTTCATATCGCAGGACGAGTTCGGGCTGATGCTCAACCGAGACGCCTTTCTCGAACATGCAAAAGTCTTTGACAATTACTACGGATCACCGAGCGAGCGAGTTGAACCTATTCTGGATAGCGGCGGCGATGTGTTGTTCGATATTGACTGGCAAGGTGCACAGCAGCTGACAGAGACCGGTGGCTCGGACTTAGTCAAGGTTTTCATCCTGCCGCCGTCGAAACAGGAACTTGAAACCCGCCTCAAAAAGCGCGCCTCGGATACGGCGGAAGTTGTCGCGGGCCGCATGGCCAAGGCCAACGACGAGATTTCCCACTTTGCGGAATATGATTACATTATCGTCAACCGCGACCTCGACGAGGCCAAGGCGCAGGTGCGAGCGATTCTTGATGCCGAACGTCTGAAACGTTCAAGACAGACGGGCCTGTCTGATTTTGTAAAGCAAATCCAGGAAGGGCTTTGACGGGCGACCCACTCCAACCTCATCCCGAGGAGCCGCATCGCGGCGTCTCGAAGGAGGCATGGTGGACAGTGGCCTCGCCCCTTCGAGACGGATGCTGCGCATCCTCCTCAGGGTGAGGGGAGAGTGAAAATGTGTAAGTCTTGTCATACCAGCGCCTTAAGCGACGCCGATCCTCGGAGCGCCGCCGCTCTCTGCCGTGCTCTTGCCGAACGCCTTGTCGAGGGTTGTGGTTGAATCCTTGGCAAGTTCAATGGCCTCTGAAACCAGATTGAGAACCTTCATATTGTTATTCAGGACGTGCAGCGCTTCAGGGCGCTGGTCGTCGGTGATTTTCAGGCAGCGTGTCAGGATATCCTTGCGGATATCGGACAGGATATCCTCAAGCAGGGAGCCGTCCGGATTAGTGTCGGATTTGAGAAAATGTGTCATCTGACCGTCCCTTTCTTCAGGCCGCTTTTGTCAGGCCTGAGCCCTATTTCAACGCGGAATGATCAAGGGTCCGTTAACGGGGGGCAAATGCGCTGAAAAGCCCGGACTTCCGGCATGTTCTATCAGAATGTCTCGCCCCGAAATCAGGCAATATTCCTCATCGCCTGCTCGACAAAAAGGGCATGGCCGGCGCGCATTTTGTCTTCTTCCTGCTTGCTGGTGGCCCAGTCGGCCAGCCGTCCGGCCGGGCGCAGGGCGGCGCACAGATCCCACCACGGCAGCATGGCGAAGTCTGCATTGGACATGGATTGATACTCCCGCGTGAAGACCTCCATAGCCTCGGCGCCAAAGTCCCAGAAGATTTCCATGCGGGCGTTGGCAACGTCTTCGACCGGATCACCGATCAGGGCGTTCTCCCAATCGATCACGGCGACAATTTCGCGGCCATTTTCGGTTTTGTCCCACAGCACATTGCCCGACCAGAAGTCACCGTGCAGCAAGGTCGCCGTGTTGCGCACCGGCAGCGGCCAGGCGTTTTCCAGCGCATCGCGAATGTGGCCCTCCTGGAGGGTTTCGTCAAGCACCTCGGGGCGCTGCGCGATGCGTGTGTTGTTTCGCTTCTCTTCGCTGGCCAGAAACTTCAGGTCATTAGTGAGCGGATCAATGTTGTGGATGCGGGCGAGCATTTCTGCCATCTGCGGCAGGCATGACGCCAGATCCGCAGGCGGGATTTCTGTGCTGCCCTCAACATATTCAAGAACGAGGATTGGCTGATCAAAGGTCTCGCTGGTCTGGTCCAGATGCAGCGGCCGAGGGACAGGCAGGCGGGTTTTGGTGAGGCTTTGCAGCAGCCTGTATTGATCAAGCGCAACGTCCGGGTTAATGGCCAGATCTCTGGCGCCGTGCAATCGCGCGATGACCTTGCGGCTCTCTCCCGTCGGCAGCCGCACCTCAAGCGCGATCATCTCGGCAGAAAAGCCGCCCGCAAGGGTCCGCCAGCGCGCCAGTTCCGCGCCCGGGGCGAATTGCTGAAGCAGGTGGTAAAGGGAGGCGGTGGTTATGTCCATGACAGTGGTCCTGCCTCCCTCACCTTCACCGGATCAATCGACTCGCGCCTGAGCGTAGCCCTTGAGGACGACAGCTCCGTCCTGATTGGTGGTGACAACCTCGAAATTGGCCAGTTTTTGACCGTCAACATCCTCGATGTTTTCCAGCGTTGCCGTTGCTTCCAGACTATCGCCCGGCCAGACCTGGTTGGTGAAGCGCACGCCATACTTTGTCAGGCGTCCGTCACCAACATAGTCGGTCAACATCTTGCCGGTCATGCCCATGGTGAGCATACCGTGGGCAAAGACCGACGGGTAGCCAGCCACTTTCGTGGTGAAAACTTCGTCGGAGTGAAGCGGGTTATAGTCGCCGGAGGCGCCGGCGTACTGGACGATTTGCGTGCGTTTGAGATCCTCCACGAGGCGGGCGGTGTGGGCCTTGCCTTCAGTGAGATCGCTTGCCTTGAGTGTCATATCTGTTTCTCCCTCTACTGATCAACCTCTATTGGTCAACCGGGCGTTCGGTTGCGACGCCGACGCCTTTTGCGGTGATGACGAGTTCGCCGTTTTGATCGCGATACTCGGTGATGCCTTCAGAGAAGGTCAGCTTGCCGGAGCGTTTGCCTTCCTTGACCCAGGTCTTGCCCGGTTTGGACGTGGCTGTCAGGACGTCGCCGGGTTTGGGGTGGCGATGATATTCAAAGTGCTGCTCGGCATGAAGACCGCCGCCGCCACCGCCGCCGGATTTCTCGCCTTCGGGTTTCGGTTTGGCGCCGGAGGGCTTGCCGCCTGAACCAAACCAGCCGTCTCCGTCCACAGGCGGGCGCAGGAAATAATCCGGGTCGAACTGGGCGCTGGCCTGCATGAAGGTTGGCGGCGCAATGATTGAGCCAGGCTCCGTGCCCTTGGCATGCTCTTCATCGTAGTAGATTTCATTGTCGTCGCCCACAGCGCGGGCAAACATCATGATGTGACTTGCCTCAATGGGGAATTTCTTGACGGCCATTTTGGTCCTCCCTTTGGTTGTTATGGGAGGGAGGCTAACAGAGGTTTGAAAGGGAGGCTAGGGGAGAGGGAACCCTTCCTGCCTGCTGTCATCCTCGGGCCGTCCAAAGGACGGAGCCGGGGATCTTCTTGCGGTCTATTGCCTGGCCCGAGAGAAGATCCCCGGCTCCACCTGGCGGTGGCCCGAGGACGACAGGAAAGAAGTCTGAGTTCTTTCCAGCCGCTCAAGAATGAGATCAACAATCCTCTTGTGAACCTCTTGCCCCGAGACTTCGTTAATCTGGCGAATGGCAGAAGGGCTGGTAATATTAATCTCGGTGAGGTATCCGCCGATGAAATCAAGACCGGCGAGGAAGATGCCGTTCTCCAAAAGAAAAGGCCTGATCCGCTCAATGGCGGCGTGCTCGCCGGGGGTCAGAAGCGTCGCCGAGCAAATGGCGCCCTGGTGGATATTGCCAAGCCAGCCTCCTGTCGCCGGGATGCGGTTGACCAGACCGATCGCTTCGCCGCCCGCCAGGTAGACACGCTTGTCGCCACCGGCGACTTCCGCGAGGAACTTTTGCGCCGTAATAAAACGCGCCTTGCCATCAGGTCCTTTGAGTAGAGCCTCAAGGCGCTCCGAGGCGTCTGGCGCATCACTGGCGAGCCGTTCGATCCCCCGTCCGGAACATTCGTCCAGCGGTTTGATCACGATCTCACCATGTTCAGTGAGGAACGCCAGCAGGACTTCAAGGTTCATGGTCGTCAGCGTCGCCGGTGCCAGATCGGCAAAGCGCAGCGTAGAGAGTTTTTCGTTGAAGTTGCGCAGCGCACGGCCCGGATTGAGTTGGAGAACACTGTCGCTGACAAAGTCGAGCAGATAGGTGAGATGCAGGTAGGTCGAGTCAAACGGCGGATCGGGCCGCACGAGGACGGCGTCAATATCATCGACCGGGATCTCTTCGGGCTCATCAAAGACAATCGGCGCCACGCTCTTCAGGGACTTTACCCTGGCGTGAAGCTTGTCCTGCCGCAGCACAAGATCAGACAGCTCTGCCCACAGGACCGCATGCCCGCGCGTGAGGAGTTCTTCCATCAACAGCAGCGAGGTCTCCGTCGCGA
This sequence comes from Alphaproteobacteria bacterium, assembly GCA_030614785.1. Lineage (GTDB taxonomy): Bacteria > Pseudomonadota > Alphaproteobacteria > M2410 > M2410 > JAUWTJ01. The sequence continues at coordinate 675 of JAUWTJ010000088.1, read as the reverse complement.
GATTGAGGGTCTCGAACGGGTCCATGACGAAGAGGAAACGGCGTGCCTGTTTCATAATAATCCATATTTCCATAAATATCGAATTATTATGAGTTAAGGGTCGTGAACTGATTTGTCAAGATTGTGGAGGGGGATAGTCTGGAAAGCAAAGAGGCCGCCTCGGGACTCCCCAAAACGACCTCTTGTTCAGCTATTTTGATGCTTACTTTTTATTGTCGCCCGTACATTTTTGATAGTAAAGACCATTCAGATGTTCCAATCGATCATTGACACTATCAACGTTTTTGGTGGCATTTATCTCGTTTACAATAATACCAGGCCAAAACAGGAGCGCCAAGCCAACGTTTTTGCCGGTCACACCGGAGTCGTCCTCAAAGTCGTCCTTAAGGCCTTCCATTTTTGCGATCTCGGTCTTCAGCTCCGGGCAGCTGAAATCCTGATCATATGTTTGTGCCGTGCTTACAGTCTCTTTCGAAACACAAGCACTGGCCCCAATCAAAACAACAAGTGCGGCTCCGGTCATTCTAAATAATCTCATCACTGTATACCCCTAGGCTCAGGACCTATTAAATTTTGGGATTCCCAAGGGGTTCTTGCTGTGATTCATTGAGGAAAAGGATTCTTTTCTGATGAATGATCTGTTCTATCTGACGCCCGATCAACTTGAACGCATTG
>JAUWTJ010000049.1 GCA_030614785.1 Alphaproteobacteria bacterium | reverse complement strand
GCATATTGGCCTTCATCTCCTCGGCGAGCCGCGCCGCGCGCACCTCGGCTTTGGCCGCTTTCTGCCGTCTGTCCTGTATTTCCTGGCTCATCCCGGGCTCCGAAGTTAATCTGGCTCCGGTTTTAGCTGCCCATCCCCCTCGATGGCAAGCCGTGCGTGATACCGGGCACAGGCCGGGAGTAAGCGAAAAGACAAGAGTCCGCCCAATTCCCCCCTTCCCATACGCCCCGCCATGCGCTATGGAAACCGCCTCGCGTCCGCCACGCACGACTTCCTCCGGCCGGACGCCTTCGCCGCCGTAGCTCAGGGGTAGAGCGCGTCATTGGTAATGACGAGGCCGGTAGTTCGATTCTACCCGGCGGCACCACCCTTCGCCCTTACGGGCTTCGGGTGGCAGGCCACCCGGCAAAGTCTTTCAAGTACACCCAATACCTTCGACTTGTTGGGCGGTTCCAAACCACCTCCACCCGAAACCGTTAGAGTGAAGGAGTGTCTCCCGAAGCTCGTAGAGCGCAGGGAGGCTTTACCCGAGATGGGTTTATTGGCAGGATCATTCGTGATACAACTTTGAAATGAACTGGTTCATCTATTTCCTGCGGCTCTCCAATGGCCACATCTATGTTGGCTCGACAAATGAAGTCGGCAGGCGGCTAAAGGAGCACAATGCTGCACGGGTCACCTCGACAAAGGCATTCCTGCCAGCCGAACTCATGAGTTTCATTGCCGTCACATCCGAGAACCATGCGCGAGAACTAGAAACGTATTTTAAGACCGATTCAGGAAAAGCTGTAGCCATAAAGAGGCTAATCCGGGAATAGACAATCAATAGATGCGAGCCGCGTGCTGGGGATTTCGCCGACGCTGAAGATGGTTGCCTATCTCGAAATAGGCCCGTCGTCGGAGCGATGACCCACCGGTTCAAAAGAGCGACCGTCTTGCACTTGGCCAACAACAAAAAAAGCCCGAGGGGACATGGCAAGGCTTCTGCCTTATCCATGTCCCCTCAAGCTCGATAACAAGATCACACGCGTGATCGAATATCTAAACCTCAGCTCCTGCGGCGTCTGCGAGCAACACCGAGACCTGCCAGACCCAGACCCAACAGAGCCAGAGTTGCCGGCTCAGGAACCTTGCCTGTTCCGCCAGGACCTGTTCCACCCGGAACACTGGTGATACCCGAAAGGGTCACCAGAACCGGAGCGCCCATGGTATCGATACAGCACAGTTTACCCGTGAAGAATTCCCAGATACCGTTGCCAATAACCAGAGCGTCACTGATCAGCCAGTCACCTTCGTATGCAAATCCGTTACCGGCATCCGCAAACCCGTCAAGAGTTCCTGCCGTTACCATGTCATCGCGGTTAGAATTGTTCAATACACTCGTCCATTGAACTTTATATGGTGCAATTGTATGGGCTGCATCCTGAATCGTAATGCCCCCGTTTGCAGTTGACGGACTGGCTTGATCACCATGCCAATGCTCACCAAAGAGCGTCACCGTACCATTGCCGTTGTCTTTCCAGCCAAAGGACACCAGATGCGCGTTCGCCACGCCGGTGAACCCGAAAACGCCGACAAGACCAGCAATTATCGAAAGTCTAAGTCTACCCATTTTTATTTCCCTCACTCAATCTACCCATGCGGCCAATCGAGTGATCAGCCAGGACACCCCTGCTAACGCAGGCTGACCAAACAAAAAGCAAGACATGTGCCAAAGAGGGAAAAGAGTGGTTTTTCGCCGTTTTCCATCTCTTATCAAATGCGAACGCCTCCTGGAATACTATCATTGTAAAGAATCCTGACACCTATCAGATATGTTCGGACATTCCTTGATATGGTTAATTTCCATAATAGGCATGCTAGTATTTTCCATAATATTAACGCAGACCTGGACTGAACAAGCCTTCAGGCACGCTTACTGTTTCCTTATGGATAACAAGCAGTTTCAAGTGGCACAGTCTGCCTGCCTAAATCCGATGTCGGAGTTGAACTGGTGGCACATCAGCCGTGGCCAATTGACACTCTCCCGAACCCTCTCTACCCCTTCCCACCATGCTTCAAATCCTGAAAAACAAAACCTACGCCCGCCTCTTCCTTGCCCAGGTCATCGCCCATGGCGGCACCGGCCTTGTGACCATTGCGCTGGCGCTACTGGCTTATGAGATTGCCGGCGCTGATGCGGGCCGGGTGTTGGGGATTGCGCTGGCGCTGAAGATGGTCGCCTATGTCGTCATTGCGCCCGTCGTCGGGGCGATGAGCCACCGGTTCAATCGCAAGGCGCTCCTGATCTCGCTCGATGTCTTTCGCGCCGCACTGTTTCTCTTCATGCCCTTCATCACCGAAGCCTGGCAAATCTATCTCTTTATCTTCGCGGTCAACGCCGCCGCCGCCGGGTTCACCCCGACGTTTCAGGCAACTATCCCCGATGTCCTGACCGACGAGGCCGACTATGCCAAAGGCCTTTCACTGGCGTCGGCGAGCTATGACCTGGAAAACCTGCTCAGCCCCGTCGCCGCAGCGGCAGCACTGGTGTATTTTTCCTTTCACGGATTGTTTTATTTCACCGCTGTGACCTATCTCATTTCGGCGGCACTGGTCTTTATCACCATCGTGCCCAAAGCTCGGCCCAGGACCCGCGAAGACACACTCATCAAGGAAATCACCTGGGGCGTCAGAACCTATCTGAAACGCCCCGCGCTGCGCGGGCTGCTCTTTCTATACGTTTGCGTCGCAGCGGCCGGCTCCATCGTCTATGTCAATACGGTGATCTATGTGCGCGAGGCGCTCGGTGCCGGTGAAAGCGCGACGGCGCTGGCCTTTGCCGCCTTCGGCATCGGCTCCATCGTGGTCGCCATGATCCTGCCGCGCATCCTCGAAGGACGGTCTCTACGCCGCATCATGTCGCTCGGTCCGGCGCTGCTCGGCCTCGGTCTTGTCGTCGCGCTTGGCCCCAAAACATGGGTCATGCTCACTATAGCCTGGGCGCTGCTCGGCGCAGGCTCATCCTTCGTGCAGATCCCTGCCGGGCTTCTTATCCGCCAATCATGCACTGAGGCCGAGCGTCCGGCATTGTTCTCGGCCCAGTTCGCCCTGTCGCATTTCTGCTGGCTGTTCGCCTATCCGCTGGCCGGATTTCTCGGCGCGGGCGTAAGCCTGCAAGGCGCCATCGCCTTCATGCTGGGCGTCGTGGTTCTCTCCGGCGCAGCGATGCTCGCCGCATGGCCGGGGAAAAAGGTCGGGGCAAATTCTAGCCCATCAACCCCTTCAGATAGGTATTGAGGAACTTGCCGTCCGGATCAAGCGCGCGCCTGACCTCAAGGAAATCGTTCCACTTCGGATAAAGCGCCGCCACATCCTCCGGCCCCAGAGAATTGTGCTTGCCCCAGTGCGCCCGCCCGCCATGGGCGCGGTAGATCGGCTCCATGGCTTCAAACATCGGATGATAGTTTTCCTGATGATAGCGGTGGATCGCAATCGAGCAGCTCTTGCGCTTGTAGAACGGTGACAGCCAGGCGTCATCCTCGTCGATGAAGCGGAACTCGAACGGGAAGAAGACCGAAATGTTATCCTTCTCCACGCGCTCCTTGATCGCCCGAATGACCTTGGGTCCTTCCTCGCGCGGTACATGGAACTCCATTTCGTTAAACCGGACGGAGCGCTCCGACGGATAGATCTTCCACCATTCGTCAACCGCGTGCTCCATCGGCGCATCCTCAAGCGCTGCCCGGGTCATCTTCTTGCGCGCCCACGGCCACCAGCCGAGCCAGTCGCGCAAGGATCGCAGCTCCATGACGGCGTCGCCGTCCTCATTGGGCCCGCGCGGCACAATCGGCTCATCGGTTATGTTGTGGCCGATACAGATCGCCATGTCCGAGAACGGAATATAGTAGAACTCAAAGTTCCGGTATTCGGCCCCAAGCTCGTCGATCCGATCCAGCACATCATCAAACGGCTCGGTCCATGTGGTCTTTTTCAGATTATAGGTCGGCATATTGCGCAGGGTAATCTCGCTCACCACGCCCAGAGCGCCGAGGTTGACCCGTGCCGCATCAAAAATCTCGGCGTTTTTATCCCGCGACAGCTCCATGACATCGCCTGTCGCCGTCACCAGACGCATTTCGGTGATGTAATGGTGCAGCGCGCTCAGAGTAGCGCCGGTCCCGTGGGTGCCCGTCGCCGTCGCACCGGCCAGCGTCTGCTGATCAATGTCGGGCATATTGTAGAGCCCCTGGCCAAGCGCCGCCATCGGCTTGCCAATCGCGCCGAGCCGCGTGCCCGCCCCGATCCGGGTTTGCATCGGCTCGCTCTCGTGGGCCGCAACACCCGATAGCCGTGCCAGGGAAATAATCGTGTCATCGGTGGGCACCAGGGCCGTAAATGAATGACCCGCACCGACCGGGCGCACCGGACCTCTGGCAGCCGCAATGACTTCTGAAAGCTGCGCCTCGTTCTTCGGCGCAATGCGCACCCTGGGCTCGCACCTTTGACTGCCGGACCAGTTGGTCCACGGGATCTTGCGCGCCTGCGCCCCGGTGGCAGCTTGTGCATCGACAGGAGACAGGCCCGAAGCGCCATTCAACGCCGCGAAATGTTTTGGATCAAACGTAACCGGCAGCGCGCCGAGCACGGCACCGGCGGCGACACTTCCCATCAGGGTTCTGCGATCGATCATCATGAGAGCCTCCTTTATTCCGTCCGCGACATAAACCGGATCAACGCAGCGAACTGATCCTCGCTGCAATCCATACACATGCCAAGCGGCGGCATGCCCGCAAAACCGTTGATGGTACTTTCAAGCAACGCGTCCATGCCCTTGGCAAGGCGCGGCTCCCAGGCGTCAACATCACCGGCCAGCGGCGCGCCGGAGTCCGGATTGGCATGACAGGAATAGCACGAATATTCATATATCTCCGCGAGCGCTGGATCGTCCGGCACCAGGCTTTCCGCCTCGGCAACAATCGCCGCGCGCTCCTCGGCGCTCATGACCGGCTCACCCTCGCCGCAGGCGGCCAGAAGACCGATAAACCCACCGACAAATCCCCGCACGATCATCGTCTTCATCAAACTGATCTTCATAACTTCCCCCAGCGTCTTGATGTGACACGCGACACTCAGATAACTTTGCAAATGCCGACCCCATTGCGCAAGCCTTTCATGTCTGCCACCATGCTCGAAAGGTTCAAAACAGCAAGAAAATGACCCTGCCTTCGAGGATAAATCCATGAGTGAACCCGTCTATCTGTATGGCGCAGAGCCATCGCTCTACACTGGCAAAACCCGATCCTACCTGCGCAAAAAGGGCATTCCCTTTCGCGAGCGCAATGCCTCGCATCCGCGTTACCGCGAGGTCGCAGGGATCGTTGGCCGCAATATCATCCCGATCATCGAGACGCCGGAAGGCGATATCGTCCAGGATACATCAGAAATCTTTGATTTTCTCGAGGCCCGTTACTCTGAAAATCCCATGCTGCCGGAAGGGCCGCGCCAGAAGATCGTCAGTTATATCCTCGAACTCTTCGGCGACGAGGGCATGCTGAAGCCCGCCATGCACTACCGCTGGAATTTTCCCGACGATAATTTCCCCTACATTTTCCGCGAATTTGGCAGGGCAACCGCGCCTCAGGCACCAATGGATAAAGCTGCCGAAACCTCAAAGAAATTTGCCGCAAGGATGCAAAGCTATCTGCCCATGCTCGGTGTCACGGAGGAAACCATTCCGCTCATTGAAGAAGCCTATATGGAGCTACTCGGACTCCTGAACGATCACTTCCGCTTCCATCCCTACATTCTGGGCGGCAGACCGACCCTGGGCGACTTCGGTATGATCGCACCGCTCTATGCGCATCTTGGCCGCGACGTCCATCCGGCAAGCCTGATGAAAAAACACGCGCCCTTTGTGGCCCGCTGGGTCGAGCGCATGAACGTGGCTGACGACGGCATGGGTGAGTTCGGTGATTTGCCGCGTGAGGTCCTGCAGGATGATGAAATTCCCGAAACCCTGATCCCCGTCTTGAAACTCATCACCCGGGATTACTTCCCCGAGATTGTCAGTGTTGTGAACGCAGTGTCGCAAAAAGTCAGAGACGATAATATCACGGCCGGCGCACCAGTGATCAATGCAGAGCGCACAAACTATGGTGCGATAAAGGTGCCTTACCGCGGCATTGAAATTCAGATCGGCGTGCGTCACTTCTCGCAATGGATGTTCCAGCGCGGCTTGAAGGTCTATCAGGATCTGGAGGGCGAAGACAAATCATCCGCTGATGCCCTGCTCAAAGACATCGACGCTTTTGAGACTTACCAGATCAGCCCGGAACGCTGGATGAAACGAGAAAACTATAAAGAAACATTTGTTTAGGAGAGAAACACCAAATGTCACAAATGCCCGCAGTAGCCATGGTGGCCGTCCCCGGTCGCCGCAAGAAAATGCTCGATATCGCAAAGGAAATCGAGGCCAAAGGATTCTCCGGCATCTTCGCCCCGAGCTTTGGAGATTGCATCGGCCTGTGTCAGGCCATTGGCAGCGTCACCAACAGGATTGAATTCGGCACCGCGATCCAGCCGATTTACTTCCGCAACCCTGCTGAACTTGCCCGCTCCGCTGCGTTCATTCACGAGCTCTGCGACGGAAGGTTCCGCCTCGGCATCGGCGTCTCCCACGGCCCGGTTCACAAGGTGATGGGTATCACCGTCGGCAAGCCTCTGTCCGACACCCGCGACTATGTCGCTGCCATGCGCGCCAGCGAAGCGCAGACCGGCCCACTGCCTCCGATCACGCTGGCCACCTTGCGCGACAAAATGTTGGGCCTGTCCGCCGAGATCGCCGAAGGCGCCATCTGGGCCAACGGCGCACGCAGCCACATGAAAACCCAACTCGCCAAAATCAATGTCTCGGATGACTTCTACAAGGGTGACATGATCCCCACTGTCATCTCTGATGATCGCGAAGCCGCCGCCAATGTTTGCCGCAAGACGCTCATCGGCTATGTGCAATTGCCCAACTATCGCAATTACTGGAAGGCCGCCGGGTATGAAGAGGAAATGACCGCAATTGAGGCGGCCATTGAATCAGGCGAAAATGACAAACTGCCCGGCCTCATGACCGACAAATGGCTTTCCGATGTAACGCTCTACGGCAGCGCCTCGGACGTACGCGACGGTGTGGAAGCCTGGTTCGATGCCGGCATCAAATCCCCGATCCTGGTGCCTTCTTCGGCTGCAGGCGGACAAATGAAAGCCTATGAGGAACTCTTCGCGGCGTTTTCGTAAGGTAATGAACAAATGTCATCCTCGAGCCATGCGCAGCATGGAATCGGGGATCTTCTCTCAACATCCCTGTGACTGAAAGAAGATCCCCGGCTCGACCTACGGTCGCCCGAGGATGACAAACTTTTTCAGGACCGCTTGACCAGCATTCTCTCCGCCAATCGCGCGTGGAACCAGCCGATACCGCGCGACACATGCAGCATCGTGAAGAAGAGTACGAAGCCGACAAGGGCGACAACGATCAGCCCGACCGGTGAGTTGGCAAATTCTGACAGGCCAATAAGAAATTCCGGCTCGTCTCCGCTCACATTCATGACCATAACATGGTCCGAAAGGAGCGATCCAAACGGTGCCAGCATGAAAGCGATCGAAGTGACAAACCCGGTCACGGCAATGGTGAAATAGCCAATGCCCAGAGGCAACATCAACGCCATATAGAGCATGGAGGAATAAGTGCGAAGATCGGTAAACATGCGTTTTGTCGCCTGCCAAAACCTGCTCTTGCTTTCTTGCTCATCGTCACCCTCTGAATCCGTAAACTCGGCGAGATCATCTGCGTCGCCCCCATCGCGGTGCGGGATCTTCGCACCCAGTAGTGCGCCGGTAATAAACCCTTCAACAACCGAAATACCGCGCGTCATGGCCATAAAGGCAATGGCAACAAAAATCCCGATGATCAGGATCATCAGTCCGAGCGACAGCGACAGCCCGACGGTGACGAAGGTGAAATAGGCAATCCCCAGCGGGAGCGCCAGCAACATATAGACGATGGATCCATAGGTTCGCGGGTCAAACAAAACGCCGAAAATTTTCCTGAATGAACCACCGCCACGGCGGTCTTCATCCATCATGCCAATATCGTCCACAAGTGCCATGGTCCCATCCTTTCAGAACGTTGAAATCTCAGCTTTGAAAGGAATATAGGCGCGTGCGGGAGTTCCTACTGCAAACCAGCTAACACAGGAGTGCATTCACAAAAACGGGAACCGATTTTGTGACAAAATGCACGGCACAATAAACGCCTGGCCTACATTGGTTCCGGGTTCATTTCATGATGATCTTCGGACGACTGAATCTCGATGAAAACCCGGGAAACCTCCGGATGAACGTTACGAATACGTTTTTCGAGACTGGTCACAGATTTCTCGATTTCTCCGGCGGTCAAATGGTCTTCGAAGTCGAGGCTGACATTGAGCAGGATCGCCTCCGGCCCCAAATGCATGGTGAGAATTTCGTTAACCGCGGAGACACCCGGCACCCCCCCGATAAGCCCCTCCAGACTGTGCAGCGTTTCAGGCGTTGCCGCCTCTCCGATCAACAGGCTCTTGGTTTCAAGGCCAAGCACGATCGCGGCGCCAGCCAGAATGATGCCAATGACAAACGAGGCGACACCATCAAACACCGGCATATGCAAAACCTGCGCAGCAAAGATTCCTGCAAAGGCAACCATCAACCCAAGCATCGCAGCGGTGTCCTCAAGCAGAACCGTCATGATCGAGGGGTCCTTGGTTTCCTTCAGAGCACGCAGGATGGATCGCTTGCCCCGCCGCGAATTCATCTCGCGGAACGCAACGGCCCATGCCGCCCCTTCAAAAATCATCGCAACACCCAGCACAATATAGTTGAGCCAAGCATCAACCACGGGCTCTGGCTGGGCTATCTTGTGAATCCCCTCATAAATTGAAATGCCCGAACCGAGTGCAAAAATCAGAATAGCCACAACAAACGCCCAGAAATAAATCTCCTGCGCATAACCGAAGGGATGGGAAGGGTCAGATTTTCTCTGTGCACGCTTCATTCCGTAGAGCAGCAGCATCTGATTGCCGGTATCGACGCAGGAGTGAATGGCCTCACTGAACATGGCCGAAGACCCGGTTACCGTTGCAGCGAAAAACTTCGTGACCGCGATCAGCGAATTACCGATCAGCGCCGCGTATATAACTCGTTTTGAACCCTGGCTCATTGGGTGTCAGGTCCCCGCGTCCGGTTGATTTTCCGGCTTCGCTGCCTCAAAAGCGGCAAGCGCGCGCGCATTGGCATCAATTTCGCAGATCTTCGGATAGCGGGTCATATCAACCTCGTAGCGCACCGCATTTGCTACCTGAGGCACGAGACAAAGATCGGCCATCGTCGGCGTACCCCCGTGGCAAAACTTTCCGGTTTCAGGCTCGCTCGACAATTGTCGTTCAAGCGCATCGAAACCGACCTCGATCCAGTGCTTCGCCCAGGAGACCGAAATCGGCGCATCCTCGCCGCCAATCTTCGCCGCCATTTGCAGGATACGAAGGTTCTGCACCGGATGGATGTCTGCCGCAATCGCCTGGCAGATTTGCCGCACTCGGGCCCGGCCGGCTGCATCAGCTGGTAAGAGAGGCGGCTCCGCAAACACCTCGTCAAGATATTCAATGATGGCAAGAGAGTTGGAAAGGGTAATGTCGCCGGCCTCGGTGTGATGCACAAGCGCCGGGATCAGCCCGTGCGGATTGACCTTGAGATAGGCCGCGCTGTACTGCTCGCCGCCATCTTTGACAAGATGGATCGGCACCTGCTCTGCCTCAAGCCCTTTGAGCTGGAGCGCAATGCGGACGCGGTAAGCTGCCGACGAGCGCCAGTAGGTATAAAGGGTCAGAGCGGTCATGAAAGGGGCCTCTGATTCGAAATCAGAAGCCACCTTACCCGCGCCGCACCTTCTGATCAATCGCCCCGAAGATGGATTGACCATCTGCGCCCAACATCTCCATCCGGATCCGGTCGCCGAACTTCATGAAGTCGGTCTTCGGCGCACCGTCGGCAATGGTCTCCAGCATGCGGACCTCGGCGAGACACGCGGAGCCTTTCGAGCGATCCACATTCGAGATGGTGCCTGATCCGACAATGCTTCCGGCGCCAAGCGGACGGGTTTTTGCGGCATGGGCAACCAGCTGCGGGAAATCGAACGTCATATCGACACCCGCATCAGGCGCGCCGACTTTCTCGTCGTTCATGGTGCAGGTAAGTGGCAGATGGAGCCTCTTGCCATCCCAGGCTTGCCCGAGCTCATCAGGTGTCACGGCGACCGGCGAGAACGCACTCGACGGCTTGGCCTGAAAGAACCCGAAGCCCTTGCCAAGCTCGCCGGGAATGAGATTGCGCAGGGAGACGTCATTAACCAGCATGAGGAGCTGGATATGCTCACCGACTTCGGCCGCGCTCGCCCCTTGCGCCACATCGTCGGTAATGACAGCGACCTCGCCCTCAAAATCGATACCCCAGGCCTCGTCGCCCATAACGATGTCGTCGCATGGCCCGAAAAAGCTGTCACTGCCGCCCTGGTACATCAAAGGGTCGGTCCAGAAACTTTCCGGCATTTCGGCCCCGCGTGCCTTGCGCACCAGTTCCACATGATTGACATAGGCTGAGCCATCAGCCCACTGATAGGCGCGCGGCAGCGGCGAGGCACAGGCCGATGCATCGAAAGGTTTTCCCGTAACATCGCCCGCATTGAGATCATTTGACAGGACTTCGAGCATGGGCCGCGCCCGACTCCAGTCATCCAGCGCGGCTTGCATGGTTGGCGCGATCTTTGACGCATCCACATACGATTCAAGGTCACGAGAGACCACAACGAGATGGCCATCACGGCCTGACTTGAGTGAGGCAAGTTTCATATCGGGTTACTTTTCAATCCACGAATAAACGTAGTCCGCATTTTCCACCGCATGCGCCTCATCGGACATCTCAAGCGCATCTCGGGTGTCGATCATGACAGCAACTTCGTTGGTTTCGGTCCTGGGATTTTCCATCGCGGCCTTGAAGGCCTTGGGATGTGGTCCGTGCGGAAAACCTGAGGGATGGAAGGTCACCATGCCTTGCTCGATATTGTCGCGCGAGAAGAAGTCACCGCGATGATAGAACAGGACCTCGTCATAGTCATCGTTTGAATGATAAAACGGCACCTTGAGTGCGCCGGGATCAGACTCAATTGGGCGCGGGCAGAAGGTACATACAACAAACCGGCTACTGACAAAAGTCGTGTGAGCTGATGGTGGCACATGATAGCGCGCACTCATGATCGGGCGGATATCGCGCCAGTTAAGCTTGACGGCGCACATATTGCCTTTCCATCCTGCCGCATCAAGCGGGTTGAACGGATAGGTGATGGTCGATAGCTCACCCCGACGCTTGAAGACAACTTTCCAGACCTTCTCATCCTGCTGCGCCATGAACGCATCATCGAGTTTCGGCATCTCGAGGGCAGCAGGGTCAAAGACCGCGTGATCGCCGAGCGAGCCCCGGTCCGGCAGCTCGTAGATCTCGCCGGTCGCCTCGACCATCAGGATGTCCGTGTGCTCTGAGGGCTCCAGCCGCCACATCGCCCCGCGCGGCAAGACAACATAGTCGCCGTCGCGGTAGGACATATGGCCGAAGTCACAGAAAAGCTCGCCCGCTCCGTTGTGAATAAAGAGAAGCTCGTCGCCATCTGCGTTGCGAACCAGATGATCCATCGCCCCGGTCAACGACCACATACGAACCTGCGTTGATGCATTCGATAGCATCGGCGCAGCGCCCCACGGCGATGCCGCAAGAGTTTTCATTTCGCCGGTATCAAAAGCGCGCGGCCGCGTTGGGCCGTCCCACGCTGTCCAGCCCGTTGGCGCATGTTTGTGATAAAGATGCGCCGCCTGACCAAAGAAGCCTTCGCGGCCCATTTCTCTTTCAAACGTCCCATCGGGCAAATCACAATGCGCCTGCTTTGAGAAGACGCCTTCGCTCATCGGAAGAGTGATCGGTTTCTTTACTGCCATACTGTGTGCTCCCTAGATGACACCGCGGCGGATCTGGTCAAGCTCAATGGAGTCAAACAGCGCCTGGAAATTGCCTTCGCCAAAGCCTTCGTTGCCCTTGCGCTGAATAATCTCAAAGAAGATAGGCCCAATCGCGTTTTGGGTAAAGATTTGCAGCAGCAGGCCCTGACCTTCAGTCGGTGCGCCATCGACAAGAACCTTAAGGGCCTTCATACGGACAAGGTCTTCGCCATGCCCCGGCACCCGGGTCTCCACCTGATCATAGTAGCTGTCCAGCGTGTCCTGGAACGGAATACCGGTCGCACTGATCGCTTCAACGGTCTTGTAAATATCGTCCGTTGACAGGGCGATATGCTGGATGCCCTCGCCCTTGTAGTCACGCAGATACTCGGCAATTTGCGACTTGTCATCGGCGGATTCGTTGACCGGGATGCGGATAAGGCCGCAAGGGCTGGTCATGGCCTTGCTGCGCAGACCGGTCAGCTTGCCCTCAATATCAAAGTAACGAACTTCCTTGAAGTTGAACAGCCGCTCATAAAATCCCGACCAGGTCTCCATATTGTTCTGAAAGACGTTATGGGTCACGTGGTCGATGGTCTTCAGACCATTGCCGGCATGTTCAATCGATCCGCCATCAACCGGTACGAAATCCACGTCATAAATTTCCTGGCTGCCATAGCGATCCACCAGATAAATCCGGCTTCCGCCGATCCCCTCAATGGCCGGGATATTAAGCTCCATCGGACCAACCGGATTGTCGACGGGCTTGGCGCCATTCTTGAGCAGCTCCTTGTAGGCAAAGGCAGCATCCTTGACCCGGAACGCCATGGCGCAGGCTGAAGGGCCATGGTCCTCGGCAAAACGTTGCCCGAAGGAGCCTTCCTCGGCATTGACGACAAAATTGACACCGCCCTGACGGTAGAGGCTGACATTTTTGGAGCGATGCACCGCAACTTTTTTAAAGCCCATGCTGACAAACAGCTCATCAAGGAGAGCCGGATGTGGCGCGGTATATTCAACAAATTCAAACCCGTCTGTTCCAAGCGGGTTATCCCAAAGGTCGCTCATGGCTTTCTCCTTGCCTTGTATAGTCAATTGATTAGCTGTTCTGATCGTCGGCGGTCATTGCATAGACCTGGCTACCGACATTGATAACCCGGTCATCCTCCAGAAGATCCGGCGGCATCAAGTCAGTGACTTTCTCAAGCGCATCATATATGGCGCCGAAGTCCTGCAGGGTCTCGTCAAATAATTGTTGAAAGTTGTTGATGACAAAATAGACCTGCTGAAAATCATCAATCCGGTAATTCGTCCGCAACAGACGGATCAGTTCAAAATTGATACGGTTGGGTGATGGATCTTCCAGAGAGAAGATACTCTCGGATTTGGATGAGACAATCCCCGCGCCATAAATGCGCAGGCCTTCGTCAGTTTGCATCAACCCGAATTCAACCGTGTACCAATAGAGCCGCGCCAGCTTGTGCAGAACATCGCGCCCCAATGCCCGCAGTCCTCCCTTGCCATAGGCTTCCATATAATTGGCGAAGGTTGGATTGGCCAGAAGCGGCACATGACCAAAGACATCATGAAAGACATCTGGCTCTTCCAGATAATCGATTTGTTCTGGCCGTCTGATAAAGCGGCCAACCGGGAAACGCCGGTTCGCCAGATGTTCGAAAAATATGTCGTCAGGGACCAGTTCCGGTACGGCGACCACCGTCCATCCGGTCAGCGCCTTGAGTTTCTCATTGAGAACCGCAAAATCGGGAATATGGGTCTCGTCCATGTGCAGCGCCGCAAGCCCGTCGAGAAACTCGGGAACAACGCGGCCTGGCAGGATCTCGCACTGCCGGCGGTAGAGGCGGCGCCAGACATCGTGCTCTGCCTCTGAATAGGCCGCCCAGTTCTGATCAATCGTGAAATCCGCACGCGTGGATTTCAGCGTCTCGGACCACGGGGCCTCTTCATCAGGCTGACTGGAGGCAGAAACTGACATTATGCTCTTCTCCGCTCAGGGTTCGCGCAGGCGACGAGGGCGAATCGAAGCCCTGATTGCGAGGAATTATCACTCGAGTTTCGTGAAATTTATTTTCTGACTTCATTGAAATTCAGCAAAAAGGGGAATATATTTCCACTTTAACAGATATATGTGAAATTATTTACCTTCAGATGGGATGTGCATTGTGAATACCAGGCTCGATCAATTTGATCTCAACATCCTGAAGGAAATTCAGGCCGATTCGGGGATTGCCACTGCCGATCTGGCCGAGCGGGTAGGCCTGTCTCTCTCGCCTTGCTGGCGCAGGGTCAAACGCCTGAAAGAAGCCGGCGTTATCAAACAGGAGGTAACGCTCCTGTCGCGAAAATCTCTCGGCCTCGAGATTGATGCCGTGGCACAGATCACCCTCCGAAATCAGATGGTTGATGACCGCACCACGTTTGAAGACTGGGCACAGAGTTGCGACGAGATTGTCGAATGCCTGTCGATCTCCGGCGAGCGGGATTACCTGCTGCGCATTCTGGTTACAGACCTTGCGCACTATGAGCACTTTTTGACATCGCAGCTGCTTGCCCTGCCCTGCGTCAGTTCGGCCAGTACCAGCTTCGTCCTGCGCGAGGTCAAGCACACGACAGCGCTTCCGCTGGGTCATCTTGATCCCTGACCGTCTCGCACACTGCCCCTTTGCTCGGGCCTCGAAAACCTCTATGATCCCGTCAAATTCAAACCCTGTTCGCTGGAGGATGACCCATGCCGAGTTACAAGGCCCCCGTTGAAGACTATCGCTTTCTCCTGTTTGATCTTTTGAAAATTTCCGAGCGCGATGATCTTGCCGGTTTCACTGACCTCACAGAAGATCTCGTCATGGCTGTCCTTGAGGGCGGCGCGAAGATCTGCGAAGAGGTACTCCAGCCTCTCAATCAGATCGGCGACGAACAGGGCTGCCACATTGAAAACGGTGTGGTGCGCACACCGGACGGTTTCAAGGAAGCCTACAAGGAATTCTGCGACGGCGGCTGGAACGCCCTCGGTGCTTCGGAAGAGCTGGGCGGCGCCGGCCTGCCGAGTGTCATCACTGCGGCCATGAACGAAATGGGCAATTCTGCCAATCAGGCTTTCGCCATGTATGGCGGCCTCACGACGGCAGCCTATTCCGCGCTCGCAGGCACTGGCGAGCAATGGATGAGGGACCTTGTGGTTCCAAAAATGATGCACGGCGAGTGGTGCGGCACCATGTGTCTCACCGAGCCTCATTGCGGCACCGACCTTAAACTCATGAAGACCAGAGCCGTCGGGCAGGAAGACGGAACCTACCGCCTTTCGGGCACAAAGATCTTTATCTCCGGTGGCGACCACGACATGGTCGACAATATCATTCACATGGTGATCGCCAAAATCCCTGATGAAAACGGCAAGCTCGCCGATGATCTGTCCACCGTGAATTTCTTCATGGTCCCGAAGGTCAATATCAATCCGGAAGACGGCACCATGACCGATCGCAACGGCGTCACTGTCGGCTCGGTCGAAAAGAAAATGGGTATCAAGGGTAATTCCACCTGCGTTCTGAATTTCGATGATGCTGTCGCCTACCGCCTCGGAGGCGCCCCTGAAAAACCCGCCGCTGATGGCAAAAAGAAATCCAGCGCGAGCGGCATGGCCGGCATGTTCGGCATGATGAACGCCGCCCGCATGGGCGTTGGCATTCAGGGCGTCGCCGTCGGCGAGGTTTCCTATCAGAACGCCGTCGCCTACTCCAAAGACCGCCTTGCGGGCCGTGCCCTCGACGGGGCAAAAAACCCCGATGGCCCGGCTGACCCGATTATCGTCTACCCGGACGTGCGCCGCATGCTGCTGCAAGCCAGCTCTTTTGCCGAAGGCGCCCGCGCGCTCGCCACCTGGGTTTCGCTGATGTTCTCTGAAGTTAGCGCTGCGGACGAAAAGACACGGCAAGTTGCCGGTGACATGACACAGCTCATGACCCCGATCATCAAGGCCTTCTTTACCGATATGGGCTTTGAGACAGCCAATGCCGCGATGCAATGCTTTGGCGGTCACGGCTATATCCGCGAACACGGCATGGAGCAATTCGTCCGCGATGCGCGCATCAACCAGCTTTATGAAGGCGCCAACGGCGTCCAGGCGCTCGATCTTGTGGGCCGTAAATTGGGTATGCACGGCGGTCGCCCGCCGCTCACTTTCTTTGGGTTGGTCGAGGACTTTATCAAGGAAAGCGCCGATGACGCCGCGATGACGCCGTACACCGCCCCCCTCAGCGCCAGCCTCAAGGATCTGCAGGACGCTACAATGTGGCTCCTCGAAAACGGCCTCAAGGATCGCAACAACGCAGGCGCCGCATCAGTCGAATATCTGCGCCTGTTCGGCATCGTTGCT
This sequence comes from Alphaproteobacteria bacterium, assembly GCA_030614785.1. Lineage (GTDB taxonomy): Bacteria > Pseudomonadota > Alphaproteobacteria > M2410 > M2410 > JAUWTJ01. Next base: position 14,005 of record JAUWTJ010000049.1, on the reverse strand, counting down.
GTCGGCTTCATGTGGGCGCAAATGGCTAAAATCGCCGCGACAAAACTTGCCGACGGCGACAGCAACCCGAATTTCTACAAGGCCAAACTGGTCCGTGCCACGTTCTGGATGGAGCGCGTCATGCCCGACACAGTCTCTCTCAAGGCCCGCGCCTGCGCCGGAGCGGAAAACCTGATGGAGCTGGACGCAGAGATGTTTTGATTTTGCGACCCTCTCCCACAAGGAGAGGGGCTGCACTCACCCCACGCTGCGCAAATGCTCCACAGTCACACCTGTAATCTCCTCGCAACATTGCGGCGGCAGATCGTGCCCCATACCCTGGACCAGATGAAGTTTAGCATCAGGCACCTTCTCCGCCGTATCGATCCCGCCTTCTTTTGAGACCAAAGGATCATCCGTCCCGTGAACAACAAGAAACGGAACCTTGATCGTCCGGCACAGATCGCTGCGGTCGCCGCCGGCAATCACCGCAGCATATTGCCGCGAAATGCCCTCGGGATAATAGCACCGCGTAATTACCTTGCGCGCAAGCCGCTCGAAAACTTCGTCAGGCGTCGGCTGCCCCTCGCCGGTATAGACCTTTGACCCGGCAACAGAATGCGCCACCAGATCTTCAAGATCCTCACTGTCAGATGTGCTCGTCAGCGCCAGCATAACCTCGGAACCGGGCTGAGGAAGATCGCGCGCGCCGGTACTCGACATGATCGATGTGGCGGACAGCAGCCGGTCCGGATAGCGCGCCGCCGCGATCTGTACAATCATACCGCCCATGGACATGCCGCAGATATGCGCCTCTTCAAGTCCAAGCGCATCCATCAACCCGATCGCGTCATCGGCCATATCGTCCATCGTATAGGCCAGCTCCGGCTTGCGCCCTTCCTTGAAGGCGGCAATGACTGCGTCCATATCCGGCGGTCCGAAGTCACCGAATTTCCGGCTCAGGCCAACATCCCGGTTGTCAAATATGACCACGTGAAATCCCGCTGCAACGAAGGCATCAAGATAAGTGTCCGGCCAGGCCACCAGCTGTGTCCCAAGCCCTCGCACAAGGACCAGGGCAGGATTACCCGCATCACCCCTGGTCTCATATTCAATATCAATGCCGTTCGCCTTGATCTGTGTCATACCTGCTCCGCACTTTCAATATGGGCGCCGATCATATCTGCGATAATGCTGACTGATGGACTGAAGAGCTCGTGCCCCATGCCTTCGACGGCAACAAACTCCGCACCCGGAATAGCCTTGGCGGTCAACTCCCCGCCAATGAGAGGGACAAAAGGGTCCTCGGTGCCGTGAATGACAAGGACCGGAATGCCGAGTCTGGCAAGCATGGCCTCGCGCCCGGGCGAGGCCTGGATAGCCGCAACCTGCCGCGCCGGGCCTTGCGGATAGTGCGAGCGCTCCAGACACCGAACCGCGAAGGCGCGCAGTTCCTCATCAGAGGGGCCAAACTTTTCTGATCCGATAGCGCGCCATCCATCCATAAAACTGCGGATCCGCCCTTCCTCGCCTGGCGCAGGCGGCGCACCATTACCAGACATGGCCTCAGGGATCGGCGGCGATTTGGCCACATCGGGGGTCGACATAATGGAGATGAGACTTTTTGCGCGACCGGGAAAAGCGCCAGCAACAATCTGCGCGATCATCCCGCCCATGGACGCGCCGACAATATGGGCTGCGTCAATTTCCAGAGCGTCCAGAAGGCCGACGGCATCCTTCGCCATATCATCCAGCAGATAGGGCACAAGCGCCCTGCGCTCAGGCACCGGGATACTGATAATCTGCATCAGATCCGGAAGGCCAGCCGCCTCGAATTTGGTTGAAAGTCCGACATCGCGATTGTCAAACCGAATGACATGGAAGCCCCGCGCCGCCAGCCCTTCACACAGGTTTTCCGGCCAGACCAGCATTTGCGTTGCATACATCGAAATCAGGAGAACCGCCGGGTCCTCCTTGTTGCCGAATGTCTCGTAAAAAATTTCGATCCCGTTTGCAGGTGCAATCGGCATGGGCGTTTCCCTCAATGTTTTGCCTCTCGGCTTTTGGCCGGAGGGTACACCACAAAACAGCAATTGCGATCTCTTTTTGCGAGACGATCCGCCACCTTGACAAGCCCCTCACAAACCTCAACCTTGCCCGGGACACACAGCAATCCGAATCGGAGCTCCCTTGAAACGCGACCTGCAACAAATGGCTGACCGGCATCATGATCTCCTCGTGATCGGCGGCGGCATCTCCGGTGCGACCGTCGCGTGGGATGCGGCGCTCAGGGGGCTTGATGTCGCGCTGGTCGAGAAAGACGACTTTAATCACGGCACAAGCTCTGCCTCCTCCAAGCTTGTGCACGGTGGACTGAGGTATCTCGTCAACGGCGAATTCCGCCTCGTGCGTGAATCACTCAAGGAACGGCGTATCTGGGAACGCATAGCCCCGCATATGGTCGACCCACTCCCGTTTCTTGTTCCTATATATGGCGGCACGAACGCAGGCCGTGTAATGCGGATCGGCCTGACACTTTACGATCTCCTCTCGCTTGATCGCACGTGGCTGAAAGATCCGGCAAAACGCCTGCCGCGCCATCGCTGGCTAAAGACCGATGAAGCGCTGAAGCGCGTCCCGAGCCTGACGAAAGAAAATCTCAAAGGCGCGCTGCTGTATTACGATTGCCAGATGTATTCACCCGAACGGCTCGGGCTTGAATGCCTGCTCGGCGCGGCACAGCGCGGTGCCCATATTGCCAACTACGCCAAAGTAACTGACTTCCTGAAAGAAGGCGGGGTCGTAAAAGGCGCAATTGTGGAAGACGTCCTCACCGGCAAGACCCGGGAAGTCAGAGCAACAACAACGGTCAACGCCTCGGGACCCTGGGCCGATCTTGTGCTTGCCAAAGCCGAAGATGGCCAAAGCTCAAAACACCTTATCCGGTCCAAGGGCATCCACATTATTGTCCGTGAACTGTCCGGTTCAACCGCCCTGGCCCTCCAGGCAGGCGGCGATCATCTTCTTGCGGTGCCGTGGCGCGGCAAGACCATAGTCGGAACCACAGATACGGCCTTCCGGGGCAAGCCGGACAGCGTCTGCGTCACTGAAGTGGACATTGACGAGGTCCTTGGAAAACTGAATATCGCGTTGCCAAACGCTCATATCGACCGCAAGGATGTTCTTCACTCCTACGCGGGCCTTCGCCCGCTCATCGATACCGACGGCGACCCGACCAACAACGATACCCAGGAAACCTATACCGCCAGCAGGAAATCAGAAGTGGTTGACCACGGGGCAAGCGATGGCCTGCCGGGACTGATCTCTTCGCTCGGGGGCAAATGGACAACCTCGCGCCATGTCGCCGAACGGGTCGTTGATCTGGTGCTTGAAAAGGATCTCACTGCAGCGACAAAGGCTGTCCGGGCGTCCACAGCGACAACGCCAACCCATTGCGGGGACACGGGCATCTTTTTTGATTTTGTAAAGCGAGCCATTACCGCCTCGCCTGGCTGGGATGAAGAAGTCATTGAGCATCTGACCAAACTTTATGGCAGTCGATATGCGGAGGTCACAAGGCTCGCGGCGGAAACCGATCTGCGCGCAAGACTGACGCCGGACGAACCAACCATTGAGGCAGAGGTTTTCTATGCCATCAGACAGGAGATGGCCGTTACGCTTTCGGACGTTCTGTTCAGGCGGACAGAACTCGGCACCATCGGCGCTCCCTCGCAGACGGCGATCAGCCGCATGGCGGATCTGATGGCTGCCGAGCTCGGCTGGACCGGGGCGGAAACGTCTCGGCAGATTCAGGACGCTCTGAAAAAATACAATGTCGAGGACGAAGCCACATCGTGAGCAATGAAAAACTTCATGTCGTTCTGAACAAACACTCCGCCGGCGGGCGCACGGCAAAACGCTGGCCCGCGATGGAAGCCGAGATCAAACGGCTGTTTGGTGATTTTGAGATCACCGAAACGACAGCTCCATTTTCCGGCGAGCCCTTGACCCGCCAGGCTCTTGAGGCCGGAGCCGATCTCATTCTCGCGGTCGGCGGCGACGGGACCTTTTCAGAAGCCGCCAACGGGTTTTTCAAAGACGGCGCACCGGTAAACCCCGAGGCAGAACTTGCCTTCCTGACCAGCGGCACCGGTTGCGACATGCGCCGAACCCTTGGCTGGCCGGAGACTGAAGACATCACGGCGATGCTGGAGATCATCAAATCGGGCAAGACCCGCAAGATTGACATCGGTCTCATGTCCTATGAAATCCCGGAGGGGACAAGCGCCAGTCGTTACTTCGTCAACATCGCCAGCTTTGGGCTTGGCGGCGCTGTGTCGGACGCCGTCAATCGCTCGAAAATCGCCAAACTGTTTGGCGGAAGTTTTGCCTTCTCCTGGCATTCTCTGGTCCAGGGATTACTCTACAAAAACCAGAAAATTCGCCTGCAGATCGATGACAATTTTGACGAGGAGCTGGATCTCACCCTTGGCGTCATCGCCAATTGCCAGTACTTCGGCGGCGGCATGCAGATTGCGCCCAATGCTGATCCTTCTGACGGGCTATTCGATGTTCTAGTTGGCCACGGGTTGTCGAAAAGTGAGCTAACCAAAGTTCTTGGCTCCGTAGGGTCGGGGACCCACGCCAATCATCCAAAAATTATCCAGCGTCGCGGCAAACGTATTGTCGCGACCTCTCTCGACCCCAGGCCGGTGCGCCATGACGTCGACGGAGAAGCCCCCGGAGCATTACCGTCAGTCTTCGAAATCCTGCCTCAGGCCATCAGCCTTCGGGGGTGACGGGCCGCTCTACCCGACCACTCTCCTGATTTCCTCGCACCCACGTTTCATTGCGTCCATCGCCGGTTCGAGCACAGCGCCAAAACCGAAAAAGCCGTGGATGACGTCAGGATAGTCAACATGGGTGGTTGGCACACCGGCGTTCTCAAGGGCTCGGGCGTAGGCGATGCCTTCATCCTTGAGGATATCAAATCCGGCAGTGATGACATGAGCCGGCGGCAATCCTGCCAGCCTCTCGGCATAAATCGGCGAGACCTGCCACATGCCGCGTTCCGCGGGCTGCCTGACATATTGATCCGTGCTCCAGTCCATGGCGGGTTGGGTCAGGAAATATCCTTCCGCAAAATCCTTGCGCGACCCGCTCACCGTCACACAGTCAATCACCGGATAAATCAAAAGCTGAAAGGCGATCTTCGGTCCATCATAGTCCCTCGCCCACAGCGCCACCGCCGCTGCAAGATTACCGCCCGCAGAGTCCCCGGCCAGCACGATTTTCGACGGGTCGATGCCCAGACTGCCAGCCGAACCGGCAATCCATTCTGTAATGTCGCAGCAATCGTCAAAGCCAACAGGGAATTTGTGCTCCGGCGCGAGCCGATAATCGACCGACACAAGTTTGCACCCGCTCATGTCCGCCAGATGACGGCAGGTGCCATCATGCGTACCAAGACTTCCGGCGATCCATGCCCCGCCGTGGAAATAGACAATGACCGGTAAAGGCGCTGCGCCCACACTATGCGGGGTATAGATCCTGACCGGCACATCGTGACCATCGCGGACCATAACACTGCGATCTTCCACCGACGCCATATCAACAGGATCGTTTTGCGACTGGCTGGCCTTTGCTTCCAGACTGGCGCGCGCGAGGGCGACCATATCCGCGCCCGGCGCCGGCTGCGGCGCCTCAGCAATCATATCAAGCATAACCTGACAAACAGGGTGAACTTTCATCATGGATATCCTCCTTCAGCTTTTCCACACACGTTAGATAAAACAAAGGGGCGCCGCAAGGACGCCCCGTTAACAGTGTGTGTGTAGTCAGGTTCAGAGAATTTGTTATTGCAGAGTTATCACTTGCTCGCCGGTCATCCGGCCTTCAACCATATCTTCCACGACCGATCGAAGCGCCTTCCAGGCGTCTGCGCGCATGGCTTCGCCCTGTGCCTCGAGCTGATAAACAGCCTGATCGGCATAGTCGACGGCAATGGGCCCGTGTCGGTCTACGAGATAGTTTGCAAGGGAACGCAAGTCATCGGCGGTAATCATAAACATTTTCCTTTTTTGTCGCGGCCATGTGCCTGTAAAGGAAGTAGCAAGTCTCGCGCCAGAAAAAGTCGCAGTTTTCTGCAAGTTATAAGCCATATCTGAAAGGCTCTATTTGCCGTGGAGGCAAATCTTGCCGAGCCCGGGTGACCACTGAGGGTCCGAAAGGGTCAGCCCGAGAACCCGCCGCCATCCAAATACTGAATTTCTTCCTCGGTACTCTCGCGGCCCAGCAAGGGGTTGCGATGCGGGAAGCGGCCAAAGCGTTTGATGATATCGCGGTGCTCAATGGCCCAGGGAAGGTTCTCCGGTTCCGTAAAACGCTCTTTAAAGACAACGACAGATAATTCCTGCGCTTCAAGGTCTTCGGCATGCATCAGTGGCATATAGATGAAGGGCCGTTGACCATCAGGCAGCGCCCTGTCGCTTTCGCGCTGCATCGCACGTCTCGTGAGGGCAAGCGCCTTTTCATCATAGGAAAACGCCCGCGCGCTGTCTCTAAAGATATTGCGTGGAAACTGGTCGAGCACAATAATACTGGCAACATCACCGCGGGGGTCACCTTCCCAGGGCGCAATACCGTTCTGGTCAATCTCATTTGCCGTAAAGTTCACCAGATTAATATAGCGCTCGGCGATAATTTGATCAAAGGCAGCATCCTTTTTGAACCATTGCTCGCGCGTCTCCTCGCCAAACCAGAAGTTCAAAATATCATCAATCGAATAATCCATAGCTTCCCCCTGCGAATTAATTATCCACCCAATCAATCCAGATTTTCAACCGAGGCGCCAAGCGTCAGGATACCGCCCGTCAAAACATCGCAGCGAACTCCCCCGCGCCAGTCCGGCTCGAGCGCCGCACGCAAACCTGGTCTGGCCTCTTCCATCCGCGAGCAAGGGTCAGTCTCCTGTTTCACCTCAAGAACAACATCGCCGATGCGCAATCGTGCACCAGCTACCCTTGGCAGATCGATGCCCTCGACATAAAGATTGGCCCGCCGGGTGATCCAGGCAAGAGGCTCTCCGGTCTCGGCGCAGGCGGCTTCCCAGTCTTCCCTGGCCAGAACCGTCACCTGTGCACCCTTGACCCGACCGCGCCGATCAAGCTCGAGGCCTCCGTCCACACTGACGCCAACCTCCGACAGTTCTTCGAGCGGGCCGCGCACCTTGATCGCGCGGGCAATTCCGATGAGCTTTGCCATATTAGATGTTCCCTGGTTTCATTCCGGACCTTGCACCTTTTGACATTCCCTGCTTGATTAGTCATCACAAAAGATAAACCGAGGGAGAACGCAATTATGGCTCGAATCGACTACGTCACGCCGGAGACAATACCGGAAGCCGCCAAAGAGACTTTCGCGAAACTGGCGCCGCTCAATATCTTCAGGATGATGGCTCACAGCGGCAAGATGCTGGGCCACTACACGCGGCTCGGCAATTGCATTCTGAGCAAGAGCAAACTCGACCCGATCCTGCGCGAAATCGCCATCCTGCGCGTTGGCTATATCTCCAAGGCCACCTACGAGACCTTCCAGCATGAGCGCATTGGCCGCGACGTCGGCATGTCAGATGACCTCATCACAAGGGTCAAACAGGGTCCGGACGCCGAGGGCTTTACCGAGACTGAGCAATTGGTCATGAATTTCACCGATGATGTGGTTGTGAATGTCCGTGCCTCGGACGACACCTTCGCCCCCCTGCGCGCTCACTTGTCGGACCAGGAAATGCAGGAGCTCACTCTCACAATCGGGTTTTACATGATGACGAGTCGCTTCCTCGAGACCTTTGATGTGGATATCGAAAGCCCGGACAAAACCGTTTCCCTGAACCTGTAATCCCGCGAGGGGGCATGACGAGTGACCACGATCCTGGATATGAAGGGGCTGAAATGCCCCTTGCCGGTTCTTCGAACACAAAAGGCCTTGCGCTCTTTGGCGCTCGGCGCACAGATCACTGTTCTGGTCACCGACCCCGCATCAACCATCGACATGCCCCACTTCTGCAATACATCCGGGAACGAGCTGCTCTCGGCAACCCGTGACGGCGAGATCTTTGTGTTCACAATCAGGAAAGCCTGCAAAACAGAGGAAAATTAGGTCCCGAGCTCACACCTTCCCCGGCACCATTTTATCTGCCAGGATAACATCCGTTGCCAAGACGATTCCGGGGAGGACAGTCACAGTGTTAGCACAGCCAGCCATCGTTCGCGTGATTCGGAACACTCCGGATCGAATTCTCATCGCGGCTATTTTTCTCACTGTTGCGGCATGCTCGCCGGCACCATCAGACGAAGGCGCCGACGCCATAAGCCAGGAAGTGACCGCCGAGGGCCGCAAAGGGCCACTCACCACGCTGCACCGTGGCAACGTCGCCGAACCGGATACCCTCGATCCCCACAAAATGTCGACGGTTTATGAGAATGTCATCGGTCGTGACATCTTTTGCGCTGTCGCTGACTACACACCAGACGGAAAAATCGCTCCAGCCTGCGCCGAGAGCTGGGAGATCAGCGAGGACGGCTTGACCTATATCTTTCACCTGCGAGAAGGCCTCGTCTGGTCGGACGGCGTGCCCGTCACCGCCGCAGACTATGTCGCCGGGCTCCGGCGTGTCATGGACCCGGCCACCGCCACCGAGCAGGCCGCCATCCTCGATATGATCAAGAACGCGGAGGCGATAACACGCGGGGACATGCCCGTATCGCAGCTGGGGGCGCGCGTCATCGATGATCTGACCTTTGAGGTTGTGCTTTCGCGGCCCAGCCCGAGCTACATTTACCTTGCCGCCGGTCCACGCGCCGCGCCACTACCGCGTCATGTGTTTGCAAAATACGGCGATGACTGGGTCAGGCCCGACAACATCATCTCGAACGGCGCCTTCCTTCTCGAAGACTGGCGCCCGCATGATTTTGTCCATGTCATCAAAAACCCGGATTTTTACGATGCCGACAAGGTGAAGCTGGAAAACGTCTATTACTATCCAACAGAGGATTATAACGCGGCAGTAAAGCGGTTTCGCGCCGGCGAACTGGATCTCAACACCCAGCTTCCAACACAGCAGGTTGATATGTTGAGAGAGATCCTGCCCGGTGCCGTCCATATTGTTCCCGGACTGACAATCACCTATATCATCGTCAATCATGAGAAGGAAGAGTTCAAGGACGTTCGTGTCCGCCGCGCCCTCTCAATGGCCATTGACCGCCAGGCGATCACCGACAAAGTCATGCGCATGGGCGAGACTCCGGCAGGCGGGGTGGTGCCTGGCGCTGTCGCTCGGTACACCGCCCCAAAAGTCGACTTTATGGCCTGGGACATGGACAGGCGCCGTGCAGAGGCAATAAGGTTACTGGCCGAGGCAGGCTATGGCCCCGACAATCCTCTTACTTTTGAATATCGCATCCGTGCCACCGCGGACGGCAAGCGCCACGCCATCGCCATCACCTCCATGTGGGAGAAGATCGGCGTGAAGGCCGAGATCCTGGGAACCGAGATCAAGGTGCACTATGCGGATTTACAGGAGTCCAACTTCTGGGCTGCGGACGCCGGCTGGCAATCCCTCGACAATCCAGAGGACTTTTTATACCTCGCGCGGACCGAGGCCGGGCCTCAGAACTACGGCAATTATTCCAGCGCCCGCTTTGACGGGCTGATGAACAAAGCGCTTCAAATCGCTGACATCACAAAACGCAACGATCTGATGGCAGAGGCCGAAGCCGTGCTGCTGGAAGAACAGGGCATCATTCCGCTTTACTTTGGGACCAACCGCAATCTCGTTGCGACCTATGTGAAGGGCTACGCGGACAACGGTAATAATACGCATCCATCACGTTACATGTGGATCGACTTCGAGGGCGAAGGCGCTGCCATTGCCAATGCCGAGTGATTTCGCACCTTTTTCGAGTTTGATTTACTCAAACCAAACTTCCTCCTCATCCTGAGGAAGATGCGCAGCATCTGTCTCGAAGGATGAATGCCCCAATACCACTATCGCTTCTGCAAAGCCTCCTTCGCCCTGCGGCCCAAAGCCTTCGGGCGACGGGTCGAGGCTCGCGCTGCTCGCACCTCAGGATGAGGCCGGAGTTTCGCCGTAACGATTCTATAGATAAGCTGACTAACCGCAGGCCGCGACAGCGCGCTTTGCCATCACCGTAATGAGATGAGCGCGATAATCCGCTGAGGCGTGGAGATCCGAATTAAGATCGCCTGATGGAACAGCGATTTCGCCGATCGCATCAGCCGAGAAGTTACTCTCCAGCGCTGTCTCCATTGCCGCAACCCGAAAGACCTTCGAACCGGCACCGGTCACTGCAACGCGCACCTTGCCGCCCTTTTGCGCCACGAACACGCCGACAATGGCGTAGCGCGAGGCCGGGTTCGGAAATTTTACATAGGCCGCCTTGTCCGGCACGGGGAAGGAAACCTTCGTGACAATCTCGCCTTCTTCCAGAGCCGTCTCAAACAGATCTGTGAAAAAGTCATCGGCCTCAATGGTGCGGGTTTCCGTATGGATTGTCGCCCCAAGCGCGAGACAGGCCGCCGGGTAGTCTGCGGTGGGATCACTATTGGCAATCGAGCCCCCGAGCGTGCCGCGATGGCGCACCGCCGGATCACCGATCTCGCCCGCCAGAGCGCTGAGCGCCGGAATGGCTTCCTTGACTTCGGCGGAATTCTGAACGCTGGCATGAACCTGCCCGGCGCCGATAACAACGCCGTCGCCCGAGACCTCAATACCCTTCAGCTCAGCAAGCTTTGAGATGTCGATCACATCGGACGGGCTGGCAAGGCGCTGCTTCAGGGTCGGGATCAGCGTTTGGCCGCCGGCCATCAGAAGCGGGTCATCGCCGCTGGCAAACAGCGTTTTGGCTTCGCTCAGGGATGCGGCTTTTTTGTAGTTGAATGCGTACATGTTCGTTTCCTGTTGTTCTTGTCTTTTATTTTATCATTGCAGCCCGATTTCTCAGGCGCTTTCCTGAAGCGAGCGCCACACCCGCTGCGGTGTTGCCGGCATGGCAATATCATCATTTCCGATCGCATGCGCCACCGCATTGATCACCGCTGGCGGCGATCCGATCGCTCCGGCCTCGCCGCACCCCTTGATACCAAGCGGATTGGACGGGCATTTGGTAATAGTCATATCGACCTGGTAGGTCGGCAGATCGTCGGCCCGGGGCATGGTGTAATCCATGTAGGACCCGGTAATCAGCTGACCGCTGTCCTTGTCGTAGATGCCTTCTTCAAGCAGGGCCTGACCGATGCCTTGTGCGAGGCCGCCGTGAACCTGACCTTCGACGATCATCGGATTGATCACCGTGCCAAAATCATCAACCGCCACAAAGTTGGCGATGCGCGTAACGCCGGTCTCGGGATCGATTTCAACTTCGCAAATATGACACCCGGCCGGGAAGGTGAAGTTCTCCGGATCATAAAATGCCTTCTCGGCAAGCCCCGGCTCCATGCCATCTTCCGGCAGGTTATGCGCCATATAGGCCGCCAGAGACACTTCACCAAACGCCAGCGTTTCATTGGTACTGACCGCTGCAAAAACGCCGTCCGTCAGCGTCACCTCATCGACCGGAACCTCCAGCAGATGCGCCGCGATGCGTTTGGCTTTCACCGTGACCTTATCGCAGGCATTGGCCAGTGCGCTCATGCCGACAGCGCCGGAGCGCGAGCCATAGGTGCCCATGCCAAACTGGACCTTGTCGGTATCGCCGTGGACTATCTCGACGTCCTCGATAGGAATACCAAACTTGTCAGAAACAACTTGTGCAAAGGTCGTCTCATGGCCCTGGCCGTGGGAATGCGATCCTGTCAGGACTTCCACGCTGCCCGTCGGATTGACCCGCACTTCGGCGGATTCCCAGAGACCCACGCCCGCGCCAAGCGAACCGACCGCCTTTGAGGGCGCGATGCCGCAGGCCTCGATATAGGTCGAAATCCCGATCCCGCGCAGCTTGCCTCTTGTGGCCGCTTCCGCGCGGCGCGCATCAAAACCCTTATAGTCGATCATCTCCATCGCCCGGTCGAGCGAAGCGTCAAAGTCTCCAATGTCATAGGTCATGATCACCGGCGTCTCATAGGGAAACTCGCGAACAAAATTCTGTTTGCGCAGCTCTGCCGGGTCGCGTCCCAACTGATGCGCTGCCCGGTCAACCAGACGCTCGACGAGATAGGCCGCCTCCGGACGCCCGGCGCCGCGATAGGCATCAACCGGCGCTGTGTGCGTGTAGATCCCGTCCACTTCAACATAGATTGCCGGGATCGCGTACTGACCCGAAAGAAGCGTCCCGTAGAGATAGGTCGGCACCGACGAGGAGAAGGTCGAAAGATAGGCCCCGAGGTTAGCCAGCGTCTTGACCCGCAGTCCGAGGAACTTCCCGTCTTCAGAAACCGCCAGCTCCGCATGGGAGATATGATCCCGCCCGTGGCAATCAGAGAGAAAAGCCTCGGAGCGATCGCAAGTCCACTTCACCGGCCGGCCGACTTTCTTCGCCGCCCAGACGCAGACCGTCTCTTCAGCATAGACAAAAATCTTGGAGCCAAAGCCGCCGCCGACATCGGGCGCGACCACACGAAGCTTGTGCTCCGGCGCGATGCCAATAAAGGCCGACAGGATAAGCCGCGCCACATGGGGGTTCTGGCTCGTGGTATAGAGCGTGTAGTTGCCGGTTCCCTCATCAAAGCACCCTATGGCCGCGCGCGGCTCCATGGCATTGGGCACGAGCCGGTTGTTGGTGATATCAATCGAGACAATGTGCGCCGCCTTCTCAAAGGCCGCCTCCGTCTCTGCCTTGAGGCCAAGCTCCCAGTCGTAAACCGTATTGTCGTTTGAGACCTCGTGAACCGGCGCAGCTTTCTGTGCCGTCGCCAGATCAATCACCGCCGGGCGCCCGTCATAGTCAACCACGACCGCCTCTGCGCCATCCTTGGCCGCGCCTTGCGTCTCGGCAATAACAATTGCCACATGATCGCCGACATAGCGCACCGTATCAAGTGCCAGCGCCGGATGCGCCCCGGCCTTCATTTCGCTACCATCTTTTGAGTGAATCATCCAGCCACAGATCAGCCCGCCGATTTCATCCGCCGCGAGATCCTTGCCGTCGAGCACAGCAACAACGCCGGGCACCGCCAGCGCCGCAGACTTGTCAATGGATTTGATACCGGCATGAGCGTGGGGGCTGCGCACAAAGGAACCCCAGGTTTGGCCCGGCTGATTGATATCATCCGTGTAGCGCCCTTTACCTGTGATGAACCGGTGATCTTCCTTGCGCCTGACCGGCGCGCCGATACCTGTAACATTTGAACTGGAAGAACTCGCCATGGACTACCCCTTCATTTCGTCAGATGCCGCCTTTACCGCTGTCACAATATTTTGATAGCCCGTGCAGCGGCAGATGTTGCCTTCAAGCTCGCTGCGGATAGTCGCGTCATCGAGATCCGGAATGCGCCGGATCATATCGACCGAGGTCATAATCATGCCCGGCGTGCAAAACCCGCACTGCAGCCCGTGATGCTCCTGAAACGCCGCCTGGACCGGGTGCAATTTGCCATCCACGGCCAGCCCCTCGATAGTCAGGACCTCCGCGCCGTCGGCCTGAACCGCCAGCATTGAGCACGACTTCATCGCCTCGCCGTCCACATGAACCACGCAGGCGCCGCACTGGCTGGTGTCACAACCCACATGGGTGCCCGTCAGGTTGAGATCGTTGCGCAGAAATTCCACCAGCAACATCCGGTCATCAACATCGCCCGTGACCGCATTGCCATTAACTTTGAGTGCAATGGAAACCATCGCCACCTCCCGATTTTTCTTGTTTTTTCGCCAGAAAGAGCCGGAAAACACCTCCATCCCCGGCTCATGGGGTACCCCGGAATGGTACTCGGGTGAGAGGGGGAGCGCAACAGGGATTCAGGCTCTCTTGAGTCCCTATCCCGACGGGAGAGGGAGGGACCCGATGCGAAGGAT
>JAUWTJ010000072.1 GCA_030614785.1 Alphaproteobacteria bacterium | reverse complement strand
GCGACACCATTGGCGAAGAGAAAATCGAGGCCCTCAAGGCCTGGATCTCTGAGGTTGTTGACTGTTTTCGGTGAGGGATTGCCGCATGCTGCATCGCAGCATATAGTGCGGGCAAAACAAGAATAACGATTTGGAAGGCCACCTCAAATGAAGCACCCCAGAGATTTTTTCAAGCCGCTGGCCATTGGCGCGCCGGAACCCTGGCGCGAGCTGCCGACGCGGCTGGAGCGCATGATCCATTTCTTTCCGCCCCATGTGGAAAAGATGCGGAACCGCGTACCTGATATGGTTAAACAGGTCGACGTGCTGCTCGGCAATCTGGAAGACGCGATCCCGATGGACGCCAAGGAAGCGGCGCGGCAGGGCTTTATCGACGTTGTTTCGGCGACGGATTTTGGTGCCACGGGATGTTGGACCCGCATCAATGCGCTGAAGAGCCCGTGGATGCTTGATGATGTGACGCAGCTTGTCGGCAAAATCGGCAACAAGCTGGATGTCATTATTCTGCCGATGGTGGAAGGCGACTGGGAAATTCACTACCTCGACCAACTGCTGGCGCAGCTTGAAGCCAAACACCAGATCAAACGCCCGATCCTGATCCATGCGCTGCTTGAAACGGCCCAGGGCGTGAAGAATGTTGAGTCTATCGCGGCGGCTTCGCCCCGCATGCACGGCATGTCGCTTGGCCCGGCTGACCTTGCGGCCTCGCGGGGTATGAAGACGACGCGGGTTGGCGGCGGTCATCCGTTCTACGGTGTGCTGGCGGACGGCGAAGAGGGCGCGGCGCTCGCAACCCGCGACTTCTATCAGCAGGACCTGTGGCACTATACTGTGGCCAAGATGGTCGATGCCTGCGCATCAGCAGGCATCAAGGCGTTCTATGGCCCGTTCGGCGATTTCTCGGACCCCGATGCCTGCCGCGCCCAGTTCCGCAATGCTTTCCTGCAGGGCTGTGTCGGCGCGTGGTCGCTGCACCCGACGCAAATCTCCATTGCCAAGGAAGTCTTCTCACCTGATGTGAACGAAGTGCTCTTCGCAAAACGCATTCTCGAAGCCATGCCCGACGGGTCCGGCGCGGTTCTGCTTGATGGCAAGATGCAGGATGATGCGACCTGGAAACAGGCCAAGGTCATTGTTGATCTGGCGAAGCTGGTGGCGACGAAGGATCCGGAACTGGCGAGTGCCTACGGGTTTTAGGAAGTTTATTTTCGATGTCATCCCGGATGCAGTGCAACATGCAATGTTGCTCTGCTGGTCCGGGACCCAAATGTCAGATTTAGACCCCGGACCAGCATTGCAGCACGTTGTGCCGCAAAGCATCCGGGGTGACAATGAGAGAGCAGGAGCACAGGATGCGCATTGGTCTGATCGGTCTCGGCGCTATCGCCGGTGACATTGTTCTTTATCTGAAAGACAATCCGAAAATTGAAATCACCGGCGCGCTGGTGTTACCGGAGGATTTGTCGCGCGAGGCGGAGTTTCCTCTGACGACGGATTATGACGTGTTCATGGCCGGTGATCCGGAACTGGTCGTCGAATGCGCCGGTCATGGCGGTGTGGTTGCCTATGGCACCAGGGTGCTTGAGGCCGGCAAGGACCTGATGATCGTCTCCATCGGCGCGCTCAGCGATGAGCCGCTTTATGACGCTCTGGTGGATGCAGCGAAGCGCTCAAAAGGCCAGCTCATCCTGCCAGCGGGCGCGCTTATCGGCGTCGATGGCCTTGCGGCTGCGCGCTCCGCCGGGCTCGAGAATGTCACTATCCGCTCGGTAAAACCGCCGCTGTCGTGGTCCGGGGCGGAAGGCGTCGAGGGCGTCGATCTTGCTGCTATCAAGGAGCGCACGACAGTCTTTGCAGGCTCGGCAAGAGATGCCGCGCGGCTCTTTCCAAAAAATGCCAATGTGGCAGCAACCGCGGCGCTGGCGGGCATCGGGTTCGAGAAGACGCAGGTCGAGCTCGTCGCTGACCCGACGACGACACAGAACACCCACACGTTGATCTTTGAAGGCACGCCGGGGCGCTATGAGCTTGTCATTGCCGGCAACCCGTCACCGAATAATCCCAAGACGTCCCAATTGACGGCGCTCAGCATCGTGCGGCTGATTGAAAACCGTGTCGCGGATGTTGTGGTTTAGGTCTCGTTCTGATGACCAGAGTCCTTCTCCTTTCGGGAGAAGGTGGCGCGAAGCGCCGGATGAGGGGCGGTGTTGCGGCAAATTGAAAGTGACGTGAGATCGGTCCCTCACCCGCCCTGTGGGCACCCTCTCCCGGAGGGAGAGGGACTAGGATTTCAGAAGTTGTTCAAACAACTGCACTAACAATATTTGCACTTCACTCGCCTTGTCCTTGCGATACTCAAACGTCTCCTGATCCATATAGCACCCCTGCGCCATTTCAAGCTGGATGGCTGAGATACCTTCTTCGGGCTTGCCATATGTTCGCGTTATGACGCCGCCCTTGAAGCGGCCGTTAAGGACGGATGTGTATCGTTCGTCGGCCCCGGCAATGACAAGGATGTCATTCGCCAGGTCAGCGGCGCACACCTTGCCGTCATTGGTGCCGAAATTGAGGTCGGGGAGCTGACCGTCGAAAAGCCGAGGCAGGCGGTTGTTGATACTGTGGGCGTCCCAGAGGATGGCTTGCCCGTGTTTTTCCTTCAGAGCGCTCAGGGTCTCGTGAAGTTTTTGATGGTAGGGTTGCCAGTATTTTGTCGTGCGCTCGGTGATCTCCGTGGCGGTTGGCTCCTCGCCGTCCTTGTAGATTTTCAGGCCTTCAAAGGTTTCGGTCGGACACAGCGGCGTTACTGTCTGGCCGGGATAAAGGCTTGAGCCGTCGCGCGGGCGGTTGAGGTCGATGACGTAGCGCGAGTTGGTGGCGACCAGCATGGAGACGCCGAGGGTTTTCAAGGGGGCATAGAGCCGGTCGACGTGCCAGTCTGTGTCGGTGAGCCTGAGCCCTTCGTCCGATAGCCGCGCCATGATGTCGTCGGGAACGTTCAGCCCCGCATGGGGAACAGAGATCAAAACCGGCGTGTGTCCTTCATGAAAGGTGTAGACCATCTAGAGGGCCTCCCAGTCCGTTGTGGCAACGCCGATAATATCGTCGATGATGTCAGATCTCAGGATCTCCCGTGCGGCTTTAATATCGGGGGCGAAAAAGCGATCCTCCGTGTAGGGCGGGACGTTTTCTCTGAGGGCGTTGATGAAATTCTCCAGTGTGTCGCTCGACTTCAGGGGACGCAGGAAATCAATACCGGCAGCGGCGGCAAGATATTCAATGGCAAGAATGCCTTCGACATTATCGAGCACCGGGGTGAGCTTGCGGGCGGCGAAGGTTGCCATACTGACGTGATCTTCCTGATTGGCGGAGGTTGGCAGGCTGTCGACACTTGCGGGATGGGCAAAGGTTTTGTTTTCGGACGCCAAAGCGGCGGCGGTGACCTGGGCGATCATGAAGCCGGAGTTGATGCCGCCGTCCTTGACCAGGAAAGGCGGGAGATTGGACAGATGCCCGTCAATGAGGAGTGCGATCCGGCGTTCGGCGAGGGCGCCGACTTCCGATGCGGCGATGGCCAGAAGGTCGGCGGCTATGGCAACCGGTTCGGCGTGGAAGTTGCCGCCCGAGAGGACTTCTCCCCCCATACCATTTGGGCCGGCAAAGACGAGGGGGTTGTCGGACACAGCGTTGGCTTCGGTTCGGAGGTGGCGCGCCGCGTCTTTGGCGGCGTCAAGGGCGGCGCCCATGACCTGAGGCTGGCAGCGGATCGAGTAGGGGTCCTGGACCCGGTCGCAATCTATGTGCGAGAGGCGTATTTCACTGCCCTGGTGGATGGTGCGAAACAGCTTTGCAATGGCGATCTGGCCCTGCTGGCCGCGGATTTCATGGATGCGCGGATCAAACGGCGTGTCACTGCCCTTCACGGCATCGGTTGAGAGCGCGCCGGTCAGGACGGCGGCGCGGAACAGGCGGCGCAGCCGGAAGAGATTGCGGATGGCAATGGCGGTCGAGACCTGCGTGCCATTGAGAAGGGCAAGGCCTTCCTTGGGGCCAAGGATGATGGGCTCAAGATCCTTTGCTGCCAGAGCATCTGTCGCGGGTATTTCCTCGCCATCCAGAAAAACCGTCCCGACACCGATCATCGCTGCGCTCATATGGGCGAGGGGTGCGAGATCGCCCGAGGCGCCAACAGAGCCCTGGACGGGAATATTGGGAACGATGCCGCGCTCGAGCATCGCGGTGAGCAGGGCAATGACCTCGCGCCGCACGCCGGAATATCCGCGTGCCAGGCTTGCGGCCTTCAAGAGGAGAATGAGGCGGACGGTCGGCGCGTCAAGCGGCTCGCCGGTCCCGGCGGCGTGGGACAGGACGAGGTTTCTTTGGAGTTTGGCAAGATCTTTGGTCGAGATCTTTTGCGAGGCCAGCAGGCCAAAGCCGGTGTTGACGCCGTAAACGGTCTCGCCTGATGCGATGATCTTTGCAATGACGGCGGCCGAGGCATCGACTGACTTCAGAGCTTCTTCGGGGAAGGTAATGGCCAGCGGACCCTTGAGCGCTGCCAGCATATCTTCGAAGGAGAGCTCGCCTGGTGTGATGGTGAGTTGGGTCATGGCTGCTCGCTTTGCAATTTAGTGTCATCCCGGATGCGGTGCAGCATGTAATGCTGCACCGCATCCGGTATGACAGCCTTTGGAATAATGCTACAATCCATCATCACTCTCCAATCATCGGCATGTTTAAACCCTTTTGCCGGGCGCAAGCGATGGCGTCTTCGTAGCCTGCATCGGCGTGGCGGACGACGCCCAGCGCCGGGTCGTTCCACAGGACACGGGCGATGCGTTTGGCTGCGGCTTCGGTGCCATCACACAGGATGACAAGCCCGGCGTGCTGCGAAAAGCCCATGCCGACGCCGCCGCCGTGGTGGATCGAGACCCAGGTGGCGCCGCCGGCGCAAGCGGTGAGCGCGTTGAGGAGCGGCCAGTCTGACACCGCGTCCGAGCCGTCTTTCATGGCTTCGGTTTCGCGGTTGGGACTGGCGACGGAGCCGGCGTCGAGGTGATCGCGGCCAATGACCACGGGGGCTTTTAGCTCGCCTGATTTGACCATTTCGTTAAAAGCGAGACCGAGCCGGTCGCGGTCGCCGAGGCCGACCCAGCAGATGCGCGACGGCAGGCCCTGAAATGCGATGTGTTCGCGCGCCATGTCGAGCCAGTTGTGAAGGTGGGGATCATCGGGGATGAGTTCCTTCACTTTCGCGTCGGTCCTGTAGATGTCTTCGGGATCGCCGGAAAGCGCAGCCCAGCGGAACGGGCCCTTGCCGCGGCAGAACAGAGGCCGGATGCATTCAGGGACAAAGCCGGGGAAGGCAAAGGCTCTCTCAAGGCCTTCTTCAAAGGCGACCTGACGAATGTTGTTGCCATAGTCGATGGTGGGGACGCCGAGATCTGAAAAGGCGACCATGGCGGCGACGTGCTTTTTGATCGAGGCACGGGCTTCGCGTTCGGTGGCCGCCGGGTCGCGCTCGCGCATCTCTTCCCATTTGGCGACGGACCAGCCTTCGGGGCAATAGCCGTTTCTGGGATCGTGTGCGGAGGTTTGATCGGTGAGGGCATCGGGACGGATGTCGCGGGCGAGCATGTCTGGTACGATTTCTGCGGCATTGCCCAGAAGACCGACGGTGACAGTTTCACCTTTGGCGTGGGCCGCTTCGACAATTGCGAGGGCCTCATCGAGAGTGTCGGCGCGCTTGTCGATGTAGCGGGTTTCAAGGCGCCGCTCGATGCGGCTGGGCTGGACCTCGATGGCAATCATCGACGCGCCGGCCATTTTGGCGGCCAGGGGCTGTGCGCCGCCCATGCCGCCAAGACCTGCGGTGAGGAACCATTTGCCTTTGAGGCTGCCGCCATAATGTTTGCGGCCCAGCTCGACAAAGGTCTCGTAAGTGCCCTGGACGATGCCTTGGCTGCCGATATAGATCCACGATCCGGCGGTCATCTGGCCATACATCATCAGGCCCTTGCGGTCGAGTTCGTTGAAATGGTCCCAATTGGCCCAGTGGGGGACGAGGTTGGAATTGGCGATCAGAACGCGCGGGGCGTCCTCATGGGTGCGGAAGACAGCGACGGGTTTGCCGGACTGGACGAGGAGGGTCTCATCCACCTCCATGGTACGCAGCGTCGAGACAATCTTGTCGAAGCATTCCCAGTTACGTGCGGCGCGGCCAATACCGCCGTAGACGACGAGCTCCTCGGGGCGCTCGGCGACGTCGGGGTCGAGATTGTTCATCAGCATACGAAGCGGCGCTTCGGTGGCCCAGGATTTGGCGGTGAGTTCGGTGCCATGGGCGGCGCGGATGACACGGGAATTGTCTTTGCGTGTGAAGGTGTTCATATCAGATCCCTTGCTTGTAGGCGTGTTTGGGTTCACCGAGGCGATAGGTTGATCCGGGGTAATAGAGGCGGGCACCGGAGGCGGTCTTGCCCTTCGCCCAGGTCCGCCGCGAGATGACCAGGCACGGCTCATTGTCAGCCATGTTCAGCATGCGTGTTATTTGAGGGCCAGGTATCAGGGCCTCGACAAAGTGTTCGACTTCCTGAATGGGGGCAACGGCCATGAGATAAGCTGCCGGAGTGGTTGCCGTGAAGTCCTGAGCGAGATAGTCCGGTGCGATCTCGGGGTTCACATAGCGATCCTCAAGCTGCACCGGTTCGCCGTTCTCAAGATGGATAATTGTTGAGTGAAAGACTGCGCTGCCCTGTTTGAGACCAAGATCACTGGCGAGCCTGGCGGATGGTCGCTCTTCGGCAAGGCGTTCCACGCTGGCAGAATGGGTGTGGCCACGCTCGGCGATTTCGTCGGCAATATTGCGCACTTCGAGGGGGTGGATGTCGATTTTGGTTTCCGCAACAAAGGATCCGACACCAACGAGGCGGACCAGGGTTCCGTCTTCGGCCAGTTCGCGCAGCGCCCGGTTGACTGTCATCTTGGAGACGCCAAGGCTCTCGATCAGTTCGTTTTCGGATGGCACGCGGCCACCCGCGCCCCAAACCCCTTTTTTGATCTGCTCTTCGATGTGGTGTTTGACCTGCAGATAGAGCGGGTCGGGTTTTATCTGTGCTTCACTCATCGTCGAACTCCATATTGGTATAGGGTAGTATATACTAATATATCATGATTTGATCAAGGTCTTGACGGTTTTCCGGTAGCGCGCGGAAATCTGCTCTTCGCAGGCGTGCCTGCCGTCTTCAATGACACGAAGTCCACCGACATAGACGTCCCGGATGGCACCCTGCGAGGGGCCAAAAACCAGGGTGTTCAGGATATTGTCTGAATCAGCACTGCACAGGGCCGGATGAGTGCTGTCGAGACCCAGGACGTCTGCCTTGTTGCCCACCGCGATGGTGCCGGCCTTGCGCCCCAGCGCCCTGGCGCCGCCTCTTGCCGCCGCTGACCAGAGAAAGGCGCCGGTGCCGCGGTGTTCGGGGGATGTGGAGATCAAGCGGCGGCGCTCGCGCAAGCGGCTGCCATATTCAAGCAGGCGCAATTCCTCGATCGGAGAGGTGCAAACATTGGAGTCCGAGCCAACACCGAGGGCCCCTTTTGCCTCAAGCCATGCAGGAAGTTCAAAGAACCCGTCACCGAGGTTGGCTTCCGTCGAGGGGCTAAGGCCGACCACGGCGCCGGAACTGGCGGCACCCTTGATTTCCTTTGCGATCATGTGAGTGGCGTGGATCAGACACCAGTTTTCATTGACCGGAGCATTGTTCAGCAGCCATTCGACAGGTCTTGCCCCATAAAACTCGAGGCAGTCGCGAACTTCCAGCTCCTGTTCGGCTATATGGATGTGGATCGGGCGGTCCGGCATGGCGTGGCCGGCCCAGGTTGAGATCTCCGCAAGCGATTGAGATGTCACGGCGCGCAGGGAATGAAACCCGATGCCCAGACTGATTTCGGGTTCGGATTTGACTCGGGTCTCCAGCATTTCGACCAGATCAACGAAGGCCTCCGGCGTGTGCAGGAAGGTGCGCTGTTGAAGAACCGGGTCTGTGGCGCCGAATCCCGAGACTTCATAGAGGACTGGCAGGTGCGTGAAGCCGATCCCGGTTTGTTTCGCGGCTTCGAAGATGGCGAGGCTCATTTCCATGTTGAGCGGCGCATTATTGCCAGCCATACCATGGGTATAGTGGAACTCGGCCACCGATGTGTAACCGGATTTCATGAATTCCATATACAATTGACCCGCGATTGCAGCGAGATCATCAGGCGAGACCTTGTTGGCCAATTCATACATCAGACTTCGCCACGTCCAGAAGGTATCGGAACCACCGGATGTATATTCGGTGAGGCCGGCGATGGCTCTTTGAAAGGCATGGGAATGCACATTGGACATGCCGGGAACAAGAACGTCAGCGATCCTCTCGCCAGGCCCGGGTTTTGTTGCGGTCTCGATGCCCGTGATATGCCCTGTTGCATCGATGTCGAGGCGTATATTATCCTCGAAACCTTGAGGCAGCAGGGCTTTTTTTGCAAAAAGAGCTGTCATGGTTCTTGTCACTCCAGGTTATATATACAACATGGTAGACAAGATTCGTGTTACGGTCAAAGTGTGGATTCGAGGTGAGACCGGGTGCTCAATTCAAACACTGGCCTCATCCTGAGGTGCGAGTGTCAACGAGCCTCGAAGGAGGTTGGCAGACATCGTGCCTCGCGCCCTTCGAGACAACGCTGTCGCGTCTCCTCAGGGTGAGGTTTGATTTGGGAGAGGGATGTGTCAGAGGCTAGATCAATCGAGTGGGATGCGCTCTGGCTCGGCGCCAGCGTCGCGACGATGTGCGGCGCGGGCTACGGGCTCATCGAGGATGGCGCTCTCGGGGTCAAAGATGGCCGCATCGCCTTTGTTGGCGCCCGCGCGGATGTTTCAGAAAATGTCCTGTCGGACTTTTCCGGCAAGGTGCATGAGCTGGACGGCGGTGTTTTGCTACCGGGTCTGATTGACTGTCATACGCATCTTGTTTTTGCCGGCGACCGGTCGCATGAGTTTGAGATGCGTCTCAACGGTGCCAGCTATGAAGAGATCGCGGCGGCAGGCGGTGGTATCCGCTCGACCGTGGCGGCGACCCGGGCGGCGAGCCTGGAAAATCTTGTCGCAGTCTCCAAGCCTCGCCTTGCGGCGTTGATGGCAGAAGGCGTCACGACGGTCGAGATTAAATCCGGTTACGGTCTTGACCTTGAGACCGAGCGCCGCATGCTCAAGGCCGCACGGCAGCTCGGCGAAACGCCGGGGGTTGATGTTGTCACGAGTTTTCTGGGCGCGCATGCCCTGCCGCCTGAATATGATGATCGTCCTGACATTTACATAGACCATATTGTTGAGGATATGCTTCCGACCCTTGCAGCAGAAGGGCTTGCCGATGCGGTCGACGCCTTTTGCGAAAGGATTGCTTTTTCAAGGGATCAGGTTGGACGGGTGTTTGACAAGGCGGTGGCGCTCGGCATGCCGATCAAGATCCATGCCGAACAATTAAGCCATCTCGGCGGGGCTGATATGGCGGCTGCAAAAGGCGCTCTTTCCGCTGATCACCTGGAATACCTGCACGGGCACGGTATCAAGGCCATGGCCGCAGCCGGCACCGTTGCTGTGCTGTTGCCCGGCGCGTTTTATACCCTGCGCGAGACCAAATATCCGCCAATCCACGGGCTGCGCAAGGCGGGCGTACCGATGGCACTGGCAAGTGACCTCAATCCGGGCTCCTCGCCAATTGCCTCGCTGCTTGCCATCCTCAATATGGCCTGCACGCTTTTCCTGATGACGCCGCAAGAGGCGGTCGCGGGCGTAACACGCCATGCCGCCAGGGCGCTCGGGCTTGGCGATGATCGCGGCACTCTTGAAGTGGGCAAGCGCGCCGACTTCACCCATTGGGACGTCGCCTCGCCGACGGAGCTTTGCTATTGGATGGGTCTGAAGAGGCCGGGGACTGTTGTGAAGAACGGCGAATTGGTCAAGCAATTGTGGCGCAATGAAGGCCAGTGATAATTGTTCGCGGCAAGACGGATTTCCGATTTTCATTTATACAAATAACATCAGAGTCTTAGGGCAAGTGACCGAAAGTTAAGCAAGTTTTGCTGGCAATCGAGCTTGCCTGGCCTCACACTTCAGCCAAGTGATTCGTTTGTATTGCAAAGGAGAAGAACCTTGTTTTCCATGAGAGCAAAATTGGGCGGGGCAATGGTTGCGGTGGTGATGGTCCTGACGGGGTGCACAACACCTGGAGTCGCTACCACCAAAACCGAAATTGACGCCAACATAAGGTCAACCCTGGCGACTTTTGATCGCACTGTCGGGGGCGGAAACGAGCTCAGGAACAAGGCGGCTGGTGTTCTGGTCTTCCCGGATGTTATCAAAGGCGGCATTGGTCTTGGCGCTGAATATGGTCAGGGTGCCTTGATGGTCGGAGGTCAGATCGTCGATTATTATGACGTTTATGCCGGGTCTGTAGGATTTCAGCTTGGCGGTCAGGTGAGATCGCAAATGATCCTCTTTATGGACCGTGCATCGCTCAACAATTTCCGGTCAAGCGAAGGCTGGGAGGTTGGCGTTGATGGCTCGGTGGCGGTTGTCACCATCGGGGTCGGCGGCGCAGTGGATTCCAATTCCCTGCAACAGCCTGTGCTCGGGTTTATCTTCTCCAACAAGGGGCTAATGTATAATCTCACTCTTGAAGGTTCAAAGATCCATAAGGTTAATCGCTAGAGGAAAAGAGGCACTTTAACGTATGGCCTCTTATATTGCGCGCCGTCTCCTGCTCATGATCCCGACCTTGTTCGGGATTATGCTTGTCAGCTTTGTGATTATTCAGTTCGCGCCGGGCGGACCTGTCGAGCGCATGATCGCCAAACTCTCCGGTATGGAAGCAGGCGCAACCGATACTGTCAGCGGCGCCGGGGATCAGTCGTTTGCCGATGCAGGCGACAGCGACGGGACGCGCTATCGCGGCGCTCAGGGGCTGGATCCGGAATTCATCGAAGAACTCGAAAGAATGTACGGGTTTGATCAGCCCGCGCCTGCTCGTTTTTTCAGGATGGTAAAGAACTACCTCACATTTGATTTTGGCGAGAGCTATTACAAGGACGTGGCGGTTATTGATCTGATCGCCAGCAAACTGCCGGTCTCGATCTCGCTGGGTCTCTGGTCAACGCTGCTGGCCTATCTGATTTCCATTCCGCTGGGCGTGCGCAAGGCGGTGCGGGACGGAACGGTTTTTGACATCTGGACCAGCGCTGTGGTCATCGTCGGCTATGCGGTCCCCGGGTTTCTGTTCGGGGTTTTGTTGATCGTCCTTTTTGCCGGGGGGACTTTCCTTGATATTTTCCCGCTGCGCGGGTTGACCTCGGACAACTGGGCGGAGCTCGGTTTTTTTGCACGCATCGGGGATTATTTCTGGCATCTGGTTCTGCCGCTGGCGGCGCTCGGGATCAGCTCCTTCGCGACCCTGACGCTGCTGACCAAGAATTCCTTCCTCGATGAAATTGGCAAGCAATATGTGGTGACGGCACGCGCCAAGGGGCTGACCGAGGCCCGTGTGCTCTATGGTCACGTGTTCAGGAACGCGATGCTGATTGTTGTGGCGGGATTTCCGGCGGCGTTTATGCACGTGTTTTTTACCGGGTCACTTCTCATTGAGACGATCTTCTCGCTGGATGGCCTTGGGCTCTTGTCATTCGAGTCGATTGTCAACCGCGACTACCCGGTTGTCTTTGCCTCGCTGTTCATTTTCTCGCTTCTGGGGCTCGTTGTGACACTGGTCGCGGATCTGATTTACACCCTCGTCGATCCGCGGATCGATTTCGAAGCGCGGGGGGCCTGATCAATGAGCGATGTGATCCTGCCAGAAAAGAAGAAGCGCAAGCGCAGCGATATTCAGCGCCGGCGCCTGCAGAACTTTCGCGCCAACAGGCGTGGGTTTTGGTCGTTGTGGATCTTCCTTGGCATATTCACTTTGACGCTGTTTGCCGAACTCATCGCCAATGACAAGCCTGTGTTCGTGTCGTTTGACGGCGGCCTCTACATGCCGGTTTTCAAAACCTATACGGAAGTCGAATTTGGCGGGGACTTTCCGACCGAAGCCGATTACAGGGACCCTTATGTTTCGGAGTTGATAGAGGCAAAGGGCTGGATCCTGTGGCCGCTGGTGCCGTTCAGTTTTAACACGATCGATACAGACGCGGGGGTTCCGGCTCCTGCGCCGCCGTCGGCGCGGCACTGGCTGGGGACCGACGACCAGCACCGGGATGTCTTTGCGCGTGTCCTCTATGGTTTCAGGCTCTCGGTGGTCTTCGGTCTGACGCTCACCCTTGCCTCGTGCTTTGTCGGTGTAGCGGCGGGCGCCGTTCAGGGATATTTCGGCGGATTGACGGATCTTATTTTTCAGCGCTTCATCGAAATCTGGACGTCCATTCCGTCTCTCTATGTTCTCATCATTGTGGCCGCGATGATCAAGCCGACGTTCACGATCCTGCTCGGCATCCTGCTGTTGTTCAGCTGGATCGCGCTGGTCGGGGTGGTGCGGGCCGAGTTCCTGCGCGGGCGAAATTTCGATTATGTGATGGCGGCGCGCGCGCTCGGGGTTTCCAATGTGACCATCATGGCAAAACACATCTTGCCCAACGCCATGGTCGCGACAATTACCTTCATGCCGTTCTTGCTCAACGGGTCAATTTCAACACTGACCTCGCTTGACTTCCTGGGCTTCGGGCTGCCACCGGATTATCCGTCCCTCGGCGAGCTTTTGCGTCAGGGCAAGAACAACCTTCAGGCGCCGTGGCTCGGTATCTCGTCATTCCTGACCATCGCCCTGCTGCTCAGTCTGCTGATTTTTGTCGGTGAGGCGGTGCGCGACGCGTTCGATCCGCGGAAGGCGATAGCATGACCGACGCGCCTTCCAAACCGCTCCTTGAGGTCAAGGATCTTCAGGTTGCCTTCAAGGTTGAAAAAGAGATCAAGCCTGCGGTGCACGGTGTCTCGTTCTCGATCGCGCGGGGCGAGACGCTGGCGCTGGTCGGGGAGAGCGGGTCGGGTAAGTCTGTGTCGGCGCTGTCGATCCTCAAGCTCCTGCCCTATCCGGCGGCATCGCACCCGGGCGGATCCATTCTCTTTCGTAGTGACGTTGGGGGTGACGAAGAGGAACTGGATCTGCTTGAGGCGTCCGAGGCACAGTTGACGAAAATTCGCGGGTCTCGCATTTCGATGATTTTTCAGGAGCCGATGACCTCGCTCAATCCGCTGCACACGGTCGAGAAGCAGATATCCGAAGTTCTTCAGGTTCACCAGGGGCTACGGCGCGAGGCGGCGCGAGCGCGCACTCTCGAACTGCTTGAGAAAGTAGGCATTCCTGACGCCGCCGCACGGATGAAATCCTGGCCGCATCAACTGTCCGGCGGCCAGCGGCAAAGGGTCATGATTGCCATTGCGCTGGCCAATAATCCGGATCTGCTCATTGCGGACGAACCAACCACCGCCCTTGATGTAACGGTGCAGGCGCAAATCCTGAAACTCCTGAAGGATTTGCAGGACGAGATGGGCATGGCACTTTTGCTCATCACCCACGACCTTGGTGTCGTGCGCCATGTTGCCGACCGGGTTTGCGTGATGACGGAAGGCCGCATTGTCGAGCGCGGCGCGACCGCCGAAATTTTTGACAATCCGAGCCACGCGTATACGAAGAGATTGCTGGCGGCGGAACCCAAAGGCGAGCCCTTGCGGCCCAATGACAGCGCGCCCATTGTTATGCAGGCGCAGGACGTGAAGGTCTGGTTTCCGGTCAAGCATGGGTTTCTGCGGCGCACCAGGGACCATGTCAAAGCGGTTGACGGAATATCTTTTACGGCGCGTGAAGGCGAGACCATTGGCATTGTCGGTGAAAGCGGGTCGGGCAAGACGACGCTGGGACGTGCCTTGCTCCGGCTGATTTCCTCGGAGGGGGCAATTTCCTTCCGGGGTGCGAGCATCGAAGATCAATCCTGGAAGGATTTGCGTCCCTTGCGCAAAGAAATGCAGATCGTGTTCCAGGATCCCTTTGGCAGTCTGTCGCCGCGCATGACGGCGGGGCAGATCATCGAAGAGGGGCTGCTCATCCATGATGAGGTTGCCGGGATTGATGCGGGTGATCCGGCCGCCCGGCGCGCTCTGGTGGACGCGATGATTGCCGAGGTTGGCTTGCCGCCGGATACCGCGGCACGATACCCGCACGAGTTTTCAGGCGGACAGCGCCAGCGTATTGCGATTGCCCGGGCCATGGTTCTGCGGCCAAAGTTTGTCATGTTGGACGAGCCGACCAGTGCGCTCGACATGTCGGTGCAGGCGCAGATTGTCGATCTGCTGCGCGATCTTCAGGCGCGCTACGGCCTTGCCTATATGTTTATCTCCCACGATCTGAAAGTGGTGCGCGCCCTTGCGTCAGAGGTCATTGTGATGAAAGATGGCCGTGTGGTCGAGCAGGGTCCGGCGGAGCAGATCTTCGAAAATCCGCAAACAGATTACACACGTGCCTTGATCTCGGCGGCTTTTGATCTTTCAGTTGCGTAAGACTTTGTCTGTTTTTGCCTTTCGAGGAGAAGAGAATGCCGGATAGTGTGACCAACGGTGGCGCCGGGTCCAATGTCGAGCTTGCTAATTTTGACATTCAGATGATCCTTGATCAGTTTCAGGTCATGCGGACATATGTCGTCGAGGAACTCTTCACCGTTGGCAGCTTGCTTGAGCTTGCGGTCATTGGTCTGGCCTTTCTGCTGGCCATGGCGACCGACGGATGGTGCAGCCGGCTCATCGCGGTGTTTCACAAGCAGCTCCTGAAAGGGGTCTCTGAAGAAAAACTCAAAGCCACGATCCTGCCCGTCCTGTTTGCCTTCATGTGGCTGGTCTGGGCCGGGTTGGGGCGTTATGCTCTGGGAGCCTTTGGGCAACCGGTTGCTCTCACTACCATCGCGGTCAACCTTCTCAGCGCCTGGGTGGTCATCCGGCTGTTTTCCAATGTCATCGGGGAGCCGTTCTGGGCACATACGATTGCCGTAACAGCCTGGACCATTGCGGCGCTCAATATTTTCGGCTTGCTCGATCCCGTCATGATATTCCTCAATAGTTTTGCCTTTCACGCCGGCGACACGCGGGTCTCTGTTCTTCTGGTTCTCAAGGCCATTGCCCTTGTCGTTCTGCTCTTGTGGGGGACGTCCATTCTGTCCTCCTTCTTGCAGCGCCGGATCAATTCACTGCCCGCCCTGACGCCGTCGGTGCAAATTCTCATGGGCAAGGTGACCCGCATCGCCCTCGTCGCACTGGCTTTCTTTGTCGCCTTGACGAGTCTCGGGATTGATCTTTCGATTTTCGCAGTGCTTGGCGGTGCCATCGGTATTGGCGTCGGCTTTGGTCTGCAAAAGATCGTCGGGAATTTTATCAGCGGGGTCATTCTCCTGATGGATCGCTCGATCAAGCCGGGCGATGTTATTGAGGTTGCCGGAACCTACGGCTGGGTGCGGTCTCTCGGTGCGCGGTTTACGTCGGTTGTTACCCGCGACGGCCACGAACACCTTATTCCCAATGAGGAATTTATCATCAATACGGTGACCAATTGGTCGTTTTCTGACCGGAATGTCCGGATCAAGAAGGCCATCGGCATTGCCTATGATACCGATGTTCGCAAGGCTCAGGCGCTTGTCATTGAAGCGGCGCTTGATGTGGACAGGGTCCTCAAACACCCGGCGCCGCAGTGCCATCTTAAGGAGTTCGGGGACAATTCGATTAACCTCGAAGTGCGGTTCTGGCTCGGGGATCCGGAGAATGGCACGGCCAATGTCTCGAGCAAGGTGCTGCTTGGCATCTGGGACAGGTTCCGGGACAACAATATCGAAATTCCCTATCCGCAGCGCGACATCCATATCAAGGAAATGCCTTCGCGCTGACCCTGGGCAGAATTTCTCAAAAGAAGCTTTGTATTCGGGTTTCTTTCGCCCTATATGGGCCGAAAGCGGAATTCTTATGAGCGATATTGAAACAGCTGTTTCCCCCGGCCTTTCGTCGGAAGGGAATGACCACGCACCCCTCGTGCGCGGGCCAATCGGACGTCACCTGACCAGCCAGGCGATCCCGATGATGTGGGCTTATCTGGCAACGTTCGGGTTCCTGTTTGTTGATACTTTCTTTGTGGCACAGCTTGGCACCGAGCAGCTGGCCGCGATCACTCTGACCGGGCCGATTGTAGGGCTGGTCTATGGTCTGACCTTTGGGATCGGGATCGGGGTTGCCTCGGTGGTCTCGCGCGGGTTGGGCAAAGGCAATATATCAGAAATCCAGCGCACCATTGTTGACAGCCTGCTTCTGGGAACGGCTGTCGTCACGTTTCTCATGTTCATCGGACTGCCAACCATCGATCCGCTGTTCACCCTGCTTGGCGGCAATGAACACACCATGCCGCATGTGCGGGACTATATGGTGGTCTGGTATTTCGGCCTGGTGTCTGTTGTCGTCCCGATGATGGGTATGAGCGCGATCCGGGCAGCGGGGGATACCAAAGCGGCCAGCCGTATCCTGATCTATTCCAGCATCGCCAATGTTATTCTCGATCCGATCTTTATCTTCGGATGGGGACCAATCCCGCGCCTGGAGATGCAAGGAGCGGCGATCGCGACTGTCATTGCGCAAATCTACTCGTTTGTAATCGCAATCTGGATTTTACGTCGCAAGGAGCTCATCACGACGGTCAGACCAAAATTCGAGGAAATGGTTCGAAGCTGGAAGCGTGTCCTCCAGGTGGGTGGGCCAGCCTGTGCGACTGAGATTGTCTTCCCCGTAGTTTTTGCGGTCATCATGGCCATGTTGGCAACCTATGGCGATGAAACCCTGGCAGGATTTGGCATTGCCTCACGGGTTGAAATGATTGCCCTAATTCCGATCATTGCGATCAACACCACCATGGGCCCCTTTACCGGCCAGAACTACGGAGCGGGGCGCATGGACCGGGTTCATCATGCGATGAACCTGGGGCTCCGGTTTGTATTTCTCTATGGCTTTGGCGTGGCGATCCTGATTGCACTGGTCTCGACCTGGCTGCCATCATTGTTTGATTCCGACCCGGAGGTTATTCGGGTGGCGCGGGACTATTTGCTGATCGTGCCGATCTCCTATGCGGTTATTGGGGCCTGCTTCACCATGATTGCCGGTCTCAATGCGCTGGGATATCCCAAGCCCTCGATGTATCTCAACATCATCCGCATGGTGGCGATTTATCTGCCGCTGGCCTGGCTCCTCAAGGATATCTGGGGCCCTGCTGGCATCTTCGCCGCAA
This sequence comes from Alphaproteobacteria bacterium, assembly GCA_030614785.1. Lineage (GTDB taxonomy): Bacteria > Pseudomonadota > Alphaproteobacteria > M2410 > M2410 > JAUWTJ01. The sequence continues at coordinate 606 of JAUWTJ010000072.1, read as the reverse complement.
CACCCATCGGGTTTGTTCTCATGATCGTGGCGACCCGGATGTGGTACACCTCAATCATGAAAAAGGTCGACGGAGAGTTTGTGGATGGCGACAGCGTTCAAGAAGTTGTTTGATCCCGTCAGACATTCTCTGCAAACAGAGCAAGCGTCCGCTCCAGCGCCAGGGTCGCTGCTGCCTCATCGTAATTCACCCGGCGATCAGAGTTGAAGCCGTGGTCGGCGTCGTAGATGTAGATGGGAAGGCCTGGATAGGCGGCTTCCATCTTGTGAACTTCTTCTATGGGAATGGACTTATCCTGTTCGCCGAAGTGGAGGATGACGGCGCATTTAGGCGTTTCTTCAAGGAAGTTGACCGCATGTCGGCCGTAATAGCTTGAGGCAGCATTGAGCCGCTCACAGCGACAGGCGGCGAGCCAGACGACGGAGCCGCCATAGCAATAACCCGTGATATAGGTCGGGCCCTTTTCGGCGAGCCGGTCAATGCAGAGCTGGACGTCGCTCAGGACGTCGACAATGGGAAACTCTCCGGCGAGGCGGATCGAGGTCTGGATGTCCTGCTCGGAGTAGGTCGCCTGAAAGCCAGGTTGGGAGCGGTCGTAGAGGGAGG
>JAUWTJ010000117.1 GCA_030614785.1 Alphaproteobacteria bacterium | reverse complement strand
GGAGGCGCGCTCCTGGAGTTCCTTGAGGATTTCCCGGGCCCGCTGCAGATCGCGTTCCTGCGGGATCTTGATGTGATCGCCGGGTCCCCGGCCGCTGCCGCCTTCGGCCCGGCCCAGCGGATCAAGCGGCTGCCCGCCGGGGTCTCCCGCGCCGCGTGCTTCCATGGATTTTTGCAGCGCTTCAGCCAGCCCTTCGGCGGTCTCGCGCATGGCATCGACGGCGCGCCGCTGCGCATGAAGGGCGCGCCGTGTTTCGCCGCCGCGCAGCGCGTCTTCGGCGTCCTGCATGGCCCCGCTCGCTTCATTGTCCGGGTCGCCGCCTTCAAGACCGCCCAGCTCGTTCTGCAGGTCGCCCTGTTCATCGGCAAGGCCCGGCTGCGCGCCTGCGTCGGGGCTTGCGTCCGTGCCCTCATCCTGCGAGCGGCGGAGGGTTTCATCCATCAGGGCCCGTTGCTTGCCAATAAGGTCGCTGAGGTCCTCAATCTTTCCGGCCAGTTCAGATTCCGGCCCGTTCATTCCGCCCTGCGCGCTCATGGTCATGTTTTCAAGCATGCGCTGGAGCTGCGCCATGAGCTCTGACGCCGCTGCCGTGTCGCCGGTGCGCGCCAGATCCTCAATGGCCTTCAACAGATCCATCAGGTCTTGCTGGTCGATCGTGGTGCCGTCCGATCCAGGTGGCTCGATCGCATCTGCAGCATCCGCAAGGCTCTTTTCAGCCAGTGCTGCCAGATAACGCTCGAGGGCTTCCTGGTATCGCTGCAGCAGACGTCTGATTTCGTCCATCGGTGCGCCGCGCGCCAGCGCGTCCTGCAGCGCTTTGGCAATGGCGCGCAGCTCCTGCGCGGCCAGCGACAGATTGCCATCCTCGACATGCAGCGCCAGGTCCCACAAAAGATCGATAGTCGGCACGGCGTCCGCAACCAGCTTCGGCATGATGCGATCAAGCTGCCAATAGGCGGTACGCAGTCCAGTATAGACCGTCAGGTCATCATAGAAACGCTCCGGCGCAAGCGTCAGCGCCTCGATCGCGCGCATCACATAGGCCCAGTCGGTCGGATCGTGCGCCAGATTGCGTCTTTGCTCGACAATGGCAAGGGCCAGCGGTTCAAAAAACTGACGTTCCGGAAGGGTGAAGCGAACCACCTCGCTGCGCCCCTCCTGGCCACCAAGGTCTTTGACAATAATTTGGCCCTCGACATCAAGGCCGGCATAGTAATGCGCCGTCAGATCAAGAACCGTCCGCTCGGATATGGACTTCTCTCTGCCGGACGGCAGCGGCAGGGCCACTTCAAAGTGACGTTCAGTTTCGCGGTCTTCGGAAAGATCTCCGGAAGTGGTTTTACTGTCAATCTCCATGGCCAGAGACATTGAGAGCGACGCAGACCCGATGCCGTAATCGTCGTGCAGCACATAGGCAAAGCCAAGTCCATTGTCATCGGTTTCCTTCGGATTGTCTTCGAACGCGGCAAAGGGTGCGGCATCAGGCGTCACAGCGAAGCGCCACAGCCCGAGCTTGCGTCCGCGATCTTTTAGTTTGAAGTCGCCGGACCCCTTGAGGGTGTAAGTAATTTCATATAGTCCGCCTGATGTTTGCCTGCCTGATGTTTTCTCCGCCCGGACTTTTGCAGGCTGCCCGGGGACGGGGCTCGAGACAATCAAGGCGGGCGTGCCGCGGGCATCGGCCACACGAATAATCAGCGCAGAGTTTTGCGGGACGGCGATCCTGTCTTTTGAAGTGTCAGCCGCCAGATAAATCGGGGCAAGGCCCGTAAAGCCCGGTGGATTGACCCAGGCTGTGACATGAACCGGGTGGCCCGACGTGAACGAAAGGCTGGGCTGAAACGCGAGGCCAAGGCGATTACTCCAGTCGCTCCCGGCAACAAAAAGCGAAAAAATCAGCACCATCGCCACCATAACCCGAAGGGCGTGGGGGTCACGGTCCGCCAGATCGGATTTCGGTCCGGCACTTCTTGCGGCCATGAGCGCTTCGCGCTGTCGGCTCTTGTGCGCGCGCCAGAGGAGGGCGCTGTCTTCGCTCTCGACGGCCTCACTCATTTCATCGCCGAGCTCTGTCAGAGGCCGATGAAAAAGATCGCCGGAGAGCTCCATGCGTCGCAGCGCATCGGCGCGTGTCGGCCACGTCTTGTGAACAAAGTAAGGACGGAACTTGCGATAGAGTGAAAAGCCCGCCGCACCAAACGCCAAAACCAGACACACCAGTTGCAGGGCGCCCGGCACGTGGAGCCACAGATCAAAAAAGCTCAGCGCCAGATAAACACCGATCAACCCGGTTGCCGGCCACAGCGCCGACCACACAATTTCCACAAAGAGACCCGCAAGCGTCAGCCGGACACGCCAGGTAAGCTGCCACGGCCAGATAAGCTGCCACGGTTTGTCTTGCGATGTTGAATTTGTGGTCTCGTTCATTCGCTTCCTGGCAGCCCGCTCTGTTACCGTCAGCCTTCCTCAAGCCAGTCCGGCATGCGGTCGAGGCCGATGAGATCCTCAAGGGTCTGGCGCGGCCTGACCGTCGCCCATTTGTCACCGTCCACCAGCACCTCCGCGATCAGGGGCCGTGAATTATAGGTCCCGGACTGGACGGCACCATAAGCCCCGGCTGAAAGCATAGCAATCTGGTCGCCCGCCGCAAGGGGGGGCAGCGACCGGGCGCTGGCAAAGGTGTCGCCGCTTTCACACACAGGCCCGACAACGTCGGCAGCAGAAAATTCGGCGTTCGGCGCGGGCTCTTTTACCGCGATGATTTCGTGCCAGGCATCGTAAAGCGCCGGGCGGATCAGATCATTCATTGCTGCATCGCAAATCAGGAACTGGCGATCCGTGCCTTGCTTGCAGTAAATCAGCGAGGACACCAGAATACCCGCATTGCCCGTGATCATGCGCCCCGGCTCAAAAATCAGGTGGACATCAAGGCCCGAGGCGATTTTCCTGATGAGCTCTGCATATTCATGCGGCGCCGGCGGCGGCTCGTTGCCCCGCGCGTAGGGAATGCCGAGGCCGCCGCCAAGATCCACATTGCGGATCGTGTGGCCGTCGCCGCGCAGCGTCACAACCATTTCCGCAACTCTTTTGAAGGCTGCCTCAAAGGGAAAGAGGTCAGTGATCTGGCTGCCGATGTGAACGTCAACGCCGACAATCTCGATGCCCCTGGCCTTGGCGGCCAGGCCATAAACGCGCCGCGCCTCATCCCAGGGAATGCCGAACTTGTTCTCCGCCTTGCCGGTCGAGATCTTGGCATGGGTCCCGGCATCAACATCCGGATTGATCCGAAGCGCGACAGGGGCTTTGACGTTCATGGAACAGGCGACTTCATCCAGCGCGGCAAGTTCCGGTTCGCTCTCCACATTGAACTGATGAATCCCCGCCTCAAGCGCCGAATGCATTTCCGCGCGCGATTTGCCAACGCCTGAATAGACGATGCGTTCTGCCGGGATGCCGGCAAGGAGCGCCCGGCGGAGTTCGCCCTCCGATACAATATCGGCGCCTGCGCCCAAATTCCCCAGCGTCTTGATGACGGCGAGATTGGAATTGGACTTCACCGAGAAGCACACCAGCGTGTCGAGCCCGGCGAAGGCATCGGCAAAGACATTGTAGTGACGGGTCAGGGTCGCCGTCGAATAGCAATAAAAGGGCGTCCCCACGCTGGTTGCCAGCGCCGGGATGGAAACATCCTCCGCATGGAGAACACCGTCTTTGTAGTTAAAATGATCCATGGGTTTCCAGCGGGCTCAGGGAGCCTCGTTATGTGAAGCCGGAACCGCAGAAGGCGGCCCCAGCGGGCCCTTGATGCCGCAGGCCCCGAGGCCAAGGGCGATCAGAACAAGGCTCGTCAATACAGCGTGTTTCATCATTTCAGCCTTTCTTTCCAGCGGGCAATGGCTTGGCTCACGTTATCCGGCGCCGTGCCGCCAAAACTCTTGCGGCTTTCCACCGAGTTTTCAAGCCCCAGCACGCCAAAGACATCTTTGGTAATCTGAGGCTCAACGCCCTGCATATCCTCCAGCGTGAGCTCTTCCAGCGTTATGCCCCGGGCCTCGGCCACGGCGACAAGCGCGCCGGTAATGTGATGAGCGCGGCGAAACGCGATCCCTTTTGCGCGCACCAGCCAGTCGGCAAGGTCCGTTGCATTGGAAAACCCGTGTCCGGCCGCCGCGCGCATGGTGTCTTCATTGACGGTGAGATCGGTGATCATGCCGGTCATGGCGGCCAGCGTCAGCGCCAGCGCGTCAAACGCCTCAAACACAGGCTCCTTGTCTTCCTGCATATCTTTTGAATAGGCCAGCGGCAGGCCTTTCATAACGATCTGCAGACTTGTTGCCGCGCCAATGATCCGGCCCGTCTTGGCACGGACGAGTTCTGCTGCATCGGGATTTCTCTTTTGCGGCATGATGGAAGAGCCAGTGGAAAACCCGTCGGACAGGCGCACGAAGTTAAATTGCGCCGAGCACCAGATGACAAGCTCTTCGGCAAGCCGCGAAAGATGGATCGCGGTGATCGAGGCGGCGCTCAACGCTTCGAGCGCAAAGTCACGGTCCGAAACCGCATCAAGCGAATTGGCTGAAGGCCGGTCAAAGCCGAGCGCCTTTGCCGTCATGTCCCGGTCGATAGCGAACGAGGTTCCGGCCAGCGCTGCTGCACCAAGCGGGCTCTCGTTGAGACGCGCCCGTGCATCGCCAAAGCGCGTCCGGTCCCGCTCGAACATTTCTGTATAGGCCATGAGGTGATGCCCGAAGGTCACCGGCTGCGCCGTCTGCAAATGCGTAAAGCCCGGCATCAGGGTCGCCGCATGCGGCTCGGCCTTGACCACCAGCGCGCGTTGCAGGTCGGCCAGCGCCTCCATGGTGCGATCTAACTCGCCCCGGACCCAGAGCTTGAAATCTGTTGCGACCTGGTCGTTGCGCGAGCGGGCCGTGTGAAGACGCCCGGCAGGTTCGCCAATGAGCTCGGCCAGCCGCGCCTCGACATTCATGTGGATGTCTTCAAGCGTGCGGGAAAACGCGAAAGTCCCGCTCTCAATTTCACCGAGGACCTGATCAAGACCGGTCAGAAGTGCCTTCACATCATCGGCTGAAATAATCCCCTGTGCGCCCAGCATTTCGGCATGAGCTTTGGAGCCGGCGATATCCTCGGCATAGAAGCGTTTGTCGAAGTCGATGGACGCGTTGATGGCTTCCATGATGGCGTCAGGACCCGCCGCAAAGCGCCCGCCCCACATCTTGTTGCCTTTTTGGCTCTTTTTATTGTCTGCCATTCTCGTCACCCTGGCTTCCTGCGCGCCAATCTGCTAAATCGGCCCGAGGTTATGTGTTCTTTTTGTCAGGAGTTTGATGAACCGTACAATCATTATTCGCACAATGCTCGGGCTCATGAGCGTCCTTGCCGTTCTTGTGGCGGGACTTTTGCTGTTTGTAAAGGGTGAGCCTTCCGGCGGCAGGGCAGATTTCGCCCCTTTTCTGAAGGGCGAACTGGCGACTTTCGCCATGGCAGAGGAGGATTTGGCGGCCCCGGAGGTCATGTTTGTTAACGGTGACGGGCTGGAAAAGAGCCTTGCAGACTACCGCGGCAAGATTATCCTGCTCAACCTCTGGGCGACCTGGTGCGCGCCCTGCCTCAACGAAATGCCGACCCTCGACCGGTTGAAAGCGGAAATGGCCTCGGACGACTTTGATGTCCTGGCCGTGAGTGTTGACCGGGCCGGGGTTGAAAAGTCGCGGGAGTTTCTGGACAGGACCGGCGCGCAGCATCTCGACCTTCTGGTCGACGCGGCCATGGAACTCAATTTGGCCTTTTCAGCCTACCCGTTGCCACCCCCGATCCTGCTCGGACGCGACGGCATCGAGATCGGGCGTGTCGTCGGCGATACGCAGTGGGATGCCCGCGAGGTGAAACTGTTTCTGGCGACGATCATCGAAGCGACCGCTGAAGAAGGGGCTCAAGGCTCCTGAGGCTCTGTTCTAAAACCTTAAAATGGCGTGCCCAAATTCGGTCCTCATCCTGAGGTGCGAGCACAGCGAGCCTCGACCCGTCGCCCGAAGGCTTTGGGCCGCAGGGCGAAGGGGGCTTGGCGGGTGTGATCTCGGTGGG
>JAUWTJ010000067.1 GCA_030614785.1 Alphaproteobacteria bacterium | reverse complement strand
TGACGGCCATAAGGCAGACCGCCGCAGAGATAGCCACCGTGACGGCCATAAGGCAGACCGCCGCAGAGATAGCCACCGTGACGGCCATAAGGCAGACCGCCGCAGAGATAGCCACCGTGACGGCCACAAGGCAGACCGCCGCCGCGACGGGCATAAGGGCGGCGGCTCTCATAACGCAGGTCGCAACCGGGACGGACGTCACGATGCGGACCGTAATCGTGATGGGCAAAAGAGCCGTGACGGCCATAAGGCGAACAGGCAACGCGATGGTCACCGTGACAAAGGCAGCAAGGCAAAAAAGCGGGAAGCCCGCGATGATCGCGACCGGGACCGGGACGATAAAAAGCGCCACGACCGCGACGAAGCCTGAGCATCTGACCACACAACACGCACAAAAAAACCGGGCGCCTCGCAAGAGACGCCCGGTTTCTTTTCATGGGACCCTGAACGAGCCCAGGACCTGCGTTTAGTATTTATAGGCCAATGTGACCCAAAGCTTCTGGCGATCCGCCTGGAAGCCCTCGCCGGAATAATCGGCATATTTCAAAGACGTGCTCCAGCCATTGCCAAGACCCGCAGCGACAAGAAAATCCACTTCGGATCCCATATCGACACCGCCTGTATCACCCTCAAAGGAGTGATACCAGGCTGCAAGCTTCAGGCTCTTGAGAACTCCGACATCCTTTTTGCTCCAGGACACCGTCCCGTGAAGGTCCTGGATGCCGTCAGCAGGCGTCGTGAGGAAAGCGTCGGCAAAGCCCTGCCACTTATGCAGCGTTGCCAGCGGTGTTTGGAAGCTCGATGCGCCGTCGCCGCCGAGAACATCATAGCCGACCTTGCCGGTAAATCCGTTGGCCGCAACACCGCCGTTCACACTGTAAAAATCGGCATCAACCTCACCGGGATTGTCCGCATAATCGCTCTGAGTAGCGTATTCGCCGTCCCACAGGAACGTAATATCGTCCTGCTTGTATTTGCCGTGAACCCGGGCGCCATAGGTCGATGTCGACAGACCAGGAACATCCACAACATCAAGCAAATATGCATAGGCCGTTACAGTACCCAGCGGGGCCCATTTGTAATCAACGTTAACCGCATGCGCATTGATGTGCAGCTTGCCGTCGGGGTGGTCTTCACCAAAAATCCGGTGGACCCGGTCGATATAGCCGTAGGTGATAGTTGTGTTCTCGAGCATGGTGTTTTGCACAACAATCGCATCAAAGGTCTGCTCGTTCTGACGCCAGCCCACAGCGCCAATAAAGCGCTGGTTACCGAGGTTGATCCGCTGACGACCACCAATGACGGCGAAACCATCGACCCCTGTGAAAGTGAACTGGGCGCGATTGAGCTGTGTCGTATCCGGATCGGCGATCACGGGATAGGCCCCGTTGCCATTGACGGTGTTGTTGTAGTCCTCGTCATCCACATTCGATGTATTTTCAAACTCGGCGAGGAACTTGAAGCCGTAGTAGTCAGCCGTTTCATAACCCAGCCGTGTGCGCAGCGTCAGGCCGCTTGCATCGTTGGCAAAACCGTCTTGCGACACCGTTTCGTTACGCAGACGCATATCAAGAATGAGTTTGCCGTTTTTGATGGCATCGCCCAGGCTCTCGTCGGCTGAAGCCGACGTGGAAAGTCCTGGCGCCGCCAAAGCCGTTGCCGCCATCAGAACAGCAGGAAAAATTCTTTTTCTAAATTTCAAAGATTTGGTCATCATGAGACCCCCTCGTTGTGTGATCGGGCCACTTCATGGTGAGCCCTGCAATGTCAAATTCTCAATCCAGTAAGTCCCTGGAACCGTTGCAACCTACACAGAATTCCTTAACAATATTTGACCAGCGTCAACTCAGACCGCGACAGAACGACTCAACATGGCCCGAAACCCTATTTGTGAGCCAATACGTACCGTCTACGCTTACGTTGTCAATTATCAGTCTGCGGTGGAAATACGAAAATCGGTCGCTGCAGGATATTATGAAAAGAAATCACCAGGTACGCACCGAAACCACAATCAGGACCGCAGGAATTGTGACACTACGAGAAATCGCAAAAATCCGTCTCTGACAAAAAAAGGCTCGCCTCCCGGAGGAGACGAGCCCGCATTACCAACTTCGGCCAAGACTATGCAGCCTTGATTGATGTCAGGAACTCTTCAATCCGTGACTTCAGCCCTTCTGTCTGCTGGGCAAGTTCATCAGCGGCAGATGAAACCTGCGTTGCAGCACTGGCTGTTTCTCCAGCGGCCTGACTGACAGCCGACACGTTGTCCGTTACACCCTGGGTTCCCATCGCCGCTTCCTCAACGCCGCGAGCGATGTCATCGGTCGCTGCACTTTGCTGAGTAACCGCGCTTGCAACCGCCGTGGAGACCTCATTGATACGCTCAATGATATCGGCGATGCTTCCAATGCTTCCAACAGCTTCGTCGGTCACTTTCTGCATGGCCTCGATCTGCTGCGAAATCTGTTCGGTTGCCTGAGCCGTTTGCTGCGCAAGAGATTTAACTTCAGAGGCCACAACCGCAAAACCCTTGCCGGCATCACCGGCACGTGCCGCTTCAATAGTAGCGTTGAGGGCAAGAAGGTTGGTTTGCGACGCAATGTCCTGAATAAGGTCAATTACATCACCAATGCTTTGCGCAGTTTCCGAGAGCGTTCCCATGGTTTGTGAGCTGCGTTCCGCTTCGTTTGTCGCCTCACCGGCAATCATCGTCGAATGCTCGACCTGGCTTGCGATTTCGGCAATCGATGCCCTAAGCTGTTCAGAGGCAGCCGCAACGCTTCTGACGTTCTCACTGGCCCCTTCTGCACCCTCGCTGACAACGCCAGCCTGGCTGGACGTTTCCTCGGCCGTAGCCGTCAGTGACGTAGCGGTTGCCTGCATCTCTTCCGTAGCGGCTGCGACAATACTCAGAGACTGCGACGAGGAATCGTCGAATTCATTCGTCAGCCGCTCTATGGCTTCAGCCCGTTTGATGCCTTGCTCCTTGACTTTGGCCTGCTCTACCTCAAGCCGCTTGGCTTCGACAAGGCCGGTCTGGAAAGTCACAAGGGCATTGGCCATTGTGCCGATCTCATCGCCGCGCTCCGTATCGGGAACGCTGACTTCAAGATCGCCGTCAGCCAGAACACCCATCACACCTGTGATATTGACAATCGGCGCGACAATGGACCTCGTCATGACGAAAACAATGCCAACACTGACAGCAACGCCAACCGCAAGAAGAACCCACAGCAGGACTTTCAGGGCACCGATGCTGCGAGCCGTCGCAGCGCCATCATCCTTAAGAAGCCCGGCCTGACTTCCAACCATACCCCCGGTCAGATCACCTGTCTTGCGCCCGGGTCCAGAGAGAATATCCAGCAAAATGCCCGCCCGCGGTGCAGCCTCGGTCACAAGAGTATAATTCGCCATGTTCCACTTCTTGGACCCGCGAATTTCAAACATTTTCGGAGGCAGTGGAGCAAACTCGGTCCGCGCAGCCTTGAAGTTATCAAAGCTCTTACGCTGAGCCCGCGTAAACAGGCGCTTGTTTCTGGACAGATCCGCAAAGCGGCGTTCGTTCTTGGCCCACAGACCGTTGAACTTGTCGTGGAATTTTTCGTCACCGGTCAAAAGAAACGCTCTGATATTGGCCAGGGAAAGACCCGTTGTTCCGCGAACATCGGCCATCATGCCAAGCAGCGCCTTGCGCTCCGGCGATGCGGCGAGCTTTGCCTCTGCATCAATCATGGCGGTGATTTCTGAGACCATAATTCCAGCGCGCGGCGCAGCATCCCGAATGAGAATCTTCGTCGCCGGTTGCTCATCAACCGTCTTGGCTACATTTTCAACTTTGCCCTGAGCAACCTTGAACTCTGCAAGAGTAGTCTTGAAAGTCTTCCATTGCTCAACGTTCTTGGAAACCGTCCAGTTCTTCGAAAGCCCGTCGATCAGGGCTTCGTCCTTGGCAATCTGGTCCCAGTCACGGGCGCGGCCATCCTTGAACATTGTGTTACCGGTCAACATGTAACCGCGAAGATTTGCCAAAGAAGCATTGATGTTGTTGACCATGCGGGCGCTTGCCGCAGAGGTCGGAACCCGAAGATCAACGACGCGGGTCATGCCCTTCCCGACACTACCCACTGAGAAAAGTGTTATACCCACAACCACGGCCAGGAGCAGCGTTACCGCCGCAAAGCCTGATGCAAGTTTCGCCTTCACCGATAGCGAAGACATAATATTCGTGAGTTTCATCCCTTGTCCCTTCAAATACCGAGTTGAATTGGACCGATCCAAACATATCTTTGTTGCAATTCGATTAATTTGATTATCAGTCGCAGCCAATCGCCAAATGGTGGGACGAGCAGGCATCAATAAGCGCGTCACAGGTATCCCGGGAACGCCCAACAGGATGGGCGGGGGCGTTTTCGCCCCACTGCCTGTTACATCCAGCTCTCAGCAAGGGTTCAGCCGCGCAGTTCTCCGCCGCTGGATTTTTTCACCGCTGCAACGACCTTGTCAGCCACCGCTTCGATCTCCTTATCAGTGAGCGTTCCCTCCGTCGGTTGCAGGGTTACCGAAAGTGCTACGGATTTCTTGCCCTCGCCAATCGATGGTCCTTCGAAGACGTCAAACACGCTGACCGCGTCAATCAGCACCTTGTCGGCACCCTTTGCAGCTCGCATCAAACTATCAGCCGTTACATCTGCCCCCACAACAAAGGCAAAATCGCGTTCGACCGCCTGGTAGTCGGAGACATTGTAGACCGCGCGGGTCTTGCCCTTTTTTCGTGGTGCAGGAACCACATCGAGATAGGTCTCAAAGGCAAACACCGGCCCTTTTACATCCATCAGCTTGAGCACGCCGGGATGCAGCTCACCGAAATGTGCCAGCACCATCTTCGGCCCCATCCGCAGCGTGCCGGATCGGCCCGGGTGATACCACGCCGGCGCATCGGGCGTTGCCTGCAGGCTTGCCACCGGCGCTCCGACTTCAGCCAGGATCGCCAGCGCGTCAGCCTTCATGGCGAAGACATCAGGCGCCTTCATCGCACCGGTCCATGACCGCGTGCCACCGCCGCGGCGAACGCCGGCGAGCACCGCATCCTGATCGTCGGGCTCCGCCCCCCGGTATTGCGGCCCAAGCTCGAAGAGTGCAATTTCGCCAACGCCGCGATCAACATTGCGCTGCACCGCCGCCACCAGATTTGGCAGAACAGAAGGTCGCATGGCCGCCAGCTCCGACGAGATCGGGTTGGCCAGCTTGAGAGTTTCCGCGCCGCCGCCAAAGGCTTCGGCCCACGGCTGGTGGGTGAAAGAATAGGTCACCGCTTCATAGAACCCGCGTGAGGCCGCCTCGCGCCGCGCCCAGCGATGTCGGCTCTGTCGCAGCGTCAGAACCGGTTTTGCCACTACATCAAGGCGCGGCAAAGGCGTCGTCGGCAGATGTTCAAAGCCGTGGATGTGGCTGACTTCCTCAACAATATCCACTTCGCCTTCAATGTCAGGGCGCCATGAGGGAACATCGATGCTCCAGACCTTGCCGCCGGTTTTCACGTCAAAACCGAGCGCGGTCAAAATACCGATCATCTCGTCTTCGCCGAGCTCCATGCCCGTGAGTTCCAGCACCCGGGCCGGTCGGAAGGAGACCACCTTGTCCTGCCAAATGTCATGGCCACGATCAACGATCTCGCTCGGTTCACCGCCGCAGAAATCCATCACCATTTGCGTGGCAAGTTCCATGCCCGGCAACACAAAACGCGGATCGACACCGCGCTCAAACCGGTAGCGCGCGTCAGACATGATGGTTGACGAGCGGCCGGTGCGCGCCGTGCGGATCGGATCAAAGTAAGCGCACTCGATGAAGACGTTGACCGTCGCCTCGGTGCAGCCGGTATCCTCGCCGCCCATGATACCGCCAAGACCGAGCACGCCTGTGTCATCGGCAATAACGCAGTCCTGGGCTGTGACTTCATACTCATTGCCATCCAGCGCGAGGAATTTCTCGCCTTCCCGACCAAGCCGCGCATGAATGACGCCCTTCAATTTGTCCGCATCATAGACATGCAAGGGCCGCGCGCGGTCGTAGGAGACGTAGTTTGTGATATCGACCAGCGCATTGATTGGCCGCAGCCCGATCGCCTTGAGGCGCGTTTGCAGCCATTGAGGGCTTGGCCCGTTCTTGATGCCGCGCACGTATCGCCCGGCAAACCGTGAGCAGGCCTCTTGCGTCCCCGCCTCAGGGAAGCGCAAGTCCACATCCTGCGGGCTTTGAAACGCCCCCGGAATGACTTTTGGTTCGGGCGTTTTCAGCGTTCCCATGCCGGCAGCGGCCAGATCGCGCGCAATCCCGGCGACAGAGTTCCAGTCGGGCCGGTTCGGCGTCACTTCAAAATCGATCACCGGGTCATCAAGACCCGCGATTTCGGCAAAGGGGGTGCCGATCTTTGGCTCCCCGGCAAGCTCGATAATCCCGTCGTGCTCCTCGGAAATCCCCATCTCACGTTCCGAGCACAGCATGCCATTGGATTCCACACCGCGGATCTTTGCTTTCTTGAGCACGAAATCAACATTCGGCGGCTGCGATCCCACTGGTGCAAAAATACCGTACAGGCCGGTCTTCGCATTGGGCGCGCCGCACACGACTTCAAGCACGCCTTCGTCGGTTTCCACCTGACAGACACGCAATTTGTCCGCATCCGGATGAGGCTTTGCTTCCTTCACGTAGGCGACCTTGAACGGCGCGTAAACTTCAGCCGGATTGATAACCTCTTCGACCTCGAGACCGATACGGATCATGCCTTCGACTATGTCTTCCAGCGAGGCGTCTGTTTCCAGATGCTCTTTCAGCCATGACAGGGTGAATTTCATCGTGACAACCCTCCTGCCAGGTTGGGCATGTCGAGCGGCCTGAAACCATAATGCTTCAGCCAGCGTTGATCGGCCTCCCAGAAGGGGCGCAGATCGCGGATGCCGTATTTCAGCATGGCAAGCCGGTCGACCCCCAGACCAAAGGCAAAACCCTGGTATTCATCGGGGTCAAGGCCGCAGTTTTTCAGCACATTGGGATGCACCATGCCGCACCCCAAAATCTCCATGAACTGGCCACCATGACCGATTTTCTGCTCGCCATTTTCATCGACCGTGTAGCCGATATCCATTTCCGCCGACGGCTCCGTGAACGGAAAGAAGTGCGGCCGGAAGCGATAGTTAATCTCGTCAATCTCGAAGAACGCCTTGATGAATTCGATCAGACAGCCCTTCAGATGCCCCATATGGGTTGCCTTATCGATCACCAGACCCTCGATCTGATTGAACATCGGCGTGTGCGTCTGATCTGAATCGCAGCGATAGGTCCGCCCCGGCACGATGATCCGGATCGGCGGCTTGTTGGCCATCATGTGGCGGATCTGCACCGGCGAGGTATGCGTGCGCAGAACTTTTGGTGGTTCATTGGCGGCGGCTCTGCCGCCCTTTTGTTGCGCCTGTAGCTCGGCGTCGTCCTGCTTCAAAAAGAACGTGTCATGCATCTCGCGCGCCGGATGGGCGGGCGGAAAGTTGAGCGCCGTGAAATTGTGAAAATCATCCTCGATGTCCGGGCCTTCGGCGAGCGAGAAGCCCATGTCAGCAAAGATTGCCACCAGCTCGTCGGTGACCTGGGAGACAGGATGGATGCGGCCCTCAAGTTCCGGCGCCACCGGCAGCGTGATATCGACCCGCTCGGTCTCCAGCCGGGCATCAAGCGCGGCCGCCTCGAGGGCATCCTTTTTGCCCTGAATGAGATCGGTGATCCTGACTTTCAGACCGTTCAGCGCCGGGCCCATGGTCTGGCGCTCCTCCGGGCTCATTTGCCCGAGCGACTTCATCAGGAGGCTGACGCGTCCCTTCTTGCCCAGCGCCGAGACGCGGATCTCTTCGAGCGCGCCAATGCTGCCCGCGCCGTCAATCTCGCCAGCGATGGCGCCGCCAAGCGCGTCCAGTTCAGTTTCAGTTGGTGTCGACATCTACGTCCTGCCTCTGGTACCCCGCATCCCGGGGCTTTCGAATCTTTTGAGTACAATACGGCCAAAACCCCGGACGCAAAAGCATTCCGGGGTTATGGCCCTGATTAGGAAACTGATATCGGGATCAGTTCAATCTTGATGAGCGATCAGGCTGCTGCAGGAGCCTTGCTTGCCGCAGGGGCTTTGGCAAGAGCAGCTTGCGCCTGATCAACCAGGGCCTTGAAGGCCTCAGGCTCACGCACGGCAAGGTCCGCCATAACTTTGCGGTCAACCTCAATGCCGGCAAGGCTGAGGCCGTTGATAAATCGACCGTAAGTCAGACCATGGGCCCGTGTTGCCGCATTGATCCGCTGGATCCAGAGCGCACGGAAGTTCCGCTTGCGGGTCTTGCGGTCACGATAGGCATATTGCCCGGCCTTTTCGACGGCCTGGATCGCCGTGCGGAATGTATTCTTGCGACGGCCACGATAGCCTTTCGCGCTCTTGATAATTTCTGAGTGGCGGGAGTGCTTTGTGACGCCCCGTTTTACGCGTGCCATGAGAGAAGGTCCTTCAAATCTTTAAACTGGATAATGCCGGGAGAAATCAGGAAAAAAGCCGCCTAGCCATAAGGCATAAGCTTCTTGACCCTTTTCTCGTCAGCCTTGGAAACAAGGGTCGATCCGCGCAGGTTCCGGATTTGGGCCGGAGACCGCTTGATCATTCCGTGTTGCTTGCCAGCTTGCTGCCGCTTCACCTTACCGGAAGCCGTCAGACTGAAGCGCTTCTTGGCGCTGCTCTTGGTCTTCATTTTGGGCATTTTGCTTTTCCTTTATAAATCAACAGGTTAGTGCACCTAAACCAAGGATAGACGCACCGGCATTTGGAACCAACATGGCAGCCCTAACTGGCCAGCTGGCTCGGAAGCGCGGTTTATAGGGGATAAGGGGGGCGGATGCAAGGGCTTCAGCGACTTAGGCCTTTCCAACAAATCAGGTTAGATTAATTGGGAAAATGGCGGAACTTATCAATGAACAAACAGAGACAGCTGACTAAAATCCTGATTACCGACCACCTGGGCCAGAATTTGAGACGTTATCTACTGGCATTCGCCATTAGTATCGTATTTTTCGGGGCAAAAATGGAAGGATATTCGACCTCAAGCGGCAAAGTCTGCGGAACTGTCGGATTTCAAACCGCCAGGCCGACTTACACCGGCAAGGCAGTAAACGGCTGGATGTTTTATCTAAATGACGGGAGAATTGGATACCTGAAAGCGCCGGGTGCCTTCCACTTTGAAGACGGCCAATCTGTTATCGCCGAACACAGGAAATCAATTCTGCTGGGTAGAACCCACTACCTACTTGTCTCAACAGTGGACGGCTGTGAAGCATTTGGCTTGAGCCCAACCTCATGAAAGAACAGGATCTCTACCCGCCGCTGAAGCGCACGCTCGAGAGCCGTGGCTATGAGGTCAAGGGCGAGATGGAGGGCTGTGATGTTGTCGCCGAGCGTACTGGAGAGCCGCTTCTCATTGTCGAGCTGAAGCTGCAGCTCAATCTCGGGGTCATCCTGCAGGCGGTCGACCGCTTCGCCATGACCGAGAGCGTCTATGTCGGTGTACCGGCGGGCATGGGCACCCTGAAGCGCGAGCGCAAGCGGATTTTAAAGCTGTTCCGGCGCCTCGGCCTCGGGCTCATCACCATCGACCCGAAAATTGGCGGCCGCAAGAAGGGCGCACCGACCGGCATTGTCTCGATCGTGCTTGACCCGCTGCCGTCGGAGGCACGGCTCAACAAGCGCCGCGCCGCGCGCCTCAAAAAAGAGTTCAGCACCCGCGTCGGCGACACGACCCCGGGCGGCCAGGCGACCAACAAGGGCGTCCTCACCTCCTACCGTCAGCGCGCCATTTTGATTGCCTCACATTTGCGCGAGGGTGGCCAGGCCAAGGCGGCGCATGTCGCCGCAGAGCTCTCCGACCCCAAAGCGCGCGACATCATGTATAACAACGTCTACGGATGGTTTGAGGCTGAGGGCAAGGGGATCTATCGGCTGAGTGAGCAAGGGGCGCAGGAGTTGGTGGCCTGGGAGGGGAAATAAAGTCCCTCTCCTCCCGGGAGAGGGTGGCACGGCGAAGCCGTGACGGGTGAGGGACCGGCCTCACAGAGCACTCAAAGCGCAGCGACATCGCCCCTCATCCGGCGCGATGCGCCACCTTCTCCCGGAGGGAGAAGGACGAAAAAGTATAAACCTAAACCACCCCGTCCATCCACGCGATCAGCTGCGCTGTCACTTCATCGCGGTTGGTCTCGTTGAGGAGCTCGTGCCGCGCGCCTTCGTAGTAGTGCGTGTCGATGTTGGTGACACCGGCGGCGCGCCAGCGCTCTTCCAGCAGGTTGAGCAGCGAGAGCCTGGCATTGATCGGGTCGGCCTCACCGGCGATGAACAGCACCGGCAGATCGTTCCTGATCGCGGCCAGTACGTCAGGCTTGGCCACTTCAAACGCCGCCTCCATGCCCGAGGCCAGCGATTCCAGTTTCAGCTCAAACCCGCACAAGGGATCGGCGATATATTTGTCAACCTCGGCCTCGTCGCGGCTGAGCCAGTCAAAATCCGTGCGCGGCGGCGTATCGCCAAGGCTGATCCCGGAGAGCGAAAAGCCCTCTTCTGCCATCATCGCCTCGACGAACTTGTCCTGCGCCGCAGAACCCGAAAGCACCAGCGCATCAAGCGTGCCAGACGCCTTCACCGCCACCTGCTGCGCCGCGAAGCTGCCCATGGAGTGACCAAACAGGATCAGCGGCAGATCCGGATGATCCTCCTTGATGATCCGCCCGAGAGTTATCACGTCATCGATCAGCCCGGCCCAGGCCGCCTCGCCAAAATCGCCCGGCGCGTCGCCCGCCGGAATGGACTTGCCGTGGCCGCGATGATCCATCGCATAGACGAGGTAACCCGCCCCGGTCAGCGCCTGTGCCACCCGCGCATAGCGCGCCATATGCTCCGCCATACCATGCGCGATCTGAACCACAGCTTTGGCGCCTTCGGCGCTGCCCCAGCGTGTCGCGGCAATCATCAGGCCATCGGCCTTTGAGGGAAACGTGAACTGGACGGTTTGCATGGGATTATCCTTTTTAGCTTGCAAGATGGCTTGCGAATTTCGCAATCGCTTTGGCAACCCGCACCGGTTCTTCCAACATCGAGAAATGCCCCGTACGGATCATATCGATTTCAACCCCGGGAATGATTGCCCGGACCATATCAAAGAAAGGCGTGTTTTCACCCTCTTCCAGAATGTGGCGCGCTTGCCCGTAAACAAGATAGGTGCTTTGTACGACATAAAGCGGACATTTCAAACTGCGAAGTGCCTCTTCCCAATGAGTGTGATCCCACATGCCGATGGTCGGCGTCAGCGCATTGGCGGTGGCATGATCCAGAGCCTTCGAGCTGGCCCGGATCTCTTCCCTGATCGCCGGGTCGCAGGTTTCGGAAAAATTCTGCTCAAACATCGCCCGCATGTGCGCGCGGAACGCCTTGTGACTTTCGCCGGATGAAAGCTTCGCCCGCTCAGCCGGATCATGGTCCGGCGAAACCGCCCGGCTGACATCCAGCAGGATCAGCCCGCCAAAGGCCTCCGGCGCCTGGCGGGAAGCCTCAAGCGCCACCCGTCCGCCCATGGAGTGACCCACAAGCACGGGCTTTTCAAGCCCCAGATGCGCCCGCAGCTCATTCACCACGCGGCCATAGCCTTCGATGGAGGAGCGCTCCAGTTGCGGCACAGAGGCGCCGTGCCCTGGCATATCAATCGCGATGCAGGTGGTGCGGTCCGACAGGCGCTCAAACTGATGCCGCCAGACCTCCTTGTTGCAGCCATAGCCGCCAATGAAAATGAACGCGAGCGCGCCTGACCCGATGTCCGGTCCGGCCTGCATCCACGCAAGCCCGTCTATGTCATGGGTCGCAAAGTTCACGTTTTCAGTATCCCCGCTCGCGGTCGACCAATCCGATCGGCCCCGCGCCGCGCTCAATCCGTACGATATTTCGCATCACATGATCCCCGATGGAAACCGGATTGGAAAGACTGGCGGCATGAGGGGTCACGAAAACCCGGGGATGGGTCCAGAACGCATGCCCCTCCGGCAGCGGTTCCTGCTCAAAGACATCAAGCGCCGCCCCGGCAACCCTGCCGCTTTCCAGACACGCCAGAAGATCAGCTTCAACCAGTGAAGCCCCCCGCCCCGCGTTAATGACATACGCCCCGTCTTCCAGCATAGTGAACGTCTCGGCGCACCAGATCCCGCGGGTTTCGTCCGTAAGGGGGAGGAGATTGACCAGAATTTTTGTCCGCCCGAGAAAGTCCGGCAGCGCGCCGCGTCCGATAAAACTCTGCATCCCTTCCGAGGATCGCCTCGAGCGGCTCCACACCGCAACGTCATAGCCAAGATCAAACAGAGCTTTTGCCGCAGCCGATCCAAGCTCGCCAGCCCCCGCGACACCGATCCGCACATCACCGGCAGCAGGCGGGATAATCTGCTCCCACTCCCCGGCGGCCTGCCGATCACGATACCAGGGGTCCTCGCGGTGAAACCGCAGCACATTCAGGATAACATAGCTGGTCATTTCCTCCGTCAGCAGAGGGTCGACAAACCGCACCACGGCGACGCCGTCCGGAACGCCTGAAAGATCGCCCAAATGATCAACGCCCGCGCCAAGCGAAAAAATAGCCTTCAGCTTCGGCAGGGTGTCATAATCCAGGGCAAACGCTCCCCACACAACAATATACTCAACCTCGGCAGGATCACCCGCATCCAGCCAGGTGCGCACCTCATGCGACCCGAAAGACAGATCATCACGCAGATCCATGGTGCTCATGAGGAGGATAGTAGACATGGGTGATCCTGTTGCTCTCTTTTTATTCCTTGTCATCCTCGAGCCATGCCCGACTCTTTTAGGGCATGGAGTCGGGGATCTTCTCTCGTTGATCCCTGGACTGAGAGAAGATCCCCGGCTCGACCCCCAAAAGCTTTTGGTGGTCGCCCGAGGATGACATCATTTGATATTACGGCCTTTCGTTTGACATGATGATCGTACCCGACGCACCGAACATGCCGCCAACTCCGTGGGAGACAGAAATTTTCGCCCCCTCGACCTGGGCTGGAGAGGTCCCGCGCATCTGCCGCACACTTTCCTGCAGCGCATACATGCCGTACATGCCAGAATGCATATAGGACAGCCCGCCGCCATTGGTGTTCATCGGCAGCTTGCCGCCCGGCGCCGTATTGCGCTCCATGATGAACTGGCCTGCTTCGCCAGGCTCACAAAAGCCAAGGTCCTCAAGACCGTAGATCGGCAAGTGAGCAAAGGCATCGTAGATCATCAGATGGTCAACGTCGGAGTGCGAAATCCCGGCTTCATCAAACGCCTTCTTGCCCGACACCCGGAAGGCGCGCGAGGAGGTAAAGTCAGCCATTTGCGAAATCATCGGCGTCTCGACGCTTTCACCAGTGCCAATAATATAGACCGGCTTCGTCGGGAAGTCCTTCGCACGCTCCGCAGACGTCATGATGAGCGCACCGCCGCCATCGGTCACCAGACAGCATTGCAGGATGCGGAATGGATAAGCAATCATGCGCGAATTGAGCACATCATCAATGGTGATCGGATCGCGGAACGTTGCGCGTGGGTGCATTGCCGCCCACTCGCGCTGAACCACTGACACATTGGCCAGTTGCTCATGAGTGAGCCCGCGGTCCTTCATATAACGCAGCACCGGAATGGTAAACATCGTCGGCGGCCCCATCGGGCCAAACGGCGCCTCAAACTGCCCCTGCAAGCTGCCATCTGATCTGCCAAACCCGGATTTACCAACGCGGCTTTTGCCACTTTCTCCATGCGTAATGAGAACAGTCTCGCAAAGCCCTTCATTGATTGCCGCCGCCGCATGGCGCACATGCAACATGAAGGAACAGCCGCCAACGGCAGTGCCGTCTGCCCATGTCGGCGTGATACCCAGATAGTGAGCAAGATTGGTTGGACTTGTCCCGGCGGTGGCGATGCCGTCAATGTCCTTCGGCCCGATGCCCATATCCTTCATGGCATTAAGCGCCGCGTCGGCGTGCAGACCGATTTCGGAAAGGTCCGGGATACGCCCGAGCTCGGTTGTTTCGGCGGCGCCGACAATTGCTACAGATCCTGGCTTCATGATGCACCTCCAGCCGAAGGTTTGAATTTCGGCAGGAAGATATCGTCACTGACCTGTTCAAAACTGACCTCAAGCGCCATATCAAGCTCAAGCGCTTCAGGGGTTTGCGCGATGCCAATGACGTTGGTCATCATGCGCGGCCCCTCTTCGAGTTCAACAACCGCGATCGAATAGGGCGCGTCCCAGCCTTTGGGCGCGCGGTGATTGATCACATAGGAGTAGAGCGTCGCCTTGCCGGAGGCACTATAGACCTCCACATCGCGCGAGGCACATTCCGGACAGAACGGCCGCGGGGGGAAATAGGTATGAGAACAGGACGTGCAGCGCTGGAGCTTGAGCTCGCCTTCTTTTGCGCCGTCCCAGAAATGCTGCGTCTCCGGCGTCGGGGCCGGCAGCGCCTGGTATTTGTCAGACATGGGTGCGTTTCCACTTATTGCTTGTTTTATTGGAACCCGTAGTGGATTCGACAACCAATATTGCAGCCGCACAGAGGCGGGTCAATCTACATAACCAAACAGCAAGGACTACCCGGTAGCTCCGGTCGCTGCGCGACCAGAGGAGGTCAATCCACATCGCCAGCTTGTGGCCGGGGGCGCTCCTTCTTGTAAGCCGCATTGAAGACCGCATAGGCGCCGCAGCGCGCGCAATCGACATCATTGCCATAGCAGCAGAAAGTGCGCTCAAACGCGCCTTTTCCATCAGGACCATCGCCCATATAGAGCGGCAGCAGATTGCGCATCAGGCAGTTTTCGCCCTCCTCGCCGGTATAGTTCAATGAGACATCAGATTTCATCATCCCAAGCGCGCCGCGATTGGCCTTGATGAGAAGCAGGTATTTATCCTTAAGCGCGAGCACCCGGTCGACCACGCTGTCGCGCTCTGTCAGATTATCCCAGCCCTGACCCGATGTGTCATTCAGCGGCGGCACGTAGAACGTAAAAGCCACGCCCGCAATCGGCCAGTCTTTCACCGCTTCGACGAACTCTTCAATCCCGGCAGCATTGTCACGCGTGATCGCCATCTGTAGCATAACAACTGTGCCGTCCGACAGATCGCGGTCATGGATCGAGGCTTTCACCTTGTCAAAAACACCTTCCCCCCGGATCGGATCGTTCAAATGTTTCGGCCCGTCAAGCGACACGGACACCACATGCCCTGGCACGCTCGGTATGCCGTAGGTCCCGTTGGTCGCAATCGTGGCATGTTCGAAAAGCTTCATCGCTTCGAAAACCAGACCCTTACGGATCATTGGTTCGCCGCCCATGAACAGCATCGATCTAATATTGTGCTTGTCACGCAGCGCTTCAAGCTGATGCAACATGGTGGCATCGTTCATCTTGTCATGCGCGGAGTTTGGATTGTCATCACGGAAGACAAAACAATGCGTGCATTCCAGATTGCAAACATTGGTAACGTTGACCAGCGCCGCCGGAAAATCACGGTCACCAAAGTCTGTCGGTTCATGACTGGTAATCTGGCCGCGCTTTGCCATCGCCTGGCTCCTTCATCGGGAGGACACAAAAAACCATCGTCGGAGAATTTAACCCAAAGCTCCTTGATCGTGATCAAAAGGCCGGCTGGCCAGGCCTGAACGGAACCGGCTACCAGGTTTTTGCGGCATTTTCATTGGGCACTTCGGCGTAAAACCGCCCGACCAGCCACCAGATCACCAGCACAAGGGCCGCGCCAAGGTAGCCGTCAATGGCATAGTGCCACGCCAGATGGACCGAGCCCACCATGATCCCGGCAAGAAAAACGCCGAAGATCACTGTCGCCCATTTGCCGCTGTGACGCGAGAGCAGGAACAGCAGTGTCGCAATGGAGACATGGACGCTGGGCATCGCTGAAATTCCGGTTCCCGAGGCAAGGTCAGCAGCGGAGTAATGCTCCCAGAGCAGGTCCTGCATGTCGAGGGTAAACAGCGGCGAAAGTTCGTAGACCGCCCACAGCCAGGCCATGTGATCACCATACGGACCGTCAAGTCCGGTCACCCGGTCAAAGTAGACCGGCCCCGCCGAGGACAGCTGAATGGCGCCAAGCGAGCCGACCAAAAACCACACCAGGGCAAAGCTGACCAAAAATCGCATCCGCAAATGCGGCACGCGTCGATCGAACATCTGCCAGACCAGTACCCCGAGCATCAAGAGGAACCAGATATTGTAAAAGAACTGGATGACGAACGTCGCAATCGGATAGCCAAGCAGCGGCTGCAACAGCTCGTGAGGATAAAACCCGAAATGGACCACCCGGTCGATTTCCGCGAAAGCCACATCATAGGTAAAAGGTTTGACCGCCGGGATCATCGCCTTGACCGACTGGAAGGCGGAAAAGTAGGTCGAGAACAGAAGGAACAAAAACCCGCCGCCGACCACCTGCGTGGGCGTTACATCCTTTTTCACATCGGCGTAAAGCTTCTTCAGGACAGAGTGTCTGCCTGGTTGCCCCATAAGCCTGGCAAAACGTCGATAGACAAAGGCCAGACCCACCAGGGCGATCATGCCAAGGAAATACTTTGAATAAAGAAACAGATCGACGTCGCGTTCGAACCGATACCCGAGCACAAGAGCAAAGACGCAGTAAAAGACAACAATGCCAACCAGCACGCGGTGTTCAAGGATTTCCTGAACAAGAGCCTGGCCGGCATTGAGGAGATGGTCTTTTGCCATGGGAACCCTTCGGGATCTGCAGTTGTTCCGATTTGTGTTACCTGTCAAACTAGCGCACAGACGCTAATGAAGTCCCAATGACGCAAAAACAAACCGTAGCAACGGGTTAACGAAATATGTGCGACACCCTGGTGGCCCTTGGTTCGGCGACAAAGTCCGGCGCGACGCTGTTTGCAAAAAACAGCGACCGCGACGCCAATGAGGCCCAGATTGTCGAGGTACTGCCCGCTCAAAATCACGCGGCGGGCGCGAGCGTCCAGCTCACCTATATCGAAATCCCGCAGGCATCCCGCACTCACACGGTGATGCTGTCGCGGCCCTACTGGATGTGGGGCGCCGAGATGGGCGCCAATGAACACGGGGTTGCGATCGGCAACGAGGCAATCCTGACAAAAGTGCCACCCGGCAAAGCCCCCGGCCTCATCGGCATGGACATGGTCCGCCTTGGTCTGGAACGGGCCACGTCCGCAGAAGAGGCGCTCAAGCTCCTGTGCACACTTGTTGAAACTTATGGCCAAAGCGGCAATTGCGGTCACCCGCAGGCTGCGCGGTTTTACTATCACAATTCCTTTCTCATCGCCGACCGGACCTCCGCCTTTGTGCTTGAGACCATCGGCCGGGAATGGATTTGCGAAAAAGTTACCGGCACGCGCAGCATCTCAAACACCCTCACAATCGGCGAAGACTATGACGCCATGAGCGACGGCCTCGAAGCGCTGGCACAAACTGTCGGCTGGACAAAAGGCACGACCTTTAACTTTCTTGAAATCTTCGGCGCAAAAGTCCTGAGCGAACTGGCCTCCGGCCCGACGCGCTGGCGGCGCACAACCGCCTGTCTTGCCGAAGGGCGCGGGAGCCTCACACCACTTGATATGATGCGTATACTGCGCGATCGCGGCAAGGGCGCATCCGGCAATCCGAGCTGGCGACCCGACGGCCTCATGAACGGCACCGTATGCGCCCACGCCTCCTTTGGACCCGCGCGCCGGTTTGGCCAAACGGTCGGCTCGCAGGTCTCACTTCTTGGCACCGGAGCGGACCAGGGGGGCGACAGGCATTTCATGACAGCGACCGCCGCCCCTGACACCGGCATCTTCAAGCCCCTGTCCCTCGATCCGGCCCACCTGCCCCGTCAACTTGCGTCCAGGCCCTCCGGCACCTTTGACACGGCCTCCCTGTGGTGGCGCCATGAGACGCTCCACCGCGCAGTCCTGAAGGATTATGCCGTCAGGCTCGGCGCCTTCGAGCGCGAGCGCGACCAGCTTGAGGAAGAGATCGTTGAAAAGGCCCTTGGGACAGATCCCGCAACGTCATGTCGCAGTGCGTGGGACACAGCCGATGAAGCGATGCAAAAGTGGCTGCGCATCGC
This sequence comes from Alphaproteobacteria bacterium, assembly GCA_030614785.1. Taxonomy (GTDB): domain Bacteria; phylum Pseudomonadota; class Alphaproteobacteria; order M2410; family M2410; genus JAUWTJ01. The sequence continues at coordinate 2,202 of JAUWTJ010000067.1, read as the reverse complement.
CGAGGCCACACCGGCCCGCAACGGCGGATCGCCTGCCTATCGCTTCCACTGGCACCGCCTCGCGCAAAAGGCAAAGTTTCCGACTTGATTGTCTCGTTGACATCAACTCAGTCCTCATCCTGAGGTGCGAGCGACGGCGAGCCTCGAAGGAGGGATGGCGAATTCCGGGCTCCCATCCTTCGAGACAGATGCTGCGCATCTTCCTCAGGATGAGGGACTTTATCTGGAGCGGAAATCAAGCTGGAAAAGAGCCTAGATCGCAAGCAGGATTATGCCTGATGCCACAAGCAGGGCCGAAAGAGCGCGCCTCACGCCGAACCCTTCCCTGAGGTGAACCGCCGCAAAAATCGCTGCGAACACCACGCTGGTTTCGCGCAGCGCCGCGACGGGCGCAATCGCTCCCAGCGTGAACGCCCAGATCACAATCCAGTAAGCCGCAATGGAAAACGCGCCGCCAACAGCGCCCCTTTTCCAATTCTGCCGCGCCGCCTGGACAAGGCCGTCTCTGCGGATAAACATCACCATGATAACCAGCGGCAACCCGTGGAGAGCAAAGAGCCAGGCCGTATAACCGCCAACCGTTCCCGATACCCGCACCCCGAACCCGTCAACCAGCGTATAGCTGGCAATAAAACAGCCGGTGGCAAGCGCGTAGAGCACAGGTTTCAGAGACCGCGTTTCACCCTCGCCTGTTCTATTGCTCCCGTCATGAGCAAGACTCATGATTCCGGCAGCGATGATAGCCACACCTGCAAGGCTCGATCCGCTGAGAAACTCGCCGCCAAAGATCATCGCGCCTGTCGCGGTCAAAAGCGGAGCAACACCGCGGGCAATTGGATAGACCACGCCAAAGTCGCCATGGTCGTAGGCCTTGGTCAAAAACCAGATGTAGCCAATGTGGATAAACGAAGTCGCCGCAATGAAGGGCCAGGCAGCAGGCGCCGGCAGAGGGAAAAACGGCGTCAGGCAAAGCCCGATCACCCCGGAACTTCCCGAAAGCAGCGCCATAATAATCAGTCGGTCACCGCCAAGCTTGATCAACGCATTCCACGTCGCATGCAAGAGCGCCGCAAACATGATCAGGGCGAGAACAGTAAGGCTCATGGAAAACAAAGTCCTCCGGGAAGGGCGAATCAGCAGGAGAAGACAAGACCTTAGGATATCGCGCGAGGCGAAGCGAACCTTGCTATCGCGTCCGTCCCTCAGTTAGGCTTCAGGAAAAAGGGAGAAAATCAACTTGGCCCATAAGCACATCACAATCACCCCCAATCCGGGCGGCTTCGGCGCCTCTATTATCGGCGCCAACCTTGCCCGGCCCCTGACGCGAGATATCGTCGCCGAGATCAAGGACGCCTGGCACGCGCACGGTGTTGTCTTCTTCCCCGATCAGGATCTGACCCCGTCCGGACTTGAGGGGTTTACCGAAGCCATGGGAGATTACGGTCTCACTGAATTCATTGTTCCCATGGACGGCCACCCCAACATTCTTGAGCTGCGCCGTGAACCGGAAGAGACCGCCTCACACTTTGGCGGCGGCTGGCATACGGATTATACGTTTCAGGAAAAACCGCCCGCCGCCACCATCCTCTACGGCCACATCGTGCCTCCGGTCGGCGGCGACACGCTGTTTGCCGACGGCCGCGCCGCATATCTCGCGCTGTCGGACAAAATGAAAACCTTCCTCGAAGACTTGCGCGGCATCCACAGCGCCGTACTGCCTTACTCAAAAGAAGGCTTCTATGGCAACGAGAATGACCCGACCCGTTCGCTCAAGATTGTGCCATCAGACAGTGCCAAAGACGAGCGCACCCACCCGATCATCCGCACACATCCGGGTACCGGAGAAAAGATCCTCTGGATCAACCGGGTCTACACCATCGGCATCGACGGCTTGAATGCCGAAGAAGGCAAGGCCCTGCTTGATTTCCTTTGCGCCTTCTCTACGAAGGACGAATTCGTCTATCGTCACAAATGGCAGAAAAATATGCTCACCATGTGGGACAATCGCCGCGTCCAGCACTTCGCCGACGCCGGTTTCGACGGCCACCGCCGCGTCATGTGGCGCACGACAACGGCGGGTACAATTCCGGTTTAGATCAAAACCTCCACCAGCTTCCAGACCACAAACCCGCCGCTGATCAGCGCGCCGAGGACCGGCACGAACCAGGGATAGTTCGGCGCGCCGTGGGGCGGGGCGGCGCG
>JAUWTJ010000046.1 GCA_030614785.1 Alphaproteobacteria bacterium | reverse complement strand
CTGGCGCCGGGCTTTCTCGACCATGTCAACGAGATGGCAAAGCTCTTGCGTCAGCAACTTGCCATGATCGTTGATACTTACAGTGATATCATTGAGGATGTGCGCGGCGAAGGTCTGATGCTTGGTATCAAGTGCAAGGTCCTGAACCTCGACATGTTGCAGGCGCTGCGGGATGAAAAGCTGTTGAGTGTTGCAGCAGGTGAAAATGTCATCCGCTTCCTGCCGCCGCTCAACATCGAAGCTGAACACGTGACAGAGGCGATCGAAAAGCTTGGCCGCGCCTGCGAAGCGCTTCGCCAAAAGACGCAATAAGAACTCACAACAAAAATAATAACAAAAAAGCTACAACCCATGAGTGTGAAACATTTTCTCGATCTGAGCGACTTCAGTGGCTCTGAACTAAAATCTATTTTGAAAGATGCCTCGAAGCGCAAGCAAGCGCGCAAGGGCCGCCCGCAAGGCCAGGTCGATGCTGACCGACCGCTGGACGGGCGCATTCTCGCGATGATCTTTGAGCAACCTTCCACACGGACGCGTGTGTCGTTTGACGTTGGCATGCGCCAGCTTGGCGGCCAGACCATGGTGATCTCCGGCGGCGACATGCAGCTCGGGCGCGGTGAGACCACGGCGGATACGGCGCGCGTGTTGTCGCGCTATGTCGACGCGATCATGATCCGGACCGATGATCACAACAAGCTGCTCGAGCTTGCCGAACACGCCAGCGTACCGGTGATCAATGGTCTGACCGACAAGTCCCATCCGTGTCAGTTGATGGCTGATGTGATGACCTATGAGGAACACAAGGGCTCGATCAAGGGCAAGACCATCGCCTGGACCGGCGACGCCAACAATGTGGTGAACTCCTTTATTCATGCGGCCTCGCGGTTTGATTTTGGTTTCAATCTTGCCTGCCCGGCAGACTTCGGTCTCGATCAGACGGTGCGCGAATGGGCCGAGGCCGAAGGCGTACGCCTGATGCTGACCGATGATCCGGCGTCGGCGGTTGCCGGTGCGGATTGTGTGGTCGCCGATACCTGGGTTTCCATGGGCGACGGTGACGGCGAGACGCGGCACAATCGCCTCGCACCCTATCAGGCGGATGCCGCGTTGATGGCAAAGGCAAAAGCGGACGCCATTTTCATGCACTGCCTGCCCGCCCACCGCGGCGAGGAAGTGACCGCAGAGGTTATCGACGGGCCGCAGTCGGTGGTTTTTGATGAGGCTGAAAACCGGCTGCATGCGCAAAAGGCGATCCTGGCCTGGGCGATGGGTTCGGCGTCCTGATGAGTGCCGAGCTTGCGACAGACGGGATTGTGGACCGATGTCTGCCCTTTGAGATTGATGGTGCGGATGTGCGCGGCCAGGCGGTGCGACTGCATCGCTCCATCGACCAGGTTTTGAAACAACATGAATACCCGGCGGCGGTTTCTATCTTCGTGGGCGAGATCCTCTCTGTTGCGGTGATGCTCGGGGTCTCGCTTAAATTCAACGGCCGGCTGTCGTTGCAGACAAAGTCAGATGGTCCGGTCTCCATGGTGGTTGCAGACTTCTTTGCTCCGGGCATGGTGCGCGCCTATGCGCGGTTTGACGAGGCGAAGGTGGCAGAAGCCGTAGAGACGGCAGATGGCAAGCGTCTCACGGTGCCGGAGTTGCTCGGCAAGGGGCAATTCATGGTGGTGATTGACCAGGGCGCTGATACGGAGATTTATCAGGGCATTGTCGCCCTTGAGGGTGACAGCATTACCCAGTGCGCCGAGACCTATTTTCTGCAGTCGGAGCAAATTGCAACGTCTTTGAAGGTGGCCGTGTCAGAGATATTCACCGGCGAGGGGCAATCCTGGACGGCAGGCGCGATCATGATCCAGCATTTGCCAAAGTCAGGTGAGGGTAAAAAAGAGCGCGAGGACAGCCCGGCGGAAATCTGGAACCGGATCAACATCCTGATGGGCACCACCGAGGACCATGAGCTGACCGATCCATCGCTGTCGTCAGAAGAACTGCTCTATCGCCTTTTCAATGAGGACGGCGTTCGCGCCTTTGAAGGCACAGACATTGAGCCGGACTGCACCTGCGGCGAGGAAAAGGTGCGCGGTGTGCTGGACGGATTTGATGCTGCCGAGCGGAACCATATGGTTGTCGATGGCAAGATTGTCGTGACTTGCGAGTTTTGCAATTCGACATATGATTTCGATCCGGGGGAACTGGGGAAGTAGCGTCTGCTTCACCCCTAACAGCAGACTACTTTGAGCGGAGTCTGAAACGTTTCTTGTTGACCCAGACTGTGTAAAAACTATTTCTGGGCGCTCAAAACGACATATTGACACGTGAAACTGACTAAAGTCCCAATTATGAATCGCTAGCCTCCCGTTTTGGATTTCATTGTTGCGCGGAAGGCTCCAGCGTTCGCGTTCTTACACAGTCTGGACCCAAAGCGGACATCATTGCAGTTTCTGAAGTACCTCAATCAAGACCTTGCTGAGGGCCTGGATTGCTGTTTCGACTCCAAATGAACACAAGAGATAAGCATCCACTCAGCGCGATCCCTGACTTTGCTCCAGTTCAACCTTCATTGTGCCGTGTGAGCTAGATTTGAATCGTTACTCAGTTTGATCGATGGCTTCGAGCACAAAGAAGTGGTTTTCTAAAATTGGAAACGGGGTTTCAAATGTCTTAGGGACATTTAAGATCCAGGGGTTCATAGCTCGCAGTCCCCAATAGGCCAGGCGCCCCATAAGGGGAAGCATTTGAAAGGGCTTCGGCGTCAAGGCTTTCCACTTGTCCATAAGTTCACATCCCATCTGCAGGAGCACATAGGGCTCGTTTTGCTCAATCACCCGCACAGCTAACCCACTATTCTTGAATATACGCCGATAATTCTCGATTGAACGATACACGACAGAATAGTCTCCGGTGAGCGAAAGGGTGTCGCCTCTCACTGTTGATTCACGACACAGAATAATTCCACCCGGCTTCAGATGTTTCTTCAAATTGCCGAGCAAGCCGACAACATCGTCTTCATCAAGATACATGAGAAGGCCGCCAAGGAAGGTCAAACTAAAATCACCCTTGGGCTGAAATCTCAATACGTTACTGTGTACTGATTGAATATTGGGGTATGGGAGACATCGCGTAACAAGCGCATCGTAAAGATTCGCGCTCCCCTCAACCGCTACAACGGAAGAAAACTCTTGCGCGAACGCCTCTGCCCAATAGCCTACGCCGCAACCGAGATCGAGCACCGCGCCATCACGATCCACACCGTTAAGCAAACTTTCAACGATTTGGGTTTCTGCTTTGAACCGATAGTCGCCGGCACTATTGGGAAACCCATACCCATCCATCATATAGGGGCCGAGAATAGAGGTTTTTACGCCCTCAAAGTATCGACTGACAAGAGTCGGATTGATTTCAGACATTTCTCATTTCCATTGGATTATCATGCAAACGGTTCAATTCTTACAATTTCTGCAAGTCAACACTCTTGTGTCATCCCACCGCATGAATTAGCCGCCAGCAAAAAAACAAAGTCAGCAAAAGTGTATAGGCTGTAATCGCGTAATACCAACCGCCCTCGAGTTTTGGTGTTCTAATCGGAGCCACATTCAGGATCGCCAATCCCAGGATGGAAATGTAGAGCAATATGGTAAAAATCGCTGAACCAATAAAACCGTCCAAAACAAAAAATGAAACCAGAATCAGGCCATTATTATCAATTGCCAATCCTTGATAAGTTGATTCGCGGACCAATCCGTACACGTTATAATAACTTAGTCGGAGCACGCCTGCCGCGACAATACAAAAGGCGCCGGGAATGAACCAGGGATTAAAATCACCATAGCTTAATAGAACGACAGCTGGACACAGACCGAAGCTGACGATGTCAATGAGCGAATCGAGTTGACCACCGAAATTGCGCTGCTGTTCAGTTCTGCCCTTCATACCACGGGCGATAATGCCATCACTCCAATCAAAGAACACAGCCCAGATCAGCCCGATCATAGCGGCTGGGAAAACACCGAGGATAGCGAAATAGATTGCCAGAATGGCGGACAAAAGACCTGCCAGCGAGCATAGATTTGGCAAGTCTTTGGCAAAGGAGAGGATTGTCGGGCGTGTCGCCTGCGGGGCGTCTATCGTTTTATCTTCTGACATGCGTTTACTCTGACACTGTATTATTGACCGAAGTCATAGTGTTCTCTGAGGCCAATACGTTATTAAGCACGGCACAAAGTTTGGCATTTTCAACTGGAGTACGACTGGCTATACGCATATAGCGATCCGATTCCGGCATGCTCTTACCTTCGCAATGTTTGATATATATATTGTGCTCAACGAACAAGCTTAGAGCTAATTCGGGGCCGGAAGGCGCGTGATCCGGAAGGCGGCAAAAAATATAGTTGGCATCCGGCTTATAAACAACCATTCCCTGGATCGAACAGAGATCTTGATAAAATTGATCCCGATCTTCGCGCACCTTGGCGCAGCTTGCTTCAAACTCTTCACGATAGTCAGGGGCGTTTTCCAAAAAAGTTTCCGCAAAACCATTCAAGTTCCAAATATGTAGTCCTGCTCGAACTTTTTCAGCGAAATCGGCATTGGCCGTAAGCATATATCCGATCCGCAGCCCGCAGATACCATATGCCTTGCTCATGCTTTTGAAAATCGCGAGGTTTGGGTATCGTGCTATATCCCTTTCAAAGGTCTCCTGGTCGCGGTTCTCTGCAAAATCAATAAAAGATTCATCCAGGATCAGCATACACTCTTGCTCTGCCAGTTTTTCAATCAGGCGAATAAGATCAGCCTTTGGCACCAACATTGACGTCGGGTTGTTCGGCGACACTACAATCGCAACATCAGCTTTGCAACGCAGTGCTTCGGCAGCAAATTGATCTACGTCCAGCTGAAAAGACAATGGATCAAGCGGAAACTCAACGATGGTCCCTTCTGGAGCAGCGTTGGCATATTCATTGAACGACGGCACAGGAACAATCAGCTTGTTCGCTAGATGCCCCGAGACGATTTTGATAAGTTCTGCAGCACCATTTCCTACTACAATGCGTTCGGGAGTCTGATCAATCAAAGTGCCAACCCAATTCGCCAATTCGCCTTGTGCAACCGGATAACTTTGAACCAACTCATGAATGTTGCTTTTTAACAATTCAAAAAAACGTTGTGGAGGGAAATATAGATTGTAAAGGTAGGAGTGATCGACGAAATCATACCGCCAATATCCCCCATGTGTGGCCCCAAGTTTTTCATACAGTTGCGCCCTGGACAATTGATCTTGAACAGACATTAATCTGGATCCTAATCGTTTAGTTCGACAAACAAAAAGCATGCCTCACTTGCTCAGTCAGGCAATGGTTACACATTATGGCTGGTAGAAATCCAGTATCAGAGGCAGAAGTTAATACTCGGTGGCCACAGCAGGTAATACGGGTGAAGCAGGTGAAGTCTTTTTAATCATTGGAAAGAGCAATTCGGCTTCAACCAAATCATCCATAGTATCGACTTCATACCACCTGTTTTCATCAAAGAAAACAGCTTCAAATTCGAGTGTTCCGTCACTTACCATATCGGCAAATACAGCTTCATAATATTCGCCGACACGATTGTTGGAAATGTAGCTGTCTAACCGCGCTATCATTCTTTGCCAACTTTGCAAGGATAGGCTGCAGATATTGACGGTTTTATACTGGTTCGTATCGCAAGTATCACGACTGACATGAAACGCTTCGACACCATTTTGCGAATTAAGTTCGACGGTTGTTCCATTCATCCAGGGTAAAATGCGGGAGATTGCGATTCTATCCGGTTTCAACAACTCCTTGAGCATCGATCCGTGAAAGACCAGGTCGCTCTCTACCAACAAAAAGGGCTCCTGGATAGCTTCGCGGGCCAGCCAAAGGGAGTAGATGTTATTGGTTGTTCGATACACAGGGTTGAAAACGTAATCAATCTTCAAATCAGCTGCATATTCATCGAGAAATTCTCGCACACAATGGTCCAGGTATCCCGTCACCACCACCAATCGATCAAATCCCTGCGAGCAGAGATTGTCTACCAAGCGACCCAGAATAGTTTCGCCGCCAACTTCTGTAAGGCATTTTGGTGAATCAAGGGTCAAAGGACGCAGGCGAGAGCCTGTACCGGCCGCCAAAAGCAATGCTGTCGTCAAACGATTATCGTTGACCATAATTGTAATTAGATCTCCATAAGGCGAGGGCGAGCGCCCTTCCCCGAGCTATATAGATCGGATCAACGGCATTATCACCTTCACGTGATTAACTTGGTTAGTGGACTGACAACACCAGGACCATCGATTAAAAAATAAGTTTCTTAACGGATAATCTGCTCGTACCAGAAACAACGTCAGCACAAGACCATGATATCACCGGCTGAGAAGCGACCGGGGTGCAAAAGTCCAGTGTGCTGACAAGCACGATAGCACAGCTTACTCTTCTCCCAAGAGTGTTGACTGCGTTAGTTGTCGTCGTTGTCTGTTATGCGCAGTTTGCCTTCACGCTCCAAAGTGATCGAATATCCTACGATCGCACTTCAGTGATATGCGGTGTGAAAATCAAACGAATAGTGAAATTACAGGTTTCTTTGATCTCTGATTGAAATCTCACTAATTTATCATATCAACTACGGACCTTAAGGTCCAGCAAAAGCTATCACTAAATAGTGACCCGACCCCCATGAGGCAGCCACATCCATGGGCAGACCACTATACGATCCGCATCCCCATCTATAAGACAGCGATGATATTTCCGGGCAAACATCTGAGGCACGAGCCCACTATGATAGCGGTTTGTTTCAATACCGATCAACTCGGATTAAATATCAATTGCTGATTCTTGGAATGCCCGCTCTTGGCTAATCTGAGACTCAGGCAAGCGCCTGTTCGCACGCCTGCTATTCATTCAAGAGCGGACCTCGTCCTGCACCGTTGGCAATATTGTCCGATGTTCAGCCCCAATACTGCCGCATCCATTTCACCCTCTGTTCCGAAGCAGCCTGCCGTCGGAAATTGATCTTGCTCATGGTACGGTCTTTCGGGTATACACAGTGTTGCGAAGAGTTTTCTCTGCCGCATAACCGGATCCGCGTTGATCCCCTGAATGTCTGAATCAAGGAGGGACAGTATGATTGTATCTTTTGACCCTCAGGCGGGTTCGTAATAGTCAGCTAACGGCTGGCCCTGCCTGACACACCGCTTACCTGCATGCCTCTGCTGTGGGTGCGCTGTTTTGTGTTTCAAAAACAGGCAGAACAATGACCAACAATCCAACACGGTTGGCCGATCCCGGATTAATTTCTCTGGGCTGGTCGGCACACTTCATGATGCAGGTCGAGGCGGATGAGCTGGATCGCTTTACGCCCGCACGACTGATGCAAATCCACCGTTCGCTGATCGAGGCCATGACGTCCGAGGGCGCGCTGACGTTAACGACTGAAAACAATATGAGCACGGGTGACTTCGCCGTTGGCGACTGGGTTCTGGTGCCAAAAGACAAGCGCGGCGAGGCACGTATTGAACGCCGCCTTGATCGGTTGACCCTGCTTGAAAGGCGGGTGGCGGGCGGCGATGCGCGGGCCCAGTTGATAGGCGCCAATATCGATGTCCTTTTCATTACCTCGTCGTGCAACAAGGACTTCAACGTCGCACGGATGGAGCGCTATCTCATTCTGGCGCGCGATGCGGGGATCCAGCCTGTCGTGCTCTTGACCAAGGCTGATCTGGCTTCTGATCCGGGTTCTTATGAAGCGCAGGCGCAGAAATTGGGTCAGATGTTGCCGGTGCTGTCGCTTGATGCGCGGAACAAGGATCAGGTCGATACGTTGCTTGACTGGTGGCGCGCCGGGCAGACGGCAGCGTTGCTGGGCTCGTCGGGTGTCGGCAAGACAACGCTGCTCAACACCCTGACGCAGGCGGCACATGACACCGGCGGGATTCGCGAGGATGATGCCAAAGGGCGGCACACGACCACGGCGCGGGGGCTGTACCGTGTCGCGGAGGGCCGTTGGCTGATGGATACGCCGGGCATGCGGGAGCTGCGCCTGTTCGATGTTGGCGAGGGGGTGGAAGCGGTGTTCGCCGATATTGTGGAACTGGCGAATGCGTGCCGGTTTTCAGATTGCGGGCACGACAGCGAACCGGGATGTGCGGTGCAGGAGGCAATTGCATCAGCAGAGCTTGATCCGGACCGCCTGAAGCGCTGGCAAAAACTGGAACGTGAAGACAGGCACAACAGCGAAACCATCGCCGATGCGCGCAAGCGGTTTCGTCAACATGGCAAGCGTGTCAGGTCGGCTATGGCAGACCGCATGGCATTGAAGGGGCGCTCATGACCAATAACAACGCGCTGGAAGAACAGGTGGATATCGCGCTTGATCTCGCAGTCCACCTGTTAACGACACAATTTCCGCACTGGGCTCATCTTCGAGTTGAGCCCGTGGCCTCTGCCGGGACAGATAATGCGCTTTTCAGTCTCGGCGACGATATGGTCATTCGAATCCCGCGCGCGCCCTGGGCGACGCAGCAGGTGGACAAGGAACAAAAGTGGTTGCCGCGCCTCGCGCCGGACCTTCCGCTCGCCATCCCGGTTCCTCTTGCACAAGGGCGACCGAATGAGAGTTATCCCTGGGTCGGGTCCGTATACAGATGGCTGGGTGGCGAGGATGTGCAGGCCGGTGCGCTCGATGATTTGAACCAGGCGGCAAGGGATCTGGCCGGATTTATAAGAGCCTTGCAGCGCATTGACCCCGCCGGGGGACCGTGCTCGGGAAAGCACAACAATTATCGCGGTGTTGCCCTGTCGGTGTTGGACCCGACCGTGCGCAGGTCCATTGCTGCTCTGGAAAACCTCATTGATACTTCAGCAGCATCCCGGGCCTGGGAAGCAGCCCTGGAGGTGCCGTCATGGCAAGAGGCGCCGGTCTGGGTTCATGGCGACATCCATGGCGGAAACCTGCTGATATTTGATGGCCGCATCAGCGGCGTCATTGATTGGGGTCTGGCGGGTGTGGGCGATCCGGCTTGTGATTTGATTGTCGCATGGAATCTCCTGACCGGAGAGAGCCGGAATATCTTTCGCGCCGGGGTGGGTGTCGATGAGGCGACCTGGGCGCGAGGGCGCGGCTGGGCGCTTTACACAGGGCTTGTTGCGTTACCTTATTATCTCGACAGAAATCCGGTCATCGTGCGGACCTCCCGTCATGTGATCAACGAGGCCCTTGCCGACATCGCGGAGGACGCAAACTGATGCAGATGTCGAATTGATTTTGCGACGCATGAGAGACGCAAGGGCAACTCTGGGAGTGACCGGGGCGAAATGACACGGGTGGATTGGGTCGTCAACCTGGTTTACCGAACGGGCGTCACCGGGTACACTTCCCCCGATGTCGCAGCTGGCGTGAAGTCCGCTGTCAAACAAATCGGGGGGACCTGCCGTGATGCTCTATTTGCCTGTCACTGAAACACCTGACCAGTTGTCTCGATGGTTGAAGCTCGGTGCCGCTGCCTTGTTATTCCAGGTTTTGTTCCCGGCCCCGGTTGTTGCCATGGGTCCGCCCGCCTCCCTGGACGAGGAACTCACCCAGGCGCTGGATCTGGAGCCGGACCTGGAGAATGGCAAGGCGCTCTTCGAGATGTGCGCGAGTTGCCATGGCCCCGACGCCCAGGGATCGCGGGACGGGGTTTACCCCCAGCTTGCCGGTCAGCACCGCAGTGTGATCATCAAGCAGATTTCAGATTTTCGCCTCGGAAATCGCGCCAACCCCGACATGCTTCCGTTTACAGAAACGGATGTCTTTGGCGGATCACAGGGAATTTCCGATGTTGCCAGCTACCTTGCCTCGCTGCCGATGACGCCGGAGCCGGGCGTCGGCCCGGAAGATACTTTCGCGCGAGGGGAAAAAGTCTATGAAGACAATTGCTCCGTATGCCACGATGACGGTGCAGAAGGGTTCGACGATTTTTTCTTCCCCAAAATTCAGGGCCAGCACTATGGCTATACACTTCGGGAACTGAAGAAGATGAAGGAAGGCGAACGCAAGAACGTTTACCATGGGATGTTGAGGAGAATACAGAAGCTGTCGATGGAAGATCTCGAGGCCGTCGCGAATTATGTTTCCCGCTTGCCGCCGACTGGCGGTGAGGACGAATTGTCAGAATAGAAACCGGCGATTGCGTCTTGGGCCTTCACGGGGTAGTCAGCCGCTGTGCCACTTTCCTCAGGAATGCTTCACAGGCCTCGATCTGATCAAGCTCAATATATTCGTCGGCAATGTGGGCCTGGGCGATGTCGCCGGGGCCGCAGACGATTGTGGGAAAACCTGCCTTTTGGAAGTGGCCCGCCTCGGTGCCATAGGCGACGGCTTCGGTCTGGTTCTTTTCCAGAATAGCAAGGGCGAGCGGTTCAGCCGGGCTTTCGTCTTCGACCATGAGGCCGGGGGCATTGGCGATCTCTATGGTCTCAATCCCGCATTCGGGCGAGAGCTGCTTCATTTCGGCATCGAGGGTCGCTGCAAAAGCGTTGAACCGGCCCAGAATTTCATCGACGTCCTGGGTCGGCAGGCAGCGATACTCCCAGCCGAAGGTGCAAGAGCCGGGAATAATGTTGATCGCTGTGCCGCCCGAGATCTCTCCGACCTGAAGACTTGTGTAGGGCGGCTCAAAGCGTCCTGTCGGATCACCTCTTTGCTTCATCTCGTCAATGAGGGTGCCGATGAAGTGGATGAGTTTCCCGGCGATGACAATGGCGCTGACGCCTTCGTGTTGCCGTGAGGAGTGGGCCTCGCGGCCGGTCACTGTCGTTCTGAGCACCCGGATACCCTTGTGGGCGTTAATAACCCGCATGGAGGTCGGCTCGCCGATGATCACGAGGCCGGGGCGCGCCCGACTTTTGGCGATGAGGTCCACCATGTCGACGCAGCCCAGGCAGCCGACCTCTTCATCATAGGACAGGGCAAAGTGCAGCGGGCGCTTGAGCTCAAGGCCCAGAAAATGGGGAACGAGGGCCAGAGCAATGGCTGAGAAACTCTTCATATCGGCGGTGCCGCGACCGTAAAGGCGGCGCTCTTTCCGGGCGACCTCGAAAGGATTGGTCTTCCAGTCCTGGCCATCGACGGGCACGACATCGGTATGACCGGACAGAACAATACCTCCGGGCACATTGGGTCCGACCGTCGCAAAAAGGTTGGCCTTGGTCTTTTCGGCGTTGAAGATCAACGTCGCTTCAATGTCAAAGGCGGCAAGATAGTCCTGGACAAAGTGAATGAGCTCGAGATTGGATTTGCGGCTGGTGGTATCGAAGGCGACGAGGCGGTCGATCATCTGGCGCGGCGTGTAGTCTGGCTTCTCTTTGCCCATGTTAAATCCTCCAGAAGCCGGGAGTGAACATGACAAGGACAGTGAAGAGCTCCAGACGGCCGAGCAGCATGCCTGCACTCATCAACCACTTTGCCGCGTCGGGCAGGGGCTCAAAACTGCCTGCCGGGCCTACGATATCGCCAAGGCCCGGGCCAACATTGGCGATGGCGGTGCCGGCGGAGGAAAAGGCTGTGATGGTGTCGAGCCCGAGCAACGAGAGCCCCAGTGCCAGGGCAGAAAAGCAGGCAAAGAACAAAAAGAAATAACTGGCGACAGAAGAGACCACATCGGGATTGATTTTTTGATTGTTGTAGCGCGGAAAGAAGACGCCGTGCGGATGGATCATGCGCTTGATCTGAACCCTGAGCGCGGCAAAGATCACCTGAAAGCGAAAGATCTTGAGGCCACAGGTTGTCGATCCGGCGCATCCGCCGATAAACATGATGCAGAACATGGTAATGGCGGCAAAGGTTCCCCAGTCCATATAGTTTTCCGTGGCGTAGCCTGTGCCAGTCAATATGGAAGTCACATTGAAAGCCGAGTGGCGCAAGGCCTCGCTGAATTCGATGGACGTTTTTTGCATTTGATAGAGAGCAAGAAGAAAGACAAGGGTCGCGAGGGTTGCGAAAAACCACTGGACTTGAGAATCTCGATACAGCGGACCGACTTTGCCGCGGATCGCTTGCAGGTAGAGCACAAAAGGGAGCGATCCGACGACCATGAAAACAATACTGATAAGTTCTATACTGATGGAGTCGAAACCACCCATGGAACTGTCGTGGGTGGAAAACCCCCCGGTCGCAATGGTCGTCATGGCATGGGTTATAGCGTCAAAACCAGACATGCCGGCAAAGCCGTAAGCGATGGCGCAGACGATGGAGAACCCAACATAGAGGACTATGATTGAGACAGCTATTTGCTTCGCGCGTGGCAAGATTTTCTGCGATGAGTCCGAGCTTTCAAGTCGGAAAATCTGCATGCCACCCACCTGCAACATCGGCAAAATGGCAATTGCCATAACGATAATACCAATGCCACCGAGCCATTGCAGAAGAGCGCGCCACAAAAGAAGACCTGGCGGGGCGGTGTCGAGGCCGACAATGATGGTGGAGCCGGTTGTTGTCAGACCCGACATGGATTCAAAGAATGCATTTGTGAAACCCATGCCCAGTTCCGAAAAAGCAAAAGGAAGCGCGGCAAAGGTCACTGCTGCAAGCCATGAAAAGGTTGTTAGCGCAAAGGCCTGGCGCAGCGTGATATCACCACTGAAACCCCAGTTGGAAATACCGAGCGCAGCACCGACAAAGGTGGTGACGGTCGCTGCAGCCAGAAAGACCTTCCAGTCCGGATTGCCCATCGCAAGATCGACGAGGCCGGGGACCAGCATGAAGACGCCGAGGGTCGTTAGCAATATGCCATTGATGAGAAGTATGGGGCGAAAGAATTGCACGGGCGAGCGCTGCCTCGACTATTGATTTCGAAGGGACCGGCGGGCCTTCCGGCGCAACGGATCAATCGCCTACGACACTGGCCGGATTACCGATGATCGTCAAGAACTCACGCCGGGTCATCGGGTCATTACGGAAGGCGCCGAGCATCTGACTGGTCACCATGGTCACGCCAGGCTTATGGACGCCGCGGGTGGTCATGCACTGGTGGGCGGCTTCTATCACGACAGCGACACCGCGCGGCTGGAGGACGTCCTGGATGCAGTGGGCGATCTGGGCGGTCATTTTTTCCTGCACCTGGAAGCGCCGGGCATAGGTCTCAACGACCCGGGCGAGCTTGGATATGCCAACGACCCGGGCAGCGGGCAAATAGCCAATATGTGCCTTGCCGATGATTGGCGCCATATGATGTTCGCAAAAGCTTTCAACGCGAATGTTCTTCAAAAGAACCATTTCGTCATAACCCTCGACTTCCTCGAAGGTGCGCTGCAAATATTCGATCGGATCGTCGTCGTAGCCGGCGAACCATTCCTCATAGGCGCGAGCAACCCGGCCCGGCGTGTCTTGCAGGCCCTCGCGCGCAATGTCGTCGCCGGCCCACCTGAGGAGCGTGCGGACAGCATCCTCGGCTTCTTCCCGGCTCGGGCGTTCAGCTTTTGCTGTTTTTGGCTTGACACTGCGAAGATCGGCCATGGGCTGCCTTCCTCTCATCTCGGGTTTTGTCCCCTCTCGCTATAACAGAGCGAGAGGGCAATTTTGTAATTGTTCCAGACAGATAATCTAGAGCTTTCTGATCTGCTTTGAAAGCGACCGTTGGCATTTTGGGCCTGTTTGGCGACGAAAATCACACTGCGCGCTGGTTTCCGAGACTGGACGTCTTAATTGAGGCGGCGGATCTCATGCGGGCTGTCGAGGGAGAAGGCCGGGACGCGCACTTCGAAAAGCTCGCCGGTGTCAGTCTGGACCGTATAGGCGCCAGCCATCAGTCCTGAAGGTGTGCTGAGCGGTGCGCCGCTCGAATATTCATAGCCGTCGCCGGGGCCCAGGACGGGCTGCTCGCCAACGACGCCCTGGCCGTGAATCTCCTGAGTGCGGCCTGTTGCGTCTGTAATCTGCCATTGCCGGGTTCTCAGCTGGATCGTCTCGGTGCCGCAATTTTCGATTTCGACTGTGTAGGACCAGACGTAATAGTCGTCCTCCGGCGCCGATTCCTCGGCCATAAACTCCGGCTCTACCCGTACGATAATTTCCCGTGTCATCAACTCAGACATTGACCCGACTCCCACCTGTTTACCAGCTGCACCCACGCAGCCGACATAATCTACCAGAAACCGGGCGTTTCGAACAGTTTCAAGTGAAAACATGGTTGATGGCGCTGGCTGTTGGAGCTGACTGGCGGGTATCTGCCGCCCAAATCCCGCTCTAAATCCGCGAAAGTGCGCGATCAAGGTCTGTGCAGAGGTCCCCGGCATCTTCCAGTCCGACGGAAAGACGCACAAGAGCGTCACTTATATCAAGCTCCGCGCGTGCTTCGGGTGTCAGGCGAAAATGGGTTGTGGTCGCCGGGTGGGTGACGAGACTTTTGGCATCGCCGAGATTGTTGGAGATCTTGATGATTTCCAGAGCATTCTCGAAGGCAAAAGCCTCGGCCTTGCCGCCACGGACGTCGAAAGCGACGACTGTTGCCCCGCGCTTCATTTGCGACATGGCAAGGGCGTGTTGCGGATGATCGTCGCGCTCGGGATAAAGCACCCGGGTGACATTCTTGTGGTCTGCCAGAAAATCCGCAACCTTGCGGGCGCCGTTGCAATGGGCCTGGATCCGCAAATCGAGCGTCTCAAGGCTCTTTAGCAAGATCCATGCATTGAACGGGCTGATCGAAGGCCCGGTATTGCGGATAAAGGGCCGCAAGGTTTCCAGGATGTATTTTTCATCGGATAGCACAACCCCGCCAAGGCAGCGTCCCTGGCCATCGATATGCTTGGTTCCCGAATAGATCACCACATGAGCGCCAAGCTCGAGCGGCTTCTGCAAGATCGGTGTGGCAAAGACATTATCGACAAAGACCTTGATATCTTTGGCATTGGCGATGTCGCAGACGGCTTTCAGATCGACGATGGTCAGCGTCGGATTGGACGGGGTCTCAAGGAAAAAGGCTTTGGTGTTGGGCTGCACGGCTTGCTCCCACGCCGCATTGTCGGTGCCGTCGATCAACGTTGTGGTAATCCCGAAACGTGGACACAAATCCTCCACCACATAGCGACAGGACCCGAAGAGCGCTTTGGCTGCGACGATGTGATCACCGGCAGACAGGTAGCTGAGCAGAGCTGCGGTTACCGCTGCCATGCCTGTCGATGTGGCGCGCGCTGCTTCTGCGCCTTCGAGCAGTGCCATGCGATCCTCAAACATGGAGACCGTCGGGTTATCAAACCGGGAGTAGGTGAAGCCGGGGTCTTCTTCGGTAAACCGGCCCGCGGCCTGCTCCGCGCTCTCATAGGCGTAGCCCGAGGTCATGAAGATGGCCTCGGAGGTCTCGCCAAACTGGCTGCGCAAGGTTCCGCCATGGACCATTTGGGTCTGGGCGCTCCACGGGAAGCTTTGGTTCTTGTTGTTCTGTTCGCTCACGGGTGAAATCCACTCATAAAAAAAGCCCCGCCAAAAGAGGTCGGGGCACCAGTGCTCCCGACCTTTTAGCGTTTTAAACGGGGCGTGTTGACGCTCCTGTGGCCGCAAGCCGGTCGGCTCAAATCACCACGAGCGCTACCCAATAAGGGTCATGGACGCCCGGGTCAAGTCGTGATAGCTCATCACTTTACCCCCGTGGGGGTAATATGCAGCATTTACCCTTTGTTAACCATGTAAAATGGCGGTTTTGCTGGAGTTATCCGATTTTCCTCCTGTGGATAAACCTGTGGATGACTTCGCGCTTGGCAGACCCTAACGCATTGAAATATAAAGAAAAATATAGAGGCAAAGCGAGTCGCTCGGGACTTGTGCGAAGGGTTGCCAGTTTTGTTGCAGAATTTTTTTTGAGGGATTTGAATGGCACGCACCAGCGGTATTTTGCCAAGCCAGACATTGCGGGCGCTGATCCGCGATCACGAGATTTGCGGGCAGCCTGCGGTCCTTGATGAGCAGGTTCAGCCGGCGAGCCTTGATCTGCGCCTTGGGGCCCGTGCCTATCGCATCAGGGCGAGTTTTCTGCCCGGGCGGGGTAATCTTGTGGCGGACAAACTTGAAACCGTTGTTATGCACGAGATTGATCTGACCGGCGGTGCTGTGCTGGAGACCGGCTGCGTTTATCTTGTGCCGTTGATGGAAAGCCTCAAGCTGTCGGAGCGAATATCCGGCGTCGCGAACCCGAAAAGCTCAACGGGGCGCCTTGACGTCTTTACACGGCTGATTGCAGATGGTGCCACGTCCTTTGACCGTGTGGAGGCGGGGTACCACGGGCCGCTCTACATTGAAATTTCTCCCAGAACCTTCAGCATCCTGGTGCGGCCGGGGACGCGGCTTAATCAGCTGCGTCTGCGCCGGGGAACGCCAACATTCAGCGACAGTGAGTTGATGCGGCTTCAGGAGCAGGAAGCGATCATTGCTGGCGACGCTGATATTGACGGCGGGATTGCCTGCACGGTTGATCTCCAGCCCGTGAATGACACAGGGCTTGTCGGCTACCGTGCGAGGCGCCATGCGGGGCTTGTTGATGTGGACAAACCAGGTCTGTTGCGTGCAAGGGATTTTTGGGAGCCGGTGATCGCCGAACATCCAGGGCGCCTTATTCTTGATCCGGATGAATTTTATATTCTTGTTTCAAAGGAAGCGATTCACATTCCGCCGGATTATGCTGCTGAAATGGAGCCGTTTAATCCGCTTGTGGGTGAATTCCGGGTGCACTATGCGGGGTTCTTTGATCCGGGCTTTGGCCATTCCAAATCCGGGGGTTCCGGCGCGCGGGCGGTTCTGGAAGTGCGCAGTCATGACGTCCCGTTCATTCTGGAAGACAACCAGATCGTTGGTCGTTTTGTCTTTGAACATATGATAGAACGGCCCGATGAAATTTATGGCCAGGACATTGGCTCCAATTATCAGGCGCAGGGCCTGAAGCTCTCCAAGCATTTTGTGATGTAAGGGTGTGGCGAATTCCTGCGGGTGTAGCTCAATGGTAGAGCAGCAGCTTCCCAAGCTAAAGACGAGAGTTCGATTCTCTTCACCCGCTCCAGATTACCGCACAGCGGTGATCATTCTCGAGGAACCCCGGGGCGGTGCAAAACAGGTTGTGTTTTGCACGGGCTCGATTCTCTTCACCCGCTCCCGATTACCGCGCTATCAGGCCGCTGCAACATTTTTCTCCGGTTCTTCAGAGTTTTCAGGGTCGATCATTTGGACGTCATAGCCCCAGAGCTGGCTGACGTGCTTGAGCACTTCACCGGCGGACTTCTGGTCGAGCGGTTTGCCCTTGTGCATCATGTGCTGGAGAGAGAGGGTTCTGTCACCTTTCATGTCGGCTCTGACCACCTGGATATTGGGTTCAAGGTTTCCGACATCATGCATTTCAGCAAGGGTTTGGCGGACCTGGCGGTAACCGCGCTCATTGTGAATGGCAGAAATTTCCACGAAGGGCTCGCGGGCTTCGTCGTGCAGGGAAAACAGCCTGAAGTCGCGCATGAGTTTCGGACTTAGAAACTGCAGGATGAAGCTCTCGTCCCGGTAGTTGTGCCAGGCATCCTTGAGAACGCCGCGCCAGTCTCCGCAACCCGCGATGTCGGGAAACCACTCACGATCCTCCGCTTCGGGTTGGGTGCAGATGCGCTTGATGTCACTCATCATGGCAAACCCCAGAGCATAGGGGTTGAAGCCGGAGTAGCGCGGGTCGTCAAAGTCGGGTTGAAAAATCACACCGGTGTGGCTCTGAATGAATTCGAGCAACGAGCCGTCGCCGATCTGACCACGACGATGAAGCTCATTCATGATATAGTGGTGCACAAATGTCGCGCATCCTTCATTCATGATCTTGGTTTGTTTCTGCGGGTAGAAATATTGCGATACCGTCCGTACAATGCGCAAAAGTTCTCTTTGCCACAATTGCAGAACCGGACTGTGCTTTTCCAGGAAATAGAGAATGTTTTCTTCAGGCAGAGAGAGCGCCTCATTCAGGGCCAGATCTTCGTCGTCATCTTCCGGTGGTTCCAGAGAGGAGAGGGCCGGAACGGTGCGCCACAGATCATTGAAGGTTTTACGTTCATGGGCGAGGCGCCGACGCAGTCGCTCGCGCTGTTTTTCATCGGACAGCTTGAGGGCTCGCGAATAACGGAAGACGCCCTGGCCCATCAGTGCATGAGCACTGTCGAGTGTCAACTCAACTGCTTCATAGCCATATTCTTCCTCGCATTTGGCGATAAATTTTTTGGCGAAATCCAGATAGTCGAGGATGGCATCGGCGTCGGTCCACTGGCGAAAAAGATAATTGTTTTTAAAGAAGTGATTGTGGCCAAAGGCTGCATGGGCAATGACCAGCGTCTGCATGGTCATGGTGTTTTCTTCCATCAGGAAGGAAATGCAGGGATTGGAATTGATCACGATCTCGTAGGCCAGGGCCGACATGCCCTTGGAGTAGAAGTGGGATTCGCGGGCAAAGGTTTTGCCAAAGGACCAGTGACCGTACATGAGTGGCATGCCGTGAGACGAGTAGGCGTCAAGCATTTGCTCCGACGCGATGATCTCGATCTGGTTGGGGTAATAGTCAAGACCCAGGTCATTGTCGGCAATATCGCGGATGGCATCGAAAACCGTTTGCAGGGTTTCGAAATCCCACTCGGCGGAATTGAAGAGAAGTTTGTCTGATGCGGCCTTCTCAACAGGGCTTTGGGTGAGGTCTTTTGCTGAATTTGTTATATCACTCACTTGCTGCTTCCTTTGAGAACAGTTCCCGGAAGACCGGGAAAATATCACCGGGGGATGAAATTCGTTTGGTGTTGAAATTGGGCCAGTCATTAAAAATCGTGCGGGAGGTCCGCCACAATTCGGCACCGCTTTCGTCGTCCGCGAAGACTTCCATTTCGCGCTCGTCGAGAATTTCAATATAGGAATAATACTGACACCTGGGCAGAATTTCCTGGGTCAGAAGTTCAATACAACGCTGTGCGTCACCGGATTGCGTGTAGCCATCTGACGCTTGAGCCCCGTAAACATTCCACTCGTCGGCGGGATAGCGGTCCTCCCAGACTTTCAACATGACATCAAGTGCGGTTGAGACGATTGTGCCGCCTGACTGCCGGGAATAGAAGAAGGTTTCTTCGTCGACTTCCTGAGCCGTGTGAGTATGGCGAATGAAAACAGTGTCGACCTTTTCATAGCGGCGCTTCAGGAACAGGTGGAGAAGAATGTAAAACCGCTTGGCAAGATCCTTTTCGCGCTCCCCCATGGATCCGGAAACATCCATCAGACAAAACATGACGGCCTGGCTTGATGGAACCGGCCTCTGCTCGAACGCATTGTAGCGCACGTCCATCGGGTCAATATAGGGAACCCAACGTCGTTTGGCTTCAAGTTCGTCCATCTTCTTGAGGATGCGCTTGATTTCGGCGTGATCCTCGACGTGCCGATCTGCTTTTGCCTCGAGCTCAAAGAGGCGCTCCTTGAGAGCTTCAATATCGGCAGTGCTTGGGCGATTGAGTGCCAGACGCCGACCAAAGGAGTTGCGCATGGTGCGGATCAGGTTGAGGTTGGTCGGTGCCCCGGCGACGGTGACACCAGCCCTCTGGTAGGCCATTTTCTTGACCTGTTTCAAAGAGGTCTTGGTCATATTGGGTAACTCAAGATCTTCAAAGAAGATGTCGAGAACTTCATCCTGAGTGAGGGTGAAGGAAAATTCATCCTCTCCCTCGCCGCCGTCCGAAGCGTCCTTGCCCTGGCCCTCGCCGCCTCCGCCGCCCGGGGGCTTGCGAATGCGATCGCCTGCGTCGAACTCCTTGTTACCGGGATGAACGAAATCCCGGGTGCCGCCTTTGCTGGCGTGATGGAAAAAGGGCTCGGTGGTTCCCTTGGCAGGAATTGAAATTTTCTGGTTCTTTTCAAAGTCCGAGACGGATCGATCCTTCAGCGAGTCCTGCACCGCCTTTTTTATCTGGCTGCGTGCCCGGCGCAAGAACCGTTGGCGATTGCCAAGGCTCTTGCCCTTCGGGTTCAGTCTTCGGTCGATGAAATAAGACATAGAAAGTTTCCTGGTTCAACGCGTGTCTTGTTTTGGCTGCCATGAGGAAAGATCATCATGACCGAAAGGAAGCCCCTGCATGGAGGGCTTACCCGGATTTGTTGACGCGCATATACCATTCGACCAAACGGCGGACCTGTCGTTCGGTGTAGTCGCGGGCCAACATCCGATCGACAAACTCATTGTGTTTGTTGGCAGTGTCTGTGTCCTTTTTGGACTCGAAGGAGATCACAGGCAGTAAATCCTCAACCTGGGAGAACATGCGCTTTTCAATTACGCTGCGCAGCTTCTCGTAAGAGGTCCAGGACGGGTTTCTGCCCTCGTTGGCGGCGCGAGAGCGCAATGCAAACTTGACCACCTCGTTGCGGAAGTCTTTTGGATTTGCAATACCGGCAGGCTTCTCCATTTTTGAAAGCTCGGCATCAATGATCCCCCGATCAAGCAATTGGCCGGTGTCGGGATCCTTGAAGTCCTGCTCCTCAATCCATGAGTCTGCATAGGCGATGTAGCGATCAAAGAGATTTTGGCCGTATTCGCCGTAGGACTCCAGATACGCCTTTTGAATTTCATTGCCAATGAATTCAGCGTACCGAGGCGCCAGGTCAGTCTTGATGAACTCAAGATATTTTTTCTCTTGATCATCGCCCATTTGCTCACGCTTGATGGCCTGTTCCAGGACGTACATCATGTGGACCGGGTCGGCGGCAACTTCCTCGGTGTCATAATTGAACGTTTGGGAAAGCACCTTGAAAGCGAAGCGCGTTGAAATACCATTCATACCTTCATCGACACCCGCAGCGTCTTTGTACTCCTGCGCGCTTTTTGCCTTGGGATCTGTGTCTTTGAGTTGATCTCCGTCGTAGACGCGCATCTTGGAAAACAGATTGGAATTCTCGTGTGGCTTGAGGCGGGTCATCACAGAAAAGCGCGCCAGCATTCTTAGTGTTTCGGGCGCGCATTTTGCTGCACCCAGTTCGCTGCTGCTCAGCAACTTTTCATAGATTTTGGTTTCTTCGGCAACGCGCAGGCAATAGGGCACATTGATGACGCAAATTCTGTCGATGAAGGCTTCGTTGTTTTTGTTGTTGCGGAACATCTGCCATTCGGCTTCGTTCGAATGCGCCAGAACAACACCGCTGAACGGGATTGGTCCGAGGCTTTCGGTGCCGATGTAATTGCCTTCCTGCGTCGCTGTCAGGAGTGGATGCAAGACCTTGATCGGCGCCTTGAACATCTCGACGAACTCAAGAAGCCCTTGATTCGACATGCTTAATCCGCCGCTATAGGAATAGGCATCGGTGTCCGACTGGCTGTAGTGCTCAAGCTTGCGAATGTCGACCTTGCCGACCAGTGCTGAAATATCCTGATTGTTTTCGTCGCCGGGCTCTGTCTTGGAGATCGCGATCTGACGCAGTTTGGAGGGGAAGAGACGCACCACTTCAAACTTGGAGATATCGCCGTCGAATTCATCGAGGCGCTTTGTTGCCCAGGGGCTCATTAGATAACTGAGACGGCGCTTTTCAATGCCGTATTTCTCTTCGAGAAGATCGGACAGTTCGGGGCGATTGAAAAGAACAAGCGGAGATTCAAAAACAGGCGAGATTTGATCGCCGGCTTTCAGGACGTAAATCGGATTGACTTCCATCAGGTCCTTGAGACATTCGGCAATTGAGCTCTTGCCGCCGCCGACCGGACCGAGGAGATAAATAATCTGGCGGCTCTCTTCGAGACCCTGTGCGGCATGTTTGAAAAATCCAACAATGCGCTCAATGGTGTCTTCCATGCCATAGAAACTGGCGAACGCGGGATAGACCTTGATGGTTCGGTTCAAGTGAATGCGCGACAGGCGCGGATCCTTTGATGTGTCAACATACTTGGGTTCTCCGATTGCATGGATCATGCGTTCGGCCGGCGTTGCGTACATCCTGGGATCCTCGCGGCAGGCGAGAAGGTAGTCACGAAGGCTCATGCTTTCGTGGCGTTGCCGCGCCCACGTATCGGAGAAGGCTTCGAAGATGTCGTCGTGGGGGAATGTGTCGTCGTGGGGGTTGGTTGCTAAATTGGTCATGTTCGCCTCTCTTAAAACCGAGCTGTGCCGATCTTTAAAGAACCGACATCTGGTCAATTGTGGGGCGAAGAACCGGTGTACTTCTGACTCAACTCTTACTCATAATCTACGCACGTATACTGACACTTTCACTTTTTTCTCCGCCGTTAGTCAAATTCTGAACGCGTTTGGTAAGTAATGTATTAACAAGCCGGCGTTTTGGAAAAACTTTACCGAGACAATTTTTCAGACCGGTACTATCGTGTACTGACAAATCATCAGGCAATCACGTCAGTCATGCTGACCGATTTTGGTGCCGGTACTGAATTGCTTTAGAATATCATTCAGAACTGGCTGAATTACAGGGGTTCATGAATGTTTCTACCGAAACAATATGCGCTCGCCAGGCCCGAAATTCAATCCATAGATCCAGAAAAGATCACAGCATTGTTACAACGACTTTGCCTATTGCGCGGCGTTCATTGACCATGGCGATGGCGTCCCGTGCCTGCTCCAACGGGAAACGCCCTCCAATATAGGGATGAATTTTTCCAGTCGCGGCCATGCGATCAACCCAGGCGATATTTTCAATGCCTTTTTCCGGAAAGTTGCGCCCGTACTCGCCTGCGCGCACGCCCATCACGGAAAAACCCTTGATCAGCGCGTAGTTGGTTGCAAGTTTGGCATGGACCCCTGACGCAAATCCCATAATGAGCAAGCGACCGTCGAAGGCGATGCAGCGGCAGGATTCGTCAAAAACAGCGCCGCCGACCGGGTCGTAGATGACATCGGCGCCGCGGCCGTCTGTCAGATCCTTTACAGATTCGCGAAATCCCTGTGTTACATCCAGCACATGGTCCACGCCGCGCGCCTTGAGTACTTCGCGTTTTTCCCGGCTTGAGGCGGTAGCAATGACGCGAGCGCCAAACATTTTTCCGACATCACACGCGGCCAGCCCGATACCTCCGGCGGCGCCGTGAACCAGAAGGGTTTCTCCGGCCTGAAGGTTTGCCCGGCGGTAAAGCGCGACATAGGCGGTGAGATAGGCGGAAAAATAGCATGAGGCCTCATCCCAGGTCAGAGCTTCCGGCTTTGGCCGGACCGCGTGAGCTGCTGCCAGGGCCTCCTCGGCAAAAGCGCCGGTGCCAAGGCCGGCGACAACCGCGTCACCAACCTTTACGTTTTCCACGCCGTCGCCGATCGCAATCACTTCGCCGGCGCCTTCCAGGCCCGGCGTAAAGGGAAGGGGCGGCTTGACCTGATAAAGTCCCTGGACCATGAGATAGTCCTGAAAACAGGTCGGCGCGGCGTGCATGCGCAGCTTCACCTGGCCCGGCCCGGGGGCAGGCAACTCGATGTCTTCCAGTCTCAGGTCATTCAGATCGGCTGATAGCGAGCGGCATACCAGGGCTTTCATGGGGTGCGGCTTTCTGTATGAAGGTTGTCGGGGCTAAACAGTCAGGGACTATCGGGATTTGAAAGCTTTACGACGCCGCCCATGATGAGCGAGGTTGCAAATTTGACGGCACCTTCAACGTCGGCCTCTTCCTGGGCCAACATCCGGTCGCCAATCTCGAAGGCCATACCGACAGCGGCTGCGGTGAGATAACTCGCATTGACCGGCTCCAGAAGACCGTCGGAAATGGCTTTTTCAATATCGACCTGCAATTCGTCAAAGCCGGCGACGATTTCAGGTGTGTCCATGCGGACGCGAATCGCGCCGGCATTGGAGCGCAGAACTTCAAAAGCGCCGCGATCGCGGGCCAGATAATCGAAAAACACACGGAACGTTCCCTCGATCAGATCCTCGAAAGTCCTGGCATTGGCCCGGGTTTCGATCAGATGCGGGCGTACTTCAAGGGCATTGGCATCCATCAGGGCCTGGAAGACCTCTTCCTTCGACTGGAAATAATTATAGAAGGTTCCCGACGCAAGATCGGTGCGGCGAATGATATCGCGCACCGTTGTCGTGCCATATCCCAGTTCGGCAAATATCGACCGGGCGGCCGCCAATATGGCCTTGCGATTATTGACCTTGGTCTGTTCTCTTTTACCCCGCTTGGCGGGGACTTCCATTTCTTCCACGGGGATTTCCTGCCTCTGATGCAAACGACTGTTCTTTTTGCCTGGCCGCAGTTTACCTCATGCGTTCGGTGACGCCAATAAAAAGTGACGGAACGTCAAGTTTTATCCATATCCCTTGAGCCCTGTCACTTGAGCCCGGCGTTTTCTCTCATCGCCGAGAATCGTGAGTATAGTGTTTTTGAAACCCGTGAAACCTCCTAGAGGCACGCGTGGAGGCAAGTCAGAGGCGGGGCAGGGATGGTTGAGGTAGAGCAGAGGGTGGTACCGGTCACGCGGTCCCGGGTTTTTAAGATCGCCTGGCCGATTGTGCTTTCCAATGCCACGGTGCCGCTGCTCGGCCTGGCTGATACGGCGGTCATCGGCAATCTGGGCAATGCGGCGCTGATCGGGGCGATTGCTGTCGGCGCGATGATTTTCAGTTTCCTATACTGGGGCTTCGGGTTTCTGCGCATGGGAACAACGGGGTTGATCGCCCAGGCGCTCGGGGGCCGGGATGAGGCTGAAGTTCGGGCGACCTTGATGCGGGCGCTGCTATTTGGCGGCGTTACGGGGCTCATTCTCGTCGTCCTGCAATATCCGATCATGCTCGGCGCTCTGGCCGCAGTGGGTGGCAGTCCCGAGGTTGAGGCGAACGCCCAGGCCTATTTCCAGATCCGGATCTGGGGCGCGCCGGCGACCCTTGCGACATACGCGCTGCTTGGCTTTTTCATCGGTCTGCAAAATTCCCGTGCGGCGCTGGTGCTTCAGCTCGTGCTCAACGGGCTCAATATCGGTCTGGATGTTCTGTTTGTCATGGGGCTGCATATGGGGGTTGAAGGCGTGGCGCTCGGGACCCTGATTGCAGAGGTTACCGCCGCAGGATTTGGGCTGTGGATGGCGCTCGGGATGCTGCGCCAAAGATTGCCGGGGATACCGCTCAAGCCTCTCGACTGGACAAGGATCCTCGATCGCGAGGCGGTCAGAAAGACCGTGAGTGTCAATTTCGACATTATGATCCGCACGCTCTGTCTGATCTTTTCATTCGCGTGGTTTACCAATCAGGGGGCGAAGTCCGGCGATGTGCTACTGGCGGCCAATGCGATCCTGATGCAGCTTGTGACGTTTGCGGCGTTCTTCCTTGATGGCTTTGCGTTCTCGGCGGAGAGCCTCGTTGGCGAGGCGGTGGGGGCTAAAAGTCGTGCGCGCCTGAAGCAGGCGGTACTTTATTCTACCGAGCTTGCTGTGGCGACGGCGGCTGTTTTTTCAGTACTCTATTTTATTGGCGGCAGTTTCGTCATTGACGCCCTGACAAGCGCGGAAGATGTACGCGCCGCATCGCGGGAATTTCTGGTTTGGGCCGCAGTCTCACCAATGTTGGCGATCTGGTGCTATCAGCTTGACGGGATTTTCATTGGTGCGACGCGCACCAAAGACATGCGCAACGCCATGGCACTTTCGCTGGCGATCTATCTTGCGGCATTTTATTTTCTTGGAGAGCGCTTCGGGAACCACGGGCTGTGGGCCGCGCTGTCGATTTTCTTTATCGCCCGCGCGATGACGCTCTACGCACGATATCCGGCGCTGGTGCGCAGTCTCTAAATAATGTCCAGAACTGATTCCGGCGGACGTCCGATGCGAGCTTTGTCGCCCTTCACAACGATCGGGCGCTCAATAAGGATGGGTTCCCCTGCCATGGCTTCAATGAGCGCGTCGCGCGACAGGCTTTCATCGGCCAGGCTTTGCTCTTTATAGGCGGCTTCACCCTTGCGCATAAGGTCGCGCGGTTCCATGCCGAGCTTCGTCAGGATTTCGTCGATCTCCTTTGCACCAGGAGGGGTCTCAAGGTAGCGGACGATTTTCAGTTCGATGTTTCGTTCCTCAAGGAGCGCCAGTGTCGCGCGGGATTTGGAACATTTTGGATTGTGATAAATTTTCACACTCATGGGATCTCTCCTTATTTGACCATTTGACTCGCCGCGTCGAAGACGCGGAACACACCGCTATTTCACCATCTGTCCCACCGCCTCGGCGACATTGGAAAATCCGTCTGCCTTGAGGCAAAGCCTGAGCTCTGACTTAACCTTTTGCACCAGCGCCGGGCCTTCAAAGACCATAGCAGAATAGAGCTGCACGAGTGAGGCGCCGTTGAGTATTTTTGAATAGGCCTCGCGGCCTGACGAGATACCGCCAACACCAATGAGGGGGATCTTGCCGCCAGTTAGTTTGTATGCTCGGCCAAGACGCTCGGTTGAAAGGTCGAAAAGCGGTGCTCCGGACAGCCCGCCTGTTTCGCTTGCGTGAGCACTCTTCAGATTTTCCGGGCGCGCCAGCGTCGTATTGGAGATGATGAGACCGTCCATTTCTTTCTCAACAACGGTCTCACAAATCTCTTCAAGTTCGCCGTCAGAAACGTCAGGCGCTATCTTGAGGAGGAGCGGGGCGCGGGTGCCGACTGATTTGAGCCGGTCGATGAGATCGACAAGCTCTGCCTTGTCCTGCAGGCCGCGCAGGCCGGGTGTGTTGGGCGAGGAAACGTTGATGGTGAAATAGTCGGCAAAGCCGTTCAGCGTCTCGAGGCCGGTCACATAATCCTGGATCCGATCCTGGCTTTCCTTGTTGGCTCCGAG
Source organism: Alphaproteobacteria bacterium (assembly GCA_030614785.1). GTDB lineage: Bacteria > Pseudomonadota > Alphaproteobacteria > M2410 > M2410 > JAUWTJ01. The sequence continues at coordinate 5,541 of JAUWTJ010000046.1, read as the reverse complement.
ATTGGCACCGAAAATGCCTGGTGCTTTTTCCGGGTTGGCCTTTCTCTTCTCAAGGCGTTTGCAAAAGGGCGCGAGGCCCTGGCTGTTAAAGCCAAACCGATTGATGACGGCTCGGTCCTCGGTGAGGCGAAAGAGGCGCGGCTTCGGATTTCCCGGCTGCGCCAGCGGCGTCACGGTGCCTGCCTCGGTAAATCCAAAACCGAGCTTCAGGATGGCATCGGGCATCTGGGCATGTTTGTCGAACCCTGCCGCGAGGCCGACGGGGTTTTTGAAGTCGAGACCAAAAACCCGTGTGCGCAGGACCGGGCTGTCCGTATCCCGTTCGTTGAAGGCGAGGCCGGCAAGGCCGGATTGCAGCGCCTTGACCGTGAGGTTATGGGCCAGTTCCGGGTCGAGAGGTCGGATCAACGGGTAGATCAATTTATAGAGGTGGCTCACGTCTGGCGATTTCCTGTTGTCGGGTATCCCGCGGTGCGGCTGCATGGCCCGGGGTTGCTGACTCTGAATGCGCTGTTCCGGATGTTGGTGTCAAGCATCGGTGCAATGACAAGGCTGAGAGGCTAGGCGCGTGGCCGTTTCGGGACTTTGATCTTCTTCGAACCCCGATGGGTGGCAATGAGGTGCAGGACCAGTTTCGGGTCGTCGGCTTCCAGCCCCGCCTGAAGCGCGGCGATGCGGGCGTGGACCGCCCTCTCCTGATGGTTTTTCGCAGGCAGGGCCAGGGACATTTCAAGCATGCCGGCGGCCTTGTCCTTATAGACGAAATAGTCCGCTGCGAGCAGAAATTGGGCGTATTCGTAAGGCAGGACGGGGTTCATCGGCTGAAGGGTCAATGCCCGATCAAATATTTCAATGCCGGTCTCCAGCGAAGCGCCATAGATGGCCTTTGCCAGGGTGGCGCCGCCACTGCGCGCGACCTCCATATGCCACGCGGCATAAAAGGCATTGGCCCAGGGATGGTCGGGCTCGAGCTTGAGGGCAATGAGAAGATGCTTATCGGCGCGTTCCGGCAAGCGCTCCAGCTTGGCGCGTATTTTCGAAATCAGGCGGCCCCTGATGCCGAGCGATGTCGCATATTGCAGATGGGCATCGATATTGGCGGGATCCATTTCAATGGCCGCCTCGGCCATGGCTGTTGCCCGGGCGATATCATCAAGCGAGCGCTCCTTGCGGGGCAGCAGATTGGTCTTGCCGAGCAGCGCCTTGGTCGCAAGGGTATAACCGTTCGCGGTCTTCAGCGCCTCGCCCATGTCGGCGGCGGCATCATAGTCACCGGAGTCATAAAGCGCCTGGGCTTCTTCGATGCTTGCTGCATTTGCCCCGAGAGGCAGGATGGCCAACACCATCGCGATAGACAAGGATTTTAGCATCTAGACTCCCGCACTTCGAACCCGCTCCGAATGAGCGAGGAGCCTAGTCGCAATTGGCTCTTACTGTAAAGCCTGGTGGCCTACTCAAAGGCGCGGTCCAGCAAATCCACGTCATTGAAGTGTCGTTTGCCAACAAAGGCCGTGGCGTGATGTCCCCAGGCGCGCATGGCTCCGGCGCTCCTGATCCCCATCGGCCAAAGGATGAACCGCTCGAGCCTTTTTGACTGGGGGAGAATACCGTTGCGGTCGTAGAGATGGGCGAAGGTGCGGGTTGCTGTTTCAGCATCGCTAAGCTCGTAGGGCGCGCCGTTGCCGTGTGGCAGCGCCTCAAGGCCAACAACATAGTGCGCGCCGGATGTGATGCGAATCCCGAGCCGCTCGCCATCTGCCAGAATCGGGGCCTCGAAGGGTACGAAAGCCGCTTCGCGCATATCCTTGTCTTCGGGCATGGGTTTGCGCCGGGTTGGTGGCACGGGGAAAAACAGGTGATAGCAGCCGCAGCCATGAATCGTGTCATAGAGAACAGGCTTGCCGTCCGGCCCCAGGGTCACACGGATGATGACGATATCGAGGGAGCCGCCGCGAAGGTCAAAGGCTCCGGTTTTTGGTCGTTCGGGAAACCACAGGATGTAACTGATTTGGTCGAGGACCCGGCCCTTGAACTGTGTGGTCCCCTGTCGCCACAGGACGGTTGGCTTCGCGGTGTCGACTTTGACGCCCTTGTTGTCGGCAGATGGATGCGGCAGGCCGAAGCGGTCGGCGGCGACCTCATCTTCGATAAGCAAGAGCGGCGCGTGGAGGAGAACAGCGGCAGGGACTTTGCTGCCCTCCAGTGCCGGTGACCATATTTGAACGGCCTCTGCGGACCAGTCGCCGACTTCTTCTGCATAGTCGTGCTTCCAGCGCTCAAACCCCATGGCGACGGGAATACGGCTGACGGGATAGAGGCCCGCGACCCGCATCCAGGTGACGTAATCGTCTGCAAGCTCGTCTGCTGGCTGATGGGGCATGCCTGTCGTCGAGCAAGCACCCACAACAAGCACAAAGAAGACAATCATTCCGGATTTGATGGCGCTGAAAATCATCCAGTCAGCATAGGGATTGTCGCACGAGCCGCCAAGTAACAAATGTGCGATTGCAGTTCCTAACCAGAAAAACTGGAAACGTGAGCACTTAGCCTTCATCAAGAGATTCAAAATCAATCCAGAACTCAACGAAAACTTCGTCCGCTTCAGGTTCGTATGATTCCAAGTCCTTCCGCATTCGAAGACAAGATGCTTGTACTATATCGGTCCACTCAAAGCCCTTTCTCTCGTTTGTAGGGTATCCAAATAGGCCGTATCGCGCGACCCCAAAATGAATACTTCCATCAGGGACTTTCCGTTTATGATGAGGAAACATGGACACTATCGCATGATTTGACGCTTCAATGGCGTCAATCATCTCTGATGCAATTCGCAGAGGGACCCACGTCGAACCCGTGTCAATGGCCTCTACGAGCGCTTCACTCACATTACTGTGGTGCTTTTTTCTAATTGGGCTCTCCCAGTTTTTCCCGCATCAGCGCAATCGTCTTTTCCACGCCGAAAAGCGCCACGAAGCTGCCGAATCTTGGCCCCTGGCTTTGGCCCAGCAGCACCTCGTAGAGCGCCTTGAACCAGTCGCGCAGGGGTTCGAAGCCGTGGTCTTTGCCGGTGGCATAGACTTCGGTCTGCAGAGCGTCGGCCAGATCGTTGGGCCGCTCGGCGGCGACGCGCTCAAAGCGTTCAATGAGGTCGAGCATGGCGGCTTTTTCTTCGCCCGTCGCGGCGCGGAATGTCTTTGTTGGTTCGACAAAGTCTTTGAAGTAGTTCACCGCATAATCGACCAGCCGGTCGAGGAGTGGGTGGTTCTCCGGTGTGGCAGACTCGTCATAGGCGCGGATGAAACCCCACAGCACGTCGCGGTCATCGGAGTTGCTGGCCGAGACAAGGTTGAGCAGAAGATTGAACGACAGGGGCACATGTTCTGTCGGCGGATGGCCGGTGTGGATGTGCCAGACCGGGTTTTGAGCCTGCTTGACCGGCTCCTCCGTCTGGCCTTCGTAGTTGCCCAGATGGGTGATGTATTCATCGACCGCCTTGGGGATCACGTCGAAATAAAGCCGCTTGGCCTTGCGCGGGGAATTGAACATATAAAGTGACAGGCTTTCGGGCGAGGCATAACGCAGCCATTCGTCGATGGTCAGGCCGTTGCCCTTCGACTTGGAAATCTTCTGGCCCTTATCATCAAGGAAAAGCTCGAAGTTGAAGCCCTCGGGCGGTGTGCCGCCAATGGCTTTGGTGATCTTTGATGAGAGCTTGACGGATTCAATCAGGTCCTTGCCGGCCATTTCATAATCGACATCGAGTGCGACCCAGCGCATGGCCCAGTCGGCCTTCCATTGCATCTTGCAGGCCCCGCCGGTGACCAGGGTCTCGACCTTTTTGCCGTCCTCGCGCTGATAGACGATGGTGCCCGCGTCCACATTGCGTTCAATGATTGGCACCTGCAGAACGTTGCCGGTCTCCGCACAGATGGGCAGAAACGGCGAATAGGTTGCCTGGCGCTCTGATCCGAGGGTCGGCAGAACGATGTTGATGACCTTGTCGTAATTTTGCAGGATCTTGAGCAGGGTTTCATCAAAGCGACCTGACTCATAACACTCGGTCGCGCTGAGGAACTCGTAGTCGAACTCGAACGTGTCAAGAAAGGCGCGCAGCCTGGCATTGTTGTGATGGCCGAAGCTCTCGTGGGTCCCGAACGGATCAGGGATTTTGGTCAGCGGCTTGTCGAGGTGCTGTGCCAGCATGTCCTGATTGGGCAGGTTGGTCGGGACTTTCCTGAGGCCGTCCATATCGTCGGAAAACGAGATTAGCCGCGTTGGATGATCATCAATCGTCTCGAACGCATGGCGCACCATGGCGGTGCGGGCGACCTCACCGAACGTCCCGATGTGCGGCAGGCCACTGGCACCAAACCCGGTCTGGAAGACCACCGGCGTATCGGCAGAGCGCTTTTCCACCCGTTTGAGGAGCTTGCGGGCTTCTTCAAACGGCCAGGCTTTGGCCTCCATGGCGACGTCGCGGGTAACGGGTTGGTCCGGTGACATGAGGTTTGGCTTTCTCTGCTTTCTTGCTGTGAATCCTGGTGGCGCGAATGTTCGAGAAATGTTCTCGCTTTTTATGTCGTGGGAAACTAGTTTTGATGGCTCTCAGCGTCAAGCACTTGCTTCATTTTCCCAAGGTATCTGTAAGTATCAGAATGTCAGACGAAGTCGCCGAATCAAAGCCGGAGATCCTGTTGCCCGAGGTTGCTGCGCTTGCGGTGGCGCCGGGCAAGGCGGCTTTGGTGACGCCGGACGGGGAAATCGAGACCTGGGTGCAGGCCAGGGCGCGCGGTGAGTTCGGTCGGCAGCGGTTTTTGGTCGCCCATTCGGTGTTTTCGGGGCGCCGGCTCGGGGTTCAGGGCACCATTCCGCTCAACTGGCATTTCGATGTGCTTGAGCTTTTCGCCTTTGTGCGTCCCGCATTCTTCTGCCTGCCAACGCCGACGGGTCTTGCCAGGGCGCTCGGGCTTCTTCGCAGTGATGCGCCCGCCTTGTCTCTGGAGGATGAGGCGCTTAGCCTGTTTGATGCGGCGCGCTCTCTACTTCAGGCGCTGACGGGCCCGCGCTATCCTCATAAGGCAGAGGCGCGGCGCACGGCACTGGCTATGAAAGCCGCAGGCTGGCCGTGGGCGGAGGCGGTTTTGGATGCGCTTGGTGACGATGTGAGCGACGCCTCAAAGGGCGGCGCCATCGGTCTTGATATCTGGAACCGGCTTGATGATTGGGAAGAGACCGCCGGGCCTGGCGAGCCGGGAACCGAAGTCGTCGAGGAAGACGAGGCGCGGCTGCGGCTGCGTCAGATCCTGGGAGAGCGGCGCGAGCCGCGCACGGCCCAGGCAGACTATGCGGCGGCAGGGGCGGCGGCCTTTCGTCCGCGCACCCAGGTTGGCGCGCCGAATATGGTGCTGGCGGAAGCTGGCACCGGCATCGGCAAGACCGCCGGTTATATTGCCCCGGCCAGCGTCTGGGCCCAGAAGAACGGTCCTTCCGTGTGGATCTCGACCTAGACCAAGAACCTGCAGCGCCAGATCGATCAGGAGCTTG
>JAUWTJ010000077.1 GCA_030614785.1 Alphaproteobacteria bacterium | reverse complement strand
TCGCCCCGCCTGACTCCGCCAAAACCTTCGTGATCGCCGCCGTCAACGTCGTCTTGCCATGGTCAACATGACCAATCGTCCCGATGTTGCAATGCGGCTTCGTGCGCTCAAACTTCTCTTTGGCCATCTTAATTTCTCCGTATTCTGACGGCTAAGTCGTACCGTAAATTCAAATAAAGAGACAAAACCGGCATTATGCCAATTTCGCCTGAACTTCTTCTGCTACTGCTTGCGGAACCTGCTCGTAATGATCGAACTGCATCGTATACTGAGCACGACCCTGCGACATGGAACGAAGGTTATTAACATAACCAAACATGTTCGCAAGAGGAACCATCGCATTAATAACTGTATTAATACCGCGCGCTTCTGTCCCGGTCACATGACCACGACGTGAGCTCAAATCTCCAATAACATCACCCATATAATCTTCAGGTGTAACAACTTCGACCTTCATGATCGGCTCAAGGAGCTTGGCCCTCGCCTTTTGCGCTGCTTCGCGGAAAGCAGCACGGGAAGCCATTTCAAATGCCATCACCGACGAGTCCACATCATGGCTCGCACCATCAATCAGGGTTGCCTTGAAATCGATAACCGGGAAACCTGCAATAATGCCGGCGTCCTTGACACTCTCGATCCCCTTTTGAACACCGGGAATATACTCTTTCGGAACAGAACCACCGACAACCTTGCTCTCAAATTCAAAACCGGACCCTGCTTCAAGCGGTTCGAAGACAATCTTGACGCGAGCAAACTGGCCGGAACCGCCGGTTTGTTTCTTGTGGGTGTAGTCAATTTCAGTCAGCCGCGTGATGGTCTCACGGTAAGCCACCTGAGGCGCACCAACATTGGCCTCAACCTTGAATTCACGCTTCATGCGATCCACCAGGATATCGAGATGAAGTTCCCCCATACCGGCGATGACGGTCTGACCGCTCTCGAAATCCGTCGTCACACGGAAACTCGGATCTTCTCTGGACAGACGCGACAGCGCAACGCCCAGCTTTTCCTGGTCCGCCTTGGTCTTTGGCTCAACCGACAACTCGATGACCGGCTCCGGAAAGACCATCCGCTCAAGGATGACCGGCTTCAGAGGATCACAAAGCGTGTCACCCGTCGTCGTATCCTTCAACCCTGCAATAGCCACAATGTCGCCAGCCCGCGCTTCTTTGACATCTTCGCGGCTATTGGCATGCATCAACAACATCCGACCAACACGCTCGCGCTTGTCCTTCACAGAGTTCAGAACACCCGTTCCGGTATTGAAGACACCGGAATAAATTCGAACAAAGGTCAGTGTACCAACAAACGGATCGTTCATAATCTTGAACGCCAGGCCAGCTGCAGGCGCGTCATCATCGGACGACCGCGTGGTCTCGGACTCATCTTTGGGATCAATACCCTTGATCGCCGGAACATCGACAGGCGAAGGCATGAAATCCACAACAGCGTCGAGCAGCGGCTGAACACCCTTGTTCTTGAAGGCTGTCCCGCAAAGCACCGGAACAAAATCCAGAGCAATCGTTCCCTTGCGAATGCAGGCAATCAATTGCTCTTCGGTCGGCTCGACGCCGTCGAGATACTTTTCGAGTATTTCCTCGTCTTGCTCGACAGCGGTTTCGACGAGTTGCAAGCGATACCCCGCAGCCTTGTCAGCCATGTCGGCAGGAATATCGACATACTCGTATTCAGCGCCCAGCGCTTCATTTTTCCAGATGACACCCTTCATTTTGACAAGGTCAATGAGACCCGCAAAATCAGCTTCGGCACCGATCGGCAATTGCGTAACCATCGGGACGGCACCCAGACGGTCGACAATCATTTCAACACAGCGGTAGAAGTCAGCGCCTGTGCGATCCATCTTGTTAACGAAACACATCCGAGGCACACCATACCGGTCAGCCTGACGCCATACAGTTTCCGATTGCGGCTCAACACCGGCAACGGAATCAAAAACGGCCACTGCTCCATCAAGAACGCGCAGGGACCGTTCAACTTCAATCGTAAAATCCACGTGGCCGGGCGTATCAATGATATTCACCCGGTAGTCACGCCAGAATGCAGTTGTTGCGGCAGAGGTAATGGTAATGCCCCGCTCCTGCTCCTGCTCCATCCAGTCCATCGTCGCAGCGCCATCATGCACTTCGCCGATTTTGTGACTCTTGCCGGTGTAATAGAGAATACGCTCTGTCGTCGTCGTCTTGCCCGCGTCAATATGGGCCATGATGCCTATATTGCGGTACATTTCGATTGGTGTTTCACGAGCCATGTTACTTAAACCTTCTCAATCACATCACAGCAAGATGCTGCGCGGCGAAATCCTTTACCAGCGATAATGTGCAAATGCCTTGTTCGCATCAGCCATTTTGTGTGTGTCTTCACGCTTCTTCACGGCGTTGCCGCGATTTTGCGCAGCATCCATAAGCTCTCCGGAGAGGCGCTCAACCATTGTATTTTCATTGCGTTTCCGCGCCGCGGAAATCAGCCAGCGGATAGCCAGCGCCTGCCTGCGTTCTGTGCGAACCTCAACCGGGATCTGATAGGTCGCACCACCAACACGGCGGGAGCGCACTTCAACAGACGGCTTCACATTCTCAAGAGCCTCGTGAAACATCGTCACCGGACTTGTTTTGGTGCGCTCTTCCATTTTATCGAAGGCACCATAAACAATTCCTTCAGCGGTGGACTTCTTTCCATCCAGCATGAGAGAGTTCATGAACTTCGAAAGAACCTTGTCTCCGTACTTCGGATCAGGGAGCGTTTCGCGTTTTTCAGCCTGGTGACGTCGAGACATATCCGGTTTCCTTACTTCGGCCGTTTGGCGCCATACTTGGAGCGACGTTGCTTGCGATCCTTCACACCCTGGGTATCAAGGACACCGCGCAGGACGTGATAGCGAACGCCGGGAAGATCCTTCACACGGCCGCCACGGATAAGAACAACAGAGTGTTCCTGAAGGTTATGGCCTTCCCCGGGAATATAGCTTGTCACTTCAAAGCCATTGGTCAAACGCACACGGGCCACTTTCCGCAGAGCCGAGTTCGGCTTCTTTGGCGTGGTCGTATAAACGCGCGTACAAACACCACGCTTCTGAGGACAAGCCTCAAGAGCTGGCACTTTATTGCTTCTGACTTTTGGTTTCCGCGGCTTGCGGATCAACTGTGAAATCGTTGGCATGTTGTTCAATCGCCCTAAAAATTTATTCAACAAACATCAAAACAAAGCACAGCACCCGAACCTGAGTCCGAGCGCCACCGGAGGCCCATCAATATTGCTTGAAGGGCTCCACTTCCAGAGGACCGCCAAAAGCCATTGCCAACGGCGGTCATGCACTAAACTTCAACGTTTATTCCTCATCGCAGCGTCTAAACCAGCATTGGCTTACAGCCTGCTGTTCGAAGGAGGCCTGTCTATACTTTTGGTACGGTGCTGCGTCAAGCCCTGTCGTCCTAAAAAAGAGTGAAAATTCGTTCTTTTCTGCGTGTTTTCCAGCGGCATTGCATAAATTTCAAAAAAAGACCGCCCGAAAGAACTTTCGGACGGCCTTTTCTCGATATTTAGATCATCCCAGCCTCGGAATCAAAGCTGAAGCTGACCAGAATCACTCATTTATTGCAGCGTCTCCCGCAGGATCCACCGCTTCGGCCTCAACCATGACCTCTGGAAGGTCCTCTTGCAGGCCCTCAGAAGCTTCGATGGCCGGAAGGCTTTCCAATGCAACGTTACGATCTGCAATGACCTTGTCATCACGATCCTCGGCAAGCTGCTTCATCCGGCTCATCATCCCTCCAGTACCGGCCGGAATCAGCCGTCCAACGATGACATTTTCCTTCAGACCGATAAGCGCATCTGATTTGCCATTGACAGAGGCGTCGGTCAGAACCCGCGTGGTTTCCTGGAAGGAAGCTGCCGAGATAAACGACCTGGTCTGCAAGCTCGCCTTGGTGATACCCAAAAGAACCGGATTAGACGTCGCTGGATCGATGCCCTGGACAGCAGCCCGCTCGTTGACCTCTTCAAACTCGACCAGATCAACCTGCTCGCCCTTGATAAAGACCGTTCCGCCTGCGCTGACAATTTCGACCTTTTGCAGCATCTGGCGAACAATCACCTCGATGTGCTTGTCGTTAATCGTCACACCCTGCAACCGATAGACTTCCTGAATTTCATCTACAAGGAAAGCAGCAAGAGCTTTGACACCATTAATGGCCAGAATGTCATGCGGCGCCGGATTACCATCGAGAAGGTATTCGCCCTTTTCAATGAAATCGCCTTCGCGAACAGTCAAATGTTTACCCTTCGCGATGAGATACTCGGATGGCTCTTCATCCTCGGCCTCCGGGCGAATAACGATCCGTCTCTTGTTCTTGAAGTCACGCCCATATTCGACATAACCCGAGATTTCAGCGATGATTGCGTGATCCTTGGGACGGCGGGCTTCGAAGAGTTCCGCAACCCGCGGCAGACCGCCGGTAATATCCCTCGTCTTTGCTCCCTCAGTCGAAATTCGCGATACCGTATCACCTGCGTGAACGACGGCGCCATCATCGATCGACAGAATTGCATCTACTGAAAGCAAATACCGAGCCTCGTTGCCATTGGGTTGTTTCAAGACCTCACCGTCATCGCCAACAATGGCAATCGCCGGCTTGAGGTCTGCCCCTCGCGTGCCTGAACGCCAGTCAACCACAACCTTGTTGGAAATACCGGTTGCTTCATCAGCAACCTCACGGAAGGAAACGCCCTCCACAAGGTCTTCGAATTTAACCGTTCCGGGAACTTCAGTAATGATCGGCAAGGTATAGGGATCCCATTCACAAAGACGCTGACCACGTGCCACTTTGTCTCCGTCATCGACGCGCAGTCGCGTGCCGTAGGTAAGTCTGTGTGCAGCACGCTCTGATCCGTCTTCGCCCAGGATCGCAATTTGAACATTACGGCCCATTACAATGAGAACGCCTTTCGAGTCCTTGACGACGTTCTTATTACGAAGCTCGATGATACCGTCATAGTTAGTCTCGATGTAGGACTGGTCGGCAACCTGCGCTGTTCCTCCAATATGGAAGGTCCGCATGGTAAGCTGTGTCCCGGGCTCACCAATGGACTGAGCTGCAATAACGCCAACAGCCTCGCCAATGTTGACCTCGGTCCCACGCGCCAGGTCACGGCCATAACACACACCACACACCCCGCCGCGCGTATCACAGGTCAGACACGAGCGTATTTTTATCTGGGCGATGCCAGCTTTCTCAATCAGCTCACACTTACCTTCGGTGATCTCTTCACCTGCAGCAACAATGACACCGTTGGTTTCCGGATCAATAATATTGTCGACGGCCGCCCGACCGACAACACGTTCTGTAAGACTTTGAACAACCTCGCCACCATCAATGACCGCAGCAACTGTCAAACCGTCTGTGCTGCCACAATCGTGTTCCACGATGATGGCATCCTGGGCGACATCAACCAGCCGGCGCGTCAGGTAACCCGAGTTCGCGGTTTTAAGAGCCGTATCCGCAAGACCTTTCCGGGCGCCGTGGGTTGAATTAAAGTATTCAAGAACCGAAAGGCCTTCCTTGAAGTTGGAAATAATCGGCGTCTCAATGATTTCACCCGATGGCTTGGCCATCAGACCGCGCATACCTGCCAGCTGTTTCATCTGGGCGGGGCTACCCCGAGCCCCGGAGTCGGACATCATATAGATCGAATTAATATCGACCTGACGCCCTGTCTCCTTGTTGGTCTTGACGCTGGAGATTTCCTTCATCATTTCGTCAGCAACCTTTTCGGTACACTGCGCCCAGGCGTCAACAACCTTGTTGTATTTCTCGCGTTGGGTGATGAGGCCATCAATATACTGCTCCTCATATTCCTTGGCGAGGGAGCGGGTCGCATCAACGAGCCCCTTCTTGGTTTCGGGAATAACCATGTCGTCCTTGCCGAAAGAAATTCCGGCCCGACACGCTTCACGGAAACCAACGCCCATGATCCGATCACAGAACATTACGGTCTCTTTTTGACCGCAATGGCGGTAGACCTCATCAATAACGTTCGAGATCTCCTTTTTGGTCAGAACACGATCAATGAGAGACAGAGGAATATTCTTGTTGCGTGGCAGATGCTCGGCAATCCGCAAACGCCCTGGAGTGCTGTCAATAATCTGGTAGCTTTCGTTGCCTTCCTTGTCAGCGACGAGGAAACGACACTTGATTTTCGAATGAAGCGTCACCGCCTTCGAATTGAGCCCGTGTTCAACTTCAGCCATATTGGCAAAAATCATGCCCTCGCCTGGCTCATTGTCCTTGTTGAGCGTCAAGTAGTAGAGCCCGAGGACAATATCCTGGGACGGCACAATAATCGGCTTGCCGTTCGCCGGATGGAGGATGTTGTTCGTTGACATCATCAACACGCGCGCTTCGAGCTGAGCTTCAAGCGACAGCGGTACATGCACCGCCATCTGGTCGCCGTCGAAATCCGCATTAAACGCGGTGCAGACCAGCGGGTGAAGCTGAATGGCCTTACCCTCAATCAATGTCGGTTCAAAGGCTTGAATACCCAGACGGTGAAGCGTCGGCGCGCGATTAAGAAGAATCGGGTGCTCCCGGATCACTTCCTCCAACACATCCCAAACCTCAGGTCTTTCGCGCTCAACCAGTTTCTTGGCTTGTTTGACCGTGCCTGAGAAACCTTTGGCCTCAAGCCGCGAGTAGATAAACGGCTTAAACAGCTCAAGCGCCATTTTCTTTGGCAGCCCACATTGATGCAACAGGAGCTCCGGCCCAACAACAATGACCGAACGACCTGAATAGTCGACCCGCTTGCCGAGGAGATTCTGACGGAACCGGCCTTGCTTGCCTTTCAGCATGTCAGCCAGCGACTTCAGAGGTCTTTTGTTGGCGCCAGTGATGACGCGGCCACGACGGCCATTGTCAAACAGAGCATCGACAGATTCTTGCAACATCCGCTTTTCGTTCCGGATGATAATGTCCGGTGCGCGCAGTTCCATGAGACGCTTCAGGCGATTATTCCGGTTGATCACACGGCGATACAGATCGTTGAGATCAGACGTGGCAAAGCGCCCGCCATCAAGCGGCACGAGAGGGCGAAGCTCCGGCGGGATAACCGGGACGACCGTCATAATCATCCATTCCGGGCGATTGCCGGAATTCATGAAGGCTTCAAAAAGCTTGAGGCGCTTCACGAGTTTCTTGGGTTTGAGAATCGACGTTGTGACCGCTATTTCCTCGCGAATTTTCTCCGCTTCTTTTTCAAGATCAAGCGATATCAGCATGTCACGAATGGCTTCTGCGCCAATGGCAGCAGTAAAGCTGTCCGGACCATATTCGTCCTGAGCCTGGATATACTCTTCTTCAGTGAGAAGTTGCTGCTCTTTCAGAGGTGTCAAGCCTGGCTCAACAACCGCGAAGTGCTCAAAATACAGAATCCGCTCCAGATCCTTGAGCGTCATGTCGAGCAGAAGACCAATGCGGCTCGGCAAAGACTTCAGGAACCAGATATGGGCAACCGGCGAAGCAAGCTCAATGTGGCCCATGCGTTCGCGGCGCACTTTGGACAGGGTGACTTCAACGCCGCATTTTTCACAGACGATGCCCTTGAACTTCATCCGCTTGTATTTACCACAAAGACATTCGTAGTCCTTGATCGGTCCAAAAATCCGGGCACAGAACAAGCCGTCACGCTCGGGCTTGAAAGTCCGATAGTTGATCGTTTCCGGCTTCTTGATTTCCCCGAAGGACCAGGAAAGGATTTTTTCCGGGCTAACGAGGGAAATTCGGATGCGGTCGAAACTCGGGGCCGCAGCCGGTGCATTAAAAAGGTTCATTACCTCTTGATTCATGGAGTAGTTCTCCTAATTCCGCCGTGACTTTATCGTCCAGCGCCAGGTCCGCTATTGTCGGGGTGGCATGGGCCCATCCCGACTCCCCAATGACTATTCCGCTGCGTCTTCAAGACCCGAGAGGAGTTCTACATTCAAACCGAGTGATCGCATTTCCTTGATAAGAACGTTAAAGCTCTCTGGAATGCCTGCCTCGAATGTGTCATCGCCTCGTACAATGGACTCATAAACCTTGGTCCGACCCGCAACGTCATCCGACTTCACAGTCAGCATTTCCTGCAAGGTGTATGCCGCGCCGTAAGCCTCAAGCGCCCAGACTTCCATCTCACCAAAGCGCTGGCCACCAAACTGGGCCTTACCGCCGAGCGGCTGCTGAGTGACCAGAGAGTACGGACCAATTGACCGCGCATGGATCTTGTCATCGACAAGGTGATGCAGTTTGAGCATGTAGATATAACCCACTGTCACATCCCGCTCGAACGTTTCGCCGGTCCGCCCGTCACGCAAGGTCACCTGGCCCGAAGACGACAAACCCGCTTTTTCAAGCATGTGGTTGATGTCAGCTTCCTTGGCACCATCAAAAACCGGCGTTGCAATTGGCACACCGCGACGCAAATTACCAGCAAGCTCGGTAAGTTCCTTGGCGTCCATCGACTCAATTTCGTCAATGTTCTCGTAGGTATCTACAAGCGTTTTCTTCAAGGCGCTCTCATTGCCTGAACGTTGATAGGCATTGAGAGCCTCGCTGACCTGTCCACCAAGACCGCGGCAAGCCCAGCCAAGATGCGTTTCGAGGATTTGCCCGACATTCATCCGGCTCGGCACCCCGAGCGGATTGAGCACAATATCAACCGGCGTCCCGTCATCAAGATAGGGCATGTCTTCCTGCGGTACGATCCGCGAGATAACCCCCTTGTTACCATGACGTCCGGCCATCTTGTCACCGGGCTGAAGCTTGCGCTTCACGGCAACGAAGACCTTGACCATCTTCATGACACCGGGCAGCAGCTCATCACCGCGTTGCAGTTTTTCAACCTTGTCCTTGAAACGCGCCTGCAGCCGCTCTCTGGCATCCTCAAAGAGGCCGTTAAGCGCTTCTACTTCGCCCTGGGCCTTGTCATTGGAGACAGCAAACTCCCACCACTTGGAGCCAGCAAAACCGTCCAGAAGCGTCTTGTCAATTTTTGCACCCTTCGCAACGCCTTCAGGCCCGGTGACAGCTTCATTGCCACTGAGAATCTCGCTGAGACGCGCGTAGATGTTACGTTCCAGGATCGCAAGCTCATCGTTACGGTCCTTGGCGAGACGTTCAATCTCTTCCCGCTCGATCGCCATGGCGCGTTCGTCCTTGTCAATCCCGTGACGATTGAAGACACGAACCTCAACAACAGTTCCCGCAACACCCGGTGGCAACTTGAGTGACGTATCACGAACGTCAGAAGCCTTTTCACCGAAGATCGCCCGCAAGAGCTTTTCTTCCGGTGTCATCGGGCTTTCACCCTTGGGCGTAATCTTGCCAACCAGAATATCGCCAGGATGAACTTCAGCACCGATGTAGACAATACCGGCTTCATCAAGGTTCTTCAGCGCCTCTTCCCCAACGTTTGGAATATCACGAGTGATTTCCTCCGGTCCAAGTTTGGTATCACGAGCCATCACTTCAAACTCGTCGATGTGAATTGAAGTAAAGACGTCGTCGCGTACGATCCGTTCGGAGATCAGGATCGAATCCTCGAAGTTGTAGCCATTCCAGGGCATGAACGCGACGAGCACGTTACGTCCAAGCGCAAGCTCGCCAAGGTCGGTTGATGGACCATCAGCAATGATGTCCCCTGCCCTGACGCTGTCACCGACCTTTACAACCGGACGCTGGTTGATCGCTGTGTTCTGGTTAGAGCGCTGAAACTTTTTCAGGTTGAAAATATCCACGCCCGGCTTGGACGCATCCGTTTCTTCAGTTGCCCGAATAACAATCCGTGTTGCATCAACTTGATCAACAGTCCCGGTCCGCCGCGCGACAACGGCAGCGCCGGAATCCTGCGCCACCACTTTTTCCATGCCGGTGCCGACCAGAGGCGCATCCGCCTTGAGCAGAGGCACGGCCTGACGCTGCATATTCGAACCCATGAGCGCGCGGTTGGCGTCATCATTTTCCAGAAACGGGATAAGCGCCGCTGCAACAGAGACCAACTGTTTCGGTGACACGTCAATAAAATCAACGTTCGACGGCGAGGTCATGACAAAGTCACCGGCCTGACGGGTCGAGACAATTTCCTTAACAAAACCGCGCTCTTCATTGAGGTCGGCATTGGCCTGCGCAATCGTGTACTTGGCCTCTTCCATCGCAGAAAGATAGATCACTTCGTCAGTCACCTTGCCATCAACAACCCGGCAATAGGGACTTTCGATGAAGCCATATTTGTTGACCCGCGCAAATGTGGCGAGTGAATTCATGAGGCCAATGTTTGGACCTTCAGGCGTCTCAATCGGACAGATCCGTCCATAATGGGTCGGATGCACATCGCGCACCTCAAAACCGGCACGTTCGCGGGTCAGACCGCCAGGTCCAAGAGCCGACAGACGGCGCTTGTGAGTAATTTCCGACAGCGGATTCGTCTGGTCCATGAATTGCGAAAGCTGGGAAGACCCAAAGAATTCACGCACGGCAGCAGCCGCTGGTTTGGCATTGATCAGATCGTGCGGCATCACGGTGTCGATATCGACCGAAGACATCCGCTCCTTGATCGCCCGCTCCATACGCAGCAGGCCAACCCGGTACTGATTCTGCATCAGTTCGCCAACCGAGCGAACCCGGCGATTGCCAAGATGATCGATATCATCGATTTCCCCGCGACCATCGCGAAGATTCACAAGGGTCTTGATAACTGCAAGAACGTCTTCCTTGCGTAGAACACGCATGGAATCTTCCACCTCAAGACCGAGGCGAATGTTCATTTTTACGCGGCCAACGGTCGACAGATCATAGCGTTCTGAATCGAAGAAAAGACTCTTGAAGAGACCCTCTGCCGTTTCAAGGGTCGGCGGCTCGCCCGGACGCATGACCCGGTAAATCTCAATAAGAGCCCCGTCGCGGTCCTCAACCTTGTCGGCGACCAGCGTGTTACGCATGAACCCGCCAACATTGACGTGGTCAATATCAAGCGTATCGATTTTCTTGAACCCGGCCTCGGCCAGTTCCTGAATCTTCTCGACGGTGAGTTCCTCGCCCGCTTCAGCAAAGATCTCGCCAGTCTTCTCATTGACCATATCGACAGAAACATAGCGCCCGGCCAGTTCATCCTCGGTGACCAGAAGATCCTTCAGGCCTTCCTCGATCAGGATCTTGGCAAGACGCGGGGTTACCTTTCGGCCAGCCTCAATAGCGACTTCACCGGTTGCCGCATTGACAAAGTCCCGGTCAGCCTTTTGGCCGCGCAGACGTTCGCCATTGAACGGCGTACGCCAGCCACCCTTGACCTGCTTGTAGGAAACCGTGTCATAAAATTCGGCGAGGATCTCTTCGCTCAACATACCAAGTGCATAAAGAAGCGTCGTCACAGGCAACTTCCGGCGACGGTCAATTCGGCAATTCACAATATCCTTGGCATCAAACTCAAAGTCGAGCCAGGACCCGCGGTAGGGAATAACCCGCGCCGCAAAGAGCAATTTACCCGATGAATGGGTTTTGCCTTTGTCATGGTCAAAGAAAACGCCAGGGGAGCGATGCATCTGGGAGACGATAACCCGCTCCGTCCCGTTGACCACGAACGTCCCATTCACGGTCTGGAATGGCAGATCACCCATATAGACATCCTGCTCCTTGATGTCCTTGACCGACTTCGCGCCGGTCTCCTCGTCAACCTCAAAAACGATGAGGGCAAGTGTCACCTTCAAAGGTGCAGCAAAGGTCATGCCCCGCTGTTGACATTCCTCAACATCATATTTCGGCTTTTCAAATTCGTATTTTACGTACTCAAGTGTCGCGGTCTCCGCAAAATCAGAGATCGGGAAGACCGATTTGAACACGGCCTCAAGGCCAACGTCCTCACGACCTACCGGGTCTTCTTGCAAAAAATGATCATAGGAGTTCTTTTGGACCTCAATCAGGTTCGGCATTGTGGCTGCTTCATGAATGCGGCCAAACGATTTGCGAATTCTCTTACGATCAGTGAAGGATAGCGCCATTTTTGTGCCTCTCGCAACTTTTCAACATTGGCCCGGGTGAAGGCCTGACCGTCTGTGTTCACCCGGTGCATCGCGATTTTCATCCCGACTGGAGAACACAAACCGGCCCTAAATATCAGAATTGGCACCGCCTGATCCAACTCTGGTACGAAAACACGCCGAAAACCGGCTTCCCGCTATTATTTGCGGGGCCGGGCGTCGGTTTTTGCAGCGATGGCAACCACACTACACTGAGTCGATTGCCATCGCTCCGTATTATTTGATCTCGACAGATGCGCCTGCAGCTTCGAGTTTTTCTTTAAGCTCATTCGCCTCGTCTTTGTTGACATCGACTTTGACGTCAGCCGGAGCGCTTTCAACAAGCCCCTTGGCTTCTTTCAGACCAAGCCCGGTAATAGCGCGGACTTCCTTGATGACGTTGATTTTCTTTTCGCCGATGGACGCCAGAACAACTGTGAATTCAGTCTGCTCTTCAGCCGCACCGCCAGCGTCGCCGCCAGCAGCCGCTGCCACAGCAACCGGAGCAGCCGCAGAGACGCCCCATTTTTCTTCAAGCATCTTTGAAAGCTCTGCCGCTTCGAGAACGGTCAGGGCCGAAAGATCTTCTGCAATTTTTTCAAGATCTGCCATTTTATTAGTTCCTATCGATTTGAATCTCGGTTGATCACACTGTTATTTAAGCTGCGTCTGAGGATCCGTATGCCCCAACGACCCGGGCGAGTTGCCCGGCAGGTGCTGCGACCACTGCTGCGATACGAGTTGCCGGCGTCGAAATCATGCCAACAAGTTTACCGCGTAGTTCGTCGAGCGACGGCAATTCGGCCAGAGCCTTCACACCGTTCGCATCAAGCACCGTCTGTCCCATCACACCGCCCAGAATCACGAGATTTTCGTGGTCCTTGGCAAAGGCTGCGATGATTTTTGGAGCTGCAACCGGATCGTCTGACCATCCTATGGCCGTCGGACCGGTAAACAGCTCGCCAATTGGAGCAGCTGTTGTCCCCTCGAGAGCGAGCTTGGCAATACGGTTCTTCGTAACTTTGAAGGACGCGCCTGCCCCCTGCATCTTCGAGCGCAGATCTGTCATCTGCGCAACGTTGAGGCCGGTATAGTGGGCCACAACCACAACGCTTGCACTCGAGAAAACGCCGTTAAGCGATGTTACGAGTTCAGCTTTCTGGTTTCTATCCACTGCTCTCTCCTATTGTCGCGATCGAAAACTCAACGATCGCAAGGCTAGCAAATGCCGGTCGGTAAACCCTGCATATGTCCTCAAATCTCTGAAGCAGAGGACAGCAAGATCAGCCTTCCGGCGCTCATTGGCCTGTCCATGGACAAGATCCCCGGCAAATCCTCCGAAAACCTCTGACGTCCACCAGCTACGAGATTCAAATCGGTCTTCCAAACCGTCAATCGCGGTCAAAATTCCGACTTCATCCCATCTCATGCAGGCGGTTTAATTAAGCCCCAAACTCAAGAGGCACCCGCAATCTCGGACAGGTGAAAATAGCTGAATCAGAATAATAACTATCTGGTCTAACTACCTTCAAATTCTCACAAATTCCAAATTGGAACTTATGAGAAAATTCTTGTCTCTCAAGCGTCCAAAACGCTTGAAATGTCAAGGCGAACACCCGGGCCCATTGTCGAGCTCATAGCGACGCGCTTCATATACGCCCCCTTGGCGCCTTCAGGTTTTGCTTTCATAACAGCACCAACGAACGCACGGACGTTTTCTTCAATCTGGCTTTCGGTAAAGCTTGCTTTGCCGATTCCGGCCTGAATGACGCCGGCCTTCTCAACCCGGAATTCAACAGAACCACCCTTGGCAGCCTTGATGGCCTCGGTCACATCGGCTGTTACCGTGCCGACCCGCGGATTTGGCATCATGCCTCTGGGCCCGAGAATTTTACCAAGGCGCCCGACAACCGGCATCATATCCGGTGTAGCAATACAGCGATCAAAGTTGATCTCACCCTTCTGGATCAATTCAGCCAGATCTTCTGCGCCAACAATGTCAGCGCCAGCAGCTTTTGCTTCGTCTGCCTTCGCGTCACGGGCAAAAACCGCAACACGCACGGTCCGCCCCGTACCCGCAGGCAGGGTCACGACACCGCGCACCATCTGATCCGCATGACGCGGATCGACGCCCAGATTGATGGCCACTTCAACCGTCTCATCAAACTTCGCGGTCGCCCGCTCCTTGACCATTTTCACAGCATCAGAAACAGAATAAACCTGTTTCTTATCAATACCTTCGATGGCGCTTTTGAATCTCTTTCCAACCTTTGCCATGATCCTACCCTCTCACTTCAAGACCCATGGACCGAGCGGAACCAGCGATGATTTTGGCCCCCTGGTCAAGGTCATTGGCATTCAGATCGACCATTTTGGTCTCGGCAATCTCACGGCACTGCTTCATCGTCACATAACCGGCAACGTCCCGGCCGGGCGTCTTTCCACCCTTTTGAAGCTTCGCGGCCTTTTTCAGAAAAAACGAAGCTGGCGGCGTCTTGGTGACGAACGTGAACGACTTATCGGTATAAATTGTAATGATCGTCGGAATGGGCATGCCCTTTTCCATGCCATCGGTTTTGGCATTGAACCCTTTACAAAACTCCATGATATTCAATCCGCGCTGACCCAGCGCCGGACCAATTGGCGGAGACGGGTTAGCCGCCCCGGCCGGTACCTGAAGTTTCAGGTAACCAACTATTTTCTTTGCCATTTTTCCCTCGTGTTTCCGCTGATGTTTATGGCACATCCAGCATTTCAGGGTGCGTGGTCTGGCTGCAAGATGGTCTTTTTCTTGCAAAGCCTCCCACACGGGTGGTTTCAATGGGGCAAGATACCCCTCTCGTCAAGCGTTATTTAAACTCAACAAGACGTTCAACGAACTTTTAAAAAATCTACGCTTTTTCGACCTGGGCGTATTCAAGCTCAACCGGCGTCGCGCGACCGAAAATAGAGACTTCAACCTTAAGTCGAGCGCGCTCTTCGTCAACTTCCTCAACCGTGCCTGTGAAGGACTGAAAAGGCCCGTCCATCACGCGTACCTGCTCACCAATTTCGAACAGGATGGTTGGTTTGGGACTATCAATACCCTCTTGAACCTGGCTCAGGATACGGTCTATTTCCGCCTGACTTACCGGAACCGGCTTGGCCTGCGATCCAAGAAATCCCGTGACCTTCGGGGTCTCCTTGACCAAATGGTAGGCCTCATCGGTGAGATTGGCCTTGAGCAGGACATAGCCCGGAAAGAACTTGCGCTCGGAAGTAACTTTTCGCCCGCGCCGCATTTCCACGACTTCTTCTGTCGGCACCAGTACTTCTTCAAACTCCTCGGCAAGGCCAGTCTGATCCGCTTTTTCACGGATTGACTCAGCAACCTTCTTTTCGAAGTTTGAGTAGGTGTTGACGATGTACCAGCGTGTAGCCATTTAATTGCTCCTGGAGAGCCTGATCCTTCAGGCCTGAAAACCCGGGCTATGACCGCCGGTCATAACCCAAATGCACTTTAGCCACCCAATCCGATCAGGAATTGTATCGCCTGCTTGATCACAATATCGATCAGGAAAAAGAACGTCGAAGCCAAAACAACCATAATAAAAACCATGAGCGTCGTGACACCCCACTCATTGCGCGTTGGCCAGGTCACCTTTGCGGTTTCAGAGCGTACTTGCTGAATGAAAGTGAAGGGAGAGACACGTTTCTTTTTGGTGCCGCTGTCACTGGTTTCAGCTGTAGAGGCCTGCGCAGCCCCCTTTGGTGCGTCAGTTGACGCACCGGACTTGACCCGTGCCATCTTCTTGTTCTTGTTCTTCGCCATACTCTCTTCCGAAACTTTCTTTCGCCAGACCCGGTCCTGTCAAAATGGCCAAAACTGGCCAAAACTGGCCAAAACTGGCGAGTGCGACCTTAACCTCTCAATTGCTCCTGCGCGGCTGTCTGCAGCTGGCAGGAGTGGAGGGATTCGAACCCCCGACACCCGGTTTTGGAGACCGGTGCTCTACCAACTGAGCTACACTCCTTTATCCGCGCAATATCGAAGAGGGCGCAGAATATCTGCGCCCTGTCAACTTACTCGATAATTTGAGCAACCACACCGGCACCGACGGTGCGGCCACCTTCGCGGATCGCGAAGCGAAGCTTGTCTTCCATCGCGATCGGCACG
>JAUWTJ010000121.1 GCA_030614785.1 Alphaproteobacteria bacterium | reverse complement strand
TGCTCAAGCGCCGGATTTATCGATGACGGCTGGTCACGTAAACTGCTCGGGTCGCGCATGACCGGCGGGCCGCAAAAGGTAACCTCCGTGCGCCGCCGCAAGGATGTCGGCCTCTGGCTCGATGCTTCCCACGACGGCTATGCCGACAGATTTGGTCTGATCCATGAGCGCCGTCTGTTTTTGGCGGCGGAGGGCAATGACCTGCGCGGCGAGGACCGCCTTGTCATGGAAGGCGACAGCGAGGACGAGCCGGGCAGCAGCGACGTCGCCAGCGTGGTCGATGATGCCGTTGTGCGCTTCCACCTGCATCCCGATGTCAAGGTCTCACTAGCCCGCGACAAAAGCTCCGTCCTGCTGCTTCTGCCCAACCGGGAAGGCTGGCAGTTCCGCGCCCGCGGCGGCGAACTCTCACTGGAATCAAGCATCTATGCCGCCGACGGCAATTCGGTACGCCGCACCAATCAGATCGTCCTGACGTGCCTGCGTCCCAAAGACGAGGTTCAGTTCAACTGGGCCTTTACCAGACTGGAATCAGACTAGAGCGCTTCCGGAAAAGTGGGAACCGGTTTTCCGAACAAGAAGCGCGGAAAGCAAAAAACCTGGAGCTATTCCGCGACTCAGAAAAACTCGGAATAGCTCTAGGTCGTATACGCATAAATGAAAATTGATTGCGTTGCATTGCCTCCCTCTTCGCCCTTACACTTGCGGCATAAAAAGCCTAAAAACAGAGCGAGGATTTCAGATGGGCAAGCAAGGACGATTGACGGCGGACGATACGGGCCAGGCGATGCCTGTCGATGCGCCGCTTTACCACAAGCCGCCGTTTCATTTTCGCGATGTTCATGCGATCAGCATAAACTATGAGACCGATGAGGAGGCTTTGTTGGCGCTCCTGCCGGACGCGCTTGAACTGCCCGAGGCACCAACCGCGACGCTGATGTTTATCAAATATCCGTTCAGCACTCTTGGCCCCTACGAAGAGACCATCCTTGGTATTCCCTGCCTGCTGAACGGCGAGGAGCGCTTCTATATCCCGCACATTGTCCTCAACTCCGATGCGCCGCTCGCCGCAGGCCGCGAGATTTACGGCTATCCGAAAAAGCTTGCTGATATCGAGATTTCTGAAAGTTCCGACGGGGTCATCGGTCAGATGGCGCGGCCCGCGGGCAACCTCATCTGCTCCGCCGGGATGCGGCCGCAAGAGCCGGTCCCGATCCCGCCTGAACTTATCGGCACCCCCACCGACACCTGGTCGCTGGCACTGCGCGTCATCCCGGACCCGGGCGAGGGCGCGCGGCCGAGCGTTGCCCAGCTCGTCGAAACCAATACGAAAATGAGCGTCAGGGAAATCTGGACCGGTCCCGGCTGGGCAAAATATCATTCCGCCTCGAGCCTTGATCCCTGGCACAAGCTGGACGTCAGGCGCATCGTCTCATCGACATATCAGATCTACGATATGATCCTCGGCTTCGGTCGCGTGGTTCAGGACTATTGAAACCTCGACCTGCTGGTTCGGGGGCCGCTCTGCTATACCAGGGTCAATGATGCGTCACTCTGAACGCGCCTCGCACTCACAGGTCAACCGCACCATCAACTCGGCCGCCTGTTTGTCGCTGAGGCCCTGCACCCGAACGAGGGTGCGCCAGGTTTCAATGTCGAGCGCCAGCGCAATGGCGGCGCGCAGCAGCACCTTGCGGCGGCCCTTTTCCGTCCAGGCCTCCAGCAGGACCTCTGCGGCCCCCGCCCAGTAAGCAAGATAAGGCGCCATCACCGGAAGATCGCGCGCTTCGGCATAGACGCTGGACATCATGGGCTCGGTCGCCCGGTGCCACGCATAGGCCTCCAGCAAACCCTGACGCAGCCTTGCTGCAGGGTCCTCGATGGCCCGCCAAAGCGCCGGGTCCGGGAACGGATGGCGTTCAAAATAGAGCCCGCTGCAGGCCCCCGCGACCGCGCCCAGATCCGGAAAATGGCGATAGACCGTAACCTTGCCCACCCCCGCCTGTTCGGCAATGTCAGCCATCGAGGTCCCCGCAAGACCTTTGGTCTGGTGCAGGTGGATCGCCGCCTCGACAATCTTCTGCCGGGTTTGATCGCGCACCGCGCCGCGCTGTTTGAGCTGATAGGGCCGTTTCATGGGTTCATGATACAGCCTATTTCATGAAAGTTGACAAGCCTGAAAGTCACGAGTATCCCTATTTCGTGAAACATACTGTTTCATTAAATATCACTCCGGAAAGACCGACTCAACGCGGCCCTAAAACAAGGAAGAACAATGACACTTTTGAGCATGGATAACCCCGTCTTCGTCACCTATATGATCGCCGCTGCCATTATGATCCTGAAGATCATGGGTCAGGGCTGGATGACGGTTTACAGAATGCTGAAAAGTGATTCCGGTCTCGCCAGTCCCGAGGATGTGCAAACCGGCCTGATCAACAAAAACCCGCGTCCCGAACAGCTTGAGCTGAACGACTATGTTGATCGCTCGCGGCGCATGCACCGCAACGACCTGGAAAATATCCCGGCGTTTCTCGCCGCCGGATTGATCTTTGTTGCGTCAGGCCCATCGCTCCTGCTGGCGAACATCCTGATGTACAGTTTCGTCGGTGCCCGGCTTGCCCATACGATCGCCTACACAACCAAACAAACCCACGAAGTGCGCGCAACTTTTTACACCATCGGTTCCGTGGTGGTCGCCATCATGGCGATCTATGCCCTGATCGCAGCGACGTCATAAAACAATCCGGATTTAAACCCCGATTTGGGCCCCGACCCAATTGGAAAAGGGAGAACAACAATGCCCATCACCAACCAGGACAGCGGCACGACCATTGACGAAATCGCTGACGGCATTCACCGGATCAGCACACCGGTGCCGTCCAACCCTGACCTGCCGCCCGGTTTCACGTTCAATCAATTCCTGATCACAGGCGACAAACCGCTGCTTTATCATACCGGCCCGCGGCAAATGTTTGAGCTCACCCGCGAGGCCATCGCTTCTGTCATCCCGGTGGAAACGCTGCGCTATATCGGTTTTTCCCATGTCGAGTCAGACGAATGCGGCGCGCTCAACAACTTTCTCGAGGTTGCGCCCAATGCCGAGCCCCTGTGCAGCGATATCGCCGCCATGGTCTCGGTCGGGGACATCGCCGACCGGCCGCCGCGCGCCATGGCCGATGGTGAGACCCTCGACCTTGGCCACCACAGCGTGACATGGACCGCAACCCCGCACCTGCCGCACGGCTGGGAATGTGGTCACCTGTTCGAGAACCGGACCGGCACATTGTTCTGCGGCGACCTTTTCACCCAGATGGGCGCCGACCATCCCGCGATCACCGAGGACGACATCCTGGAGGCCAGCGAACAGTCCCGCGCCGGTCTGGATTATTATTCCCATACGAAGAATTGCGCCGCGCTTATGGGCAAGCTCGCCGCGCTGCAGCCGCGCGTGCTGGCCTGCATGCACGGTGCCTCATGGCGCGGCGACGGCGGTGCCCTCCTGCAAGCGCTGGGCGCGCGGCTCGACGGCTAAAATAGGAGTGACCGGGCCTTTCCTGCAAGCAAGACCCGAAAAGACAATCAAACGGCGGTCTTCGGGCCGCCGTCTTCTTTTTGATGAAGGCGCTCCGTCGCACTAAATATATTCTTTCCCCGATTCCCCTTCACGCCCCTATCCCCACCCCTCGAACCATGGTATCCGGACCGCCCGAAACACAGGTCGCGCGCCCAAGCCAATAGACCAAAAATGCCGCGCGGCTGAAACTGAAGGTTTACCCCGCCATGAGTACCAATAATCCCGTCATTAAACGCGCCCTCCTGTCCGTCTCTGACAAGACAGGCCTCGTCGATTTCGCCAAAGCATTACATGCCCGCGGCGTTGAGATCCTGTCGACCGGCGGCACTGCTGCTGCAATCAGAGATGCTGGCATCGCTGTCATTGACGTCTCGGACTATACCGGCTTCCCGGAGATGATGGATGGCCGGGTCAAGACGCTGCACCCGATGGTTCACGGCGGGCTCCTTGCACTCAGAGACAACCCCGACCACGTCGCCACCATGAAAGAACACGACATCGGCGCGATCGATCTGCTGGCGGTCAACCTCTATCCCTTCGAGGCCACCGTCGCCTCGGGAGCCGACTACAATACGGCCATCGAGAATATCGACATCGGCGGCCCGGCGATGATCCGCTCCGCCGCCAAGAACCATCCGTCCGTCACCGTCATCGTCGATACAGAAGACTTTGCCGTGGTGCTGGATGACATGGCTGCCAATGACGGCGCCACCACCCTTGAGACCCGCAAGCACCTCGCCGCCAGGGCCTATGCCCGCACCGCCGCCTATGACGCCGCCATCTCAAACTGGTTTGCTGCAGAGCTTGAGGTGACCGCACCGCAGCGCCGCGCCTTTGCCGGAACCCTGCGAGAAAGTCTCAGATACGGCGAAAACCCGCATCAACACGCTGCCTTTTACGTCACCGGCGATCCGCGCCCGGGCGTTGCCTCGGCCCGCCAGCTGCAAGGCAAGGCGCTGTCCTACAACAACATCAATGACACCGACGCCGCCTTCGAGCTGGTCGGCGAATTTGATCCCGCTGACGGCCCGGCAGTTGCCATCATCAAACACGCCAATCCCTGCGGCGTTGCAAAGGGTGCAAGCCTCGCCGAAGCCTACAGGGCGGCGCTGGCGTGTGACTCGACATCAGCCTTCGGCGGCATCATCGCGCTGAACCAAAAGCTTGACCTTGAGACCACCGAAGAAATCGCTAAAATTTTTACCGAGGTGATCATTGCTCCGGATGCTGATGAAGACGCCATCGTACGCCTCGCCAAAAAGAAAAACCTGCGCCTGCTTTTGACCGGTGGCTTGCCGAACCCGGTTGCCGAAGGTCTGACTTACAAGACTGTCGCCGGCGGCTTCCTTGTTCAATCCCGTGACGCGGGCAAGATTACTCTGCCTGATCTGACAGTCGTGACCAAACGCGCCCCGACCGATGAAGAACTGCAGGACTTGCTGTTTGCCTTCACTGTCGCCAAGCACGTCAAATCCAACACCATCGTCTATGCCAAAAACGGCGCGACGGTGGGCATTGGCGCGGGCCAGATGAGCCGCATTGATTCAGCCCGCATCGCCGCCCGCAAGGCCGAGGATGCCGCCAAAGCCGGGGGCTGGGACACGCCCAAAACCGT
>JAUWTJ010000130.1 GCA_030614785.1 Alphaproteobacteria bacterium | reverse complement strand
GTTCGGCCGCCTCAAGGACTGGCGGCGCATATCAACCCGATACGACCGATGCTCTCACACCTTCTTCTCGGCAATCTGCATCGCCGCCATCGTCATATGGTGGATTTAATGAGTCCTGACCCTAGTCGCCCATAAGAAGCAGGCGCAACTTGCGAAGGTGACCCCGGGCACGATGCTCCATGACAAAAATCCCCTGCCAGGTCCCCAGCGTCATTTCGCCATCAACCACCGGAATCGTAAGAGACACATCCGTCAGAGCAGCCTTGATGTGAGCGGGCATATCATCGGGTCCCTCCGAAGCATGCGCCCAGGGATGATTTTCCGGGGCGACCCGATCCAGGAAGTCTTCAAGATCACGCAGCACAGAAGGGTCGGCATTTTCCTGGATCGTCAGCGAGGCAGAAGTATGACGAATGAAAACCGTCAGGAGGCCATTTGAGACCCCTGATTGCCCGACAAATTGCCGGACGAGGCCGGTAACCTCGCAAAGCCCCCGGCCTTCTGTTTCTACGGACATTTCCCTCGTTACTTGACGCATGCTGCTTCCCCCTTCACAAAGGTTCTGAATTGTACCTTGATTTGACCATAGCTCATGACCGAACAACAAAAAATCTCCGCCAAAGCCGTCCCGGAAGGCTACAAGCCGATTTTTCACCTGGGCTATAATGCCTTTGTCGGACCGATCTTCGGCAAGTTCGATGGCCCGGACGAAGGACCGCATCACTTCATCTTTGACGTCAGTCCCGAGCACCTGAACGGCGCCGGCATGGTGCACGGCGGCATGATGATGACCCTGGCCGATGTGGTCCTTGGATCGACTGTTGCAAATGCCACCGGGGCCATGGGGTCAACTATCTCACTCAATTGCGATTTCCTGGCCGGTGCCAAACCCGGCACCCGCATCGAGGCAGAGGCCACCATCTCCCGCAAAACCCGCTCCATCGCCTTCGTCAGCGGACGGCTGTTTGCTGAGGGTCGCACGCTTCTGACGGCATCCGGCATCTGGAAAATCTCCGATCGGGCCCGCAAATCACCAGTAACCACTGAAGCTCCCCTGTCAAATGCCCCGAAAGAAGGACGCCCGCTCACTTCCTGGACCGATGACCAGGAGCACACACGCTGGAAGTCGCCGCGAGATGTTGCCGCCCCTCGCGGTTTTACCGCTCAGGATCTGGTCGACCCCTTCGAGGCGCTTGTCGGCCCCTTTTTCATCCGGGATCCATCCCCTCTCAGGACGGGCGATCTGGAGGCTCCGCTCGAAGTCGCCTTTCAGATCGATGACCGCCATATTAATGGCAATGGCATCTGTCATGGCGGCATGTTTCTGACCTTCGCTGATGCGACCATGGGCATCGTTCCCTGGCTCGTTAACGAGGACTATGCAGTCACGCTGTCTTTGCAAAGCCAGTTTTTAAAGCCGGGCCGTCTCGGGGACGTGGTTTTCACCCGTCCCAGGCTGATCCGCAAAACGCCTTCGATCATCTTTATTGAGTCAACATTTGAGATTGAGGACGAAATCGTTTTTACTACGACGAGCCTCTGGAAAGTGATTGGCAAGTAGCCAACGAAATCGAAAGTCTTCAATGACCACACAAGACCTCATCCTCGGCACTGTCCAGCTCGGCGTCCCCTATGGAATTGCCAATCGATCCGGCATGCCGCAAGAAGCAGAAGCAGTAGCGCTCATTCGCAGCGCAATCGGGGCAGGCGTCACCACCTTTGACACCGCCCGCGCTTATGGCGAGAGCGAGGCCCGCATCGGCAAGGCTGTTGCAGGCGTGGATTTCAAGGGCACGATCATCACCAAACTGAGGCCGCTCACAGATCTCACCATCAACACTCCGCCCGATGAAATTGAGCAAAGCGTGCGCGAAGAGGTCGAAACCTCAAGCCGGTTCCTCGGTCAGAAAACCCTCGACTGCCTGCTGCTTCACCGCGCTGATTACCTGACCGGGTGGAACGGTAAGATCTGGCAGGTCTTGCAAGCGCTTGTGCGCGACGGCAAGATCAAACGCATCGGCGCGTCGGTGCAGTCACCCGAAGAGGCAAAACTTGCGCTGGAGACACAAGGTGTCAGCCACATTCAACTCCCGCTGAATATGCTCGACTATCGCTGGCGCGAGGCCGGTGTTGACCGTCTTCTGGAGGCAAGACCCGACATCACGGTCCACGCCCGAAGCCTCTACCTGCAAGGATTGCTCAGCGCCGGCGATGCCGCACTGTTCCCGAATATCGAAGGGGTGGACGCTGCGGCAATCATTGAAGCTTTGTCGAAATGCAGGACGGAGCTCGGCCGCTCATCCCTTGCCGATCTGTGCATTTCCTGGGCCCGCTCGCTGGGGTGGGTCAATGGCCTCGTTATAGGCATGGAGACGGAACCACAGCTGCAGGACAATGTTAAACTCTTTAGCGCCAGTGTTTTGACACAGGACGAGCGCAGCTACGTTGAAACATCGCTGCCCAGAGTACCTGAAGCACTGCTTAATCCGGCCCTGTGGCCCAACAATTCTTGAGGAGATCCTCCGATGACAAATCAGATAGAGAAAAAAGGATCGGAAATCTTTCGCCTTGACGGGAGGCGCGCCTTCATCAGCGGTGCCGCTGGCCATCTCGGCGCGGCTATGGCACGCGGGCTTGGTGAAGCCGGCGCACATGTCATTTTAAATGGCCGCGACGCGGGCAAGCTCGAGGTCTTTGCCAGTGCGCTTGCCGTCGAAGGCATATCGGCCGAGACCGCCGCCTTTGATATCATGGACACGGATGCCATCAAGCAGACCTTCGGCGCCATGGAGCGTCTCGATATCATCGTCAACAACGCTTACACCGGCAGGCCCGGCGCACTCGACACCGCCACCGGTGAGGATTTCGACGTGGCCTTCAAGTCCTCGGTCACCGCCTCTTTTGAAATCACCCGCGCCGCGATCCCTGCTCTGGAACGCGCGGTTGCAAACGTGGGCCACGCCAGTGTCATCAACATCTCGACAATGTATGGCCAGGTCTCGCCTGATCCCGGTCTCTACGGCGCTTCCGGTCTCAACTCGCCGCCGTTTTATGGTCCGGCAAAGGCCGGTGTCACTCAGCTCACCCGGTATCTCGCCGCCCATCTTGCTGACAAAAAAATCCGCGTCAATTCGATCAGTCCTGGCCCCTTTCCGAACCCGGGCATTCAGGCGGCCAAGCCGGACTTCATCACGCGCCTCGCTGCAAAAAACCCGCTGGGCCGGATCGCCCAGCCAGATGAAATGAAAGGCGCCGTGATTTTTCTCGCCTCCGACGCCTCGACTTTTGTAACGGGGATTAATCTGCCTGTAGATGGTGGCTGGACAGCCTGGTAGATTTCTTCAGACGTCCCGATTTTGCCAGTTCAGCCCATCATCTTTTATCCGTCCGAGGGTGCTGCCCGCGCCGGACGCGTTGCGTTGGCATCCACCATAGCGCGGCGGAACTCGAGAGGATTTCTGATCGTCGGAAGATCAACTTCACCGATTCCGGATCCGCGAATATGAAGCCTGCCGAAATTTAGAACCCGTCCCCAGAACCCTTGTGTAAGATTAACGCCTTCGATCCGCTGGGTTGAAAACTCATCAGTCCGACGACTGATAAACCCGCGCTTGAAAACAAACCGGCGATTGGTGACAGCCACTTCGGTTGTGATTTCATAGAGCAGACGGCGGACAAAGACAACGATGCCAATGATCGCCCATCCCAGGAACACAAGCCACATAAGAGAGACGAAACTATAGGTCCAGTGAAATTTCCCGATAGCCAGAATTTCTTCATCTGCCGCCAAAGTGCGCTCAACATAAAGCATCCGGGCCTCCTTTCGTACGTCTGGTTCCTGATCGCAGTGTGTATTCGCTCAAGCCTGGTATCGCCCTTCGTGTCGGTTTCGTCTCAAATTTACGCTGGAACAAGCCCCATCCCCTTTTGACTCTCGTTTCCTCTATGTGGTGATCCCCGCCGAAGAAACAATGTGATTCGCATAAAAATCGCTCTGAACCCGCATCCGG
>JAUWTJ010000047.1 GCA_030614785.1 Alphaproteobacteria bacterium | reverse complement strand
GTCGCTGCAGGACAGATCAAGTCCATCATTGAGCGCGTCGAGCGGCTTGAAGAGGAAAAGACTGCTATTGCAGGAGATATCAAGGAGATCTACTCCGAAGCCAAGTCGAATGGCTATGACGTCAAAATTCTCCGCCAGATTGTTCGTATCCGCAAGCAGGATACGGCCGAGCGTCAGGAACAAGAGGCCATTCTGGACCTCTACCTGCACGCACTGGGTATGATAGAGAGCTGACTAGTCGTCAGTTCCGTTTCCGCGCACATCAAGCCCGAGTTCCCTGACCTTGCGATAAAGCGTTGATCTACCGATGCCGAGACGCCGCGCGACCTCTGACATCTGGCCGGAATAGTGGTCAATGGCCTGGCGGATCATATCGCCTTCTACTTCCTCAAGCTTGCGCATGTGGCCCTCGGCATCGAAAGACGCAATTTCCTCGCGCAGGCTCTCTGCCAGAGCGACACTGGACTGGCCCGCCGCCTCATGGCCGCCCAGGTAACCATCCTGAATACCAAGCGGAATTATGCCGGATGCATCGACGGGGGTGGCCGCTGAGGCGATCGCCGCTGGTGCTGATTGTGCGGAGATATCTGTGCCTGTGAGGGCAGCAATCTGCGGAAAGTCTTCCGGACAGATGATATCGCTGTCGCACAAGACAATTGCTCTGAAGATCGAGTTTTCCAACTGACGAATGTTGCCCGGCCAGGAGTATTGCTCCAGCATCTTGATGACCGCGGGATCTATGCCGCGTATGCGCTTGCCCTCTTCCGTCGCGAAACGGGTGACGAAAAATTCGAGTAGCTCGGGAAGCTCCTCCAGCCTGTCGCGCAGCGGCGGGATCCAGACCGGAAATACATTGAGGCGATAATAGAGGTCCTCTCGGAATTTCCCGGACTGGGCCATTTCAAGAAGGTTGCGATTGGTGGCCGAGATCAGCCGGATGTCGATCTTGACGGGCTTTTTCGATCCCACCGGATCAATTTCACCTTCCTGAAGGGCGCGCAAGAGTTTGACCTGCATGTCGAGCGGCAATTCACCGATCTCATCAAGAAAGAGCGTGCCGCCATCGGCTTCTGCAAACTTGCCTGCGTGTCTGCCGGCGGCACCGGTAAAGGAGCCTTTTTCATGGCCGAACAGAATGCTTTCGACGAGGTTTTGTGGAATGGCGCCGCAGTTAACCGTAACAAACGGGCGGCCGGCCCGATCAGAGGAGCCTTGAATGGCCCTGGCGATTATTTCTTTGCCGACGCCGCTTTCACCTTCAATCAGAATGGGGATATGTGACTGGGCGGCGCGTTCACCAAGGCGAATGACCTGGCGCATCGGCGCCGAGGTCGCAATGAGATCGGAAAATGTAAGAGCGCCGGATTGTTTGCGCTTGAGACGCGAGACTTCGCCGGACAATTGGCGCATCTGAAGGGCGTTCTGGATTGAGACTGTTAGTCGTTCGGGACTTGCGGGCTTTACCACGAAATCGGTGGCTCCGGCTCGCATGGCCGTAACGACGGTTTCAACACCTGCCTGACCGGTCAGGACGATAACCGGAATGGCGTATTCAAGGGGGCGCAGGGCCTCCAGGACCTCAAGCCCGCTCATGCCCGGCATGTTGAGGTCAAGCAAGATGATGTCGGTCTTGTCTGCATTCTGGACCAGATATTCAAGGGCTTCATGCCCGCCGCTGACCTGCTCGGACCTGAATCCATTTTTGTCCAGGACACCTTCAATTAAACGACGCTGTGTCGGATCGTCGTCAATTATAAGTACGCTGTTAGACATATTCCCCGTAACCCTGTCCTGTGTCGATCATTCGGCTGCACGCCGGGATGGTAATATTTGCGGTGACGCATTTGGGAGATCCCGTCTTTTCTACCCATTTGAGAAATAGGACGGGAACGCTTGCGTATTGTGCGCGAGAATTGTAAAGACCGACTTAAGGCGAAGAAGTGCCAATAATTACAACATATTATCAACTGGTACCGGGTTCGGGCTGCAATGATAAATGGACGGTAGTCGGACAAAGTTAGACTTGGTAAATAGTCAGGATTCTGGAAAATATATGTTGTCAATTTGCAACAATTGGGATGTCAAAGTACTGCATCTCTTTCTCTCGGCGGCATGTTCATGGTCTGCGTAGCACTATCGGATGTAAATGCTGTTGTGGGTTGGCATTATCCATGCACATCTTGCCTCATGGTTTAAAAAGGGGTCTCAAAATGGGACTGGAATCTTGATACGGGGGTCTGCGGCCTTTGGAGTATCGAGGAAATGAAACGGAGATTTCTTATGAAGAATATTTCGCGCCTGGTCGCAATTGTTGTTTTTGCCGGATTGGCAGGTTGCGGCCTGAAAGTCGAACCCTTCCTGGCGATGGACATTGAGGGGGATAACTTCAATGCTTACCTTGCTCGTGAATATCAGCACAGAACCAGCACCGAAGTGGATGTGGACGGGAACTGGACACATGCTGATAAACTGGCTGCCAGGGGCGTCGCTGCCGCTGCCGGCGACACAATCGAGCCGTGGGTCGCGTCCGACTACAATGTCTCAACTCTGGATGTTCCTGAATTTGAAAAGGCGCGTGATCGTCTGATGGCTGCCCTGAACAGTGGTGGCCGGACACAATCTCCTGAAGCGTGTGCGAAGGCCCAGGTCTACTATGATGGTTGGGTCGAACAAGCACATGACAATGACTGGGGCGAAGGTCTGTTTGGCCCGGTACAGCCGGATTATGTTGTTGCCGAGCGCACTGCTTTTTATGAAATTCTGCCAATTTGTGAAGGCGGACGTGCTCGGGCACCAATGGTTTCTGCACCCCAGGGCAATGACGGTTCGATCATTTCAAACTTCACCGTCTATTTCGGTTTCAACGGGTCCACCCTGACGTCTGCCGCAACGGCGATCGTCGAAGAAATTGCGTCCTTCGCCGGTGAGCTTACCAATCCGAAAATCGTTGTGCGCGGGCATACCGACAGCTCTGGTTCTTCGGCTTACAACCTGGCGCTTTCAGAACGTCGCACACTTGCTGTGTTGATGGCCCTCAGGACTTATGGTTCCGGTGATGCCTCAGGCACGTGGGCCGGTGAAGGGGAACCTGCTGTTCCGACCGCCGACAACATTCGTGAGCCACTGAACCGCCGTGTTCAGGTGACCATCAAAAGCGAATAGGACGGCCGGTTGAATTAAATTTCAGCCAGCTAACCAAAAACGAAACAATTGAGCCCGGCCTGTTGCTGACAGGCCGGGCTTTGTTTTGTATGGTTTGTCCATGGGAAATGAACTCTTTGACAAAGACCCTCTATGGGATCTGTCGGCTCTCTATCCAGGGATGGACAGTCCGAAAATTCGTGAAGATCTTGAGCGCGCATCAAAGTGGGCCGATGACTTTTGTGGCCGCTTTGAGGGCAAGCTTGCTATGCTTCTGGCGTCTGCCGATGGCCCGGCGCAGCTCGGAGCGGCGTTGCAGGAATACAATGATCTGGGTGAACTGGCGGATCGTCCCTCGGTTTATTCCTTCCTGGTTCACGCCTGTGCCGGCGACGATGCCGCTGTTGGCAAGTTTTACGGGGCGACCCGCGAAGCGGTCACAGCGATTTACTCCAAGACACTGTTCTTTGCGCTGGAGCTCAATTCCCTTGCAGACGAGGTGCTGGACAAAGCCTGGCGCGATCCGAAGGTTGCCGAGTATCGCCCGTGGATCGAGGCCATCCGGGCCGAACGCCCGTGGCAATTGTCGACGGATCTGGAGCGGCTGCTTCACGACAAGAGTCTGACCGGGAGCCAGGCCTGGAACCGTCTTTTCGATCAGCTGATGGTGTCGCTACGTTTCGAGATTGGCAATGAACGGCTGACAAGTGAGGAGGCGTTTGCCCGGCTTGCAGACGCAAGGACCGAGACTCGCAAACAGGCGGCGACCGGATTGTCGAAAACCTTTGCTGAAAACAAGACCGTCTTTTCCCATATCACCAATACATTGGCCAAGGACAAGGCGATCGAAACAGAGTGGCGCGGACAGCCGGATATGGCGACAGGGCGGCACTCCTCCAACAGAGTTGAAGCGGAAGTGGTCGAAGCGCTGACAGCGACGGTCAAGGCATCCTATGTCGATACCGCGCATCGCTATTATGCGCTCAAAGCTAAATGGCTCGGCGTGGACGCGCTGGATTTCTGGGACCGCAACGCGCCGCTTCCAGGAACTGATGATCACCTTATCCCCTGGACTGAGGCAAAGGACATTGTGCTGACAGCCTTCGGCGGGTTTGAACCGAAGATGGCCGATATTGCGCGGCGCTTCTTTGATGAAAACTGGATTGATGCGCCGGCCCGGCCAGGCAAGACCGGTGGCGCGTTTTCCCATCCGTCGGTGCCGAGTGCGCATCCTTATGTGCTGGTTAATTACCTCGGCAAGCCTCGCGATGTGGCAACGCTTGCTCATGAGCTGGGCCACGGAGTTCACCAGTATCTGGCGGCGCCGCGCGGTAACATTCTGGCCGACACGCCGTTGACACTGGCGGAGACGGCCAGCGTCTTTGGTGAGATGCTGACGTTTCAGTCGCTCCTTGAGCGCGC
The DNA here is from genome assembly GCA_030614785.1 of Alphaproteobacteria bacterium. Classification (GTDB taxonomy): domain Bacteria; phylum Pseudomonadota; class Alphaproteobacteria; order M2410; family M2410; genus JAUWTJ01. The sequence goes on along the minus strand of JAUWTJ010000047.1, from coordinate 27,404 downwards.
CAGCGATGCAGCCTCGCGCAAGCGGCTGATTGCCGGAAAGGTTGAGGACATGCTCAACACTGTTGTGCGTCAGATCGCCTTTTATGATTTTGAGCGGCGCATTCACGCCGCACGTCTGGACGGTGAGTTGACGGCGGATGAAATCGGCGCAATCTGGCTCGACGTTCAGCGCGAGAGCCTGGGACCATCGGTCAAGATGAACCCGGGCTATGAGACCTGGTGGTGCTATATCCCGCATTTTCTGCATACCCCGTTTTATGTCTACGCCTATGCGTTCGGCGAGTGTCTGGTGAACTCGCTCTACGCGGTCTATCAGCGCGAACCGGACGGCTTTCAGGAGAAATATCTGACCATGCTGGCCGCCGGGGGAACCCTGCGCCACAAGGAGCTGCTCGCACCTTTCGGACTTGATGCCTCAAAATCTGATTTCTGGCAGGAAGGCATGTCGGTGATTTCCGGGTTTATCGACCAGTTGGAAGCGATGGAGGGGTAAGGCGGAGCGGCCCGGTCACAAGGCAATTGGCGATCAACGGTGGTTTTAAGCACTTGGCAAATGACCCCGCGTGGCTTAACCCAAGTCTCCATGAGTAATGACAGAGAAAAATTTGAAGCGCAGTGGCCGGATCTTGGCGAGGCGGTTTTCACGCTGGCGCCTTTTCAGGGGGCGAGGCCGCCGGCACCGCAATGGTTTGTCAAAGCTCTTGCAGACAAGCCCGAAGAACACTTCATTGAGGTTGACGGCGTGCAGATCCAGTATCTGCGTTGGGGCGACCGGGCAAAACCGGGTTTGATCCTGTCGCACGGCAACGGGGCCCATGCCCATTGGTGGGCCTTTATTGCGCCCTATCTTGCGCAGGAATACAACGTAGCGGCTCTCAGCTTTTCCGGGATGGGAGACAGTCAGGAGCGTGACAGCTATTCGCTCGAAGACTACGCAAAGGAGCAAATTGCGGTCTGTGAACATTCCGGCATGTTTGAGAATGACGAGCCGCCGATTATTGTGGCGCACTCTTTCGGTGGTTTTGCCACGATGGTAACCGGTGCGCTCTACGGTGATCGTCTGGCCGGTGTTATTATTGTCGATAGTCCGATCAATCCTGACAGGGATGGTGGCCCGCCGGATCGTGAGGGGCGGCCACACCGGATCTATCCAACTTTGACAGATGCTCTGGCGCGGTTCCGTCTTGCACCGCCGCAGACCTGCGAGAATGCCTATATTGTCGACTACATTGCCCGAAATTCTCTGAAAGAAGTCGAGGGCGGCTGGACGTGGAAGTTTGATCCGCTGATCTGGCAGCGCTTTGAAATCGGGGATCGGGCTCAGAGGCTCAAGGAGATCTCTTGCCGCCTTGCCATCATGCGGGGCGAACGCTCGCTGATTTTTCCGCCTGAGATCGGCGACTATATGTTTGAATTGCTGGGCAAGAATGTTCCGGTCATCGAAATTCCCGAGGCCCAGCATCATATTATGCTGGATCAACCGCTGGCCTTTGTGGCGGCCCTGAGAGCCTTGCTGGGCGACTGGAACCACTCGAAGCCCAATCGAAAAGGGCCGATGTAAGGCTAATAGCAGGGCCTTGGCAAGGATCTGGTCGGGTCCGTCAGGCGGATACTTTGTCGCAATGTTCGGGTCTTGCCCTTCAGGCTGCTTTCGCCTATTTTGCGCCGCAACAATTATGTGAGGATTCGTAGAATGGATATTTCCCAAAACCAGAAAACCTGGGTCAACTTTGTGCGGCTGGTCAAATACAGCACGATCGTGGTTTTTGGCTCCACGCTTGTCTTGATGTTTATCTTTGGCTAGATCGTGAACAGGGGCGAGGCATTCCTTGTTTCCCTCGTTTGGGCTCAAATTTGATCATGAGGTCGAACGGCTTCGTCCAATGGTGATCATCTGAGTTGCCGCAATAACAATAATGAATTTTCTATTTCTGAGGACACCTTCCCATGAAGCTTGGAATACCGAAAGAGACGGCAGCGAATGAAACTCGTGTTGCGGCCAGTCCGGACACGGTTAAAAGGCTTGTCGGCCTTGGCTTTGAGGTTGCGGTTGAAACCGGCGCAGGAGATGGTGCGCACACTCCAGACAGTGAATTTGAGGCGGCGGGCGCTAGGATCGCAACATCAGCGAAAGATGCGGTCGGTGATGCCGACGTGGTTTTCAAAGTGGCACGCCCCACGGCTGATGAAGTCGCGATGATGAAACGGGGGGCGATCCTGGCTGCCGTTCTTTCCCCTTTAGCGGACAAGGCCTTCGTCAGCACCTATGCGGAGGCGGGGGTTGATGCTTTCGCTATGGAGTTCATGCCGCGCATTACACGCGCCCAGTCCATGGATGTGCTTTCTTCGCAGTCAAATCTGGCCGGTTACAAGGCGGTCATTGATGCGGCAGCCGAATTTGGCCGCGCCATGCCAATGATGATGACCGCTGCGGGCACTGTTGCTCCGGCACGGGTGTTGATCATGGGGGTTGGCGTTGCCGGACTTCAGGCCATCGCCACCGCCAAACGTCTGGGCGCCATTGTTTCGGCGACTGATGTGCGTCCCGCGACCAAGGAGCAAGTCGAAAGCCTGGGCGGGAAATTTGTCATGGTCGAGAGTGAAGAGACGGCAGATGCCGAGACTTCGGGCGGCTATGCAAAGGAAATGTCTGACGACTACAAAAAGGCGCAGGCCGCGCTTATTGCCGAGACCATCAAGAAGCAGGATATCGTCATTTGTACAGCGCTGATCCCGGGGCGCGCGGCTCCTGTTCTGGTGACCGAGGACATGGTCAAGTCGATGAAGCCGGGGTCCATTATTATTGATCTGGCTGTAGAGCAGGGCGGCAATTGCCCGCTTTCCAGGCCGGGAGAGATCGTGGTCGTGAACGGCGTCAAGATTGTCGGACATCTGAATATGCCGGGCCGTCTTGCAACAGACGCCTCTCAACTCTATGCAAGAAACCTTTTCAATTTCATCGAGCCACTTGTCGATGTCGAGAGTGGTACGCTGAAGATTGACTGGGAAGATGAAATTATTACCGGAACGGCTCTGACCCATGACGGCGCGGTCGTTCATCCTCAATTGACGTCATAAGAACAAAACAAGCTGCAATGTTGCGGCGAGACAAAAGGACCGTCTCATGGAAGCTGGAATTTCCGATATCGTCTATCTCATGAGCATTTTTGTGCTGGCGATTTTTGTTGGTTACTTCGTGGTCTGGTCCGTTACACCAGCGCTGCACACGCCGTTGATGGCGGTAACAAATGCCATTTCGTCCGTGATCATTGTTGGCGCGCTTATTGCGATCGGTGTGGATGCCGGCGAGGGTGGTTCTGCTGCCAAGTGGCTCGGGTTCTTCGCTGCGATTATGGCCGGTGTCAATATCTTCGGCGGCTTCCTGGTGACCCAGCGCATGCTGGCCATGTACAAGAAAAAGAAATAGGGGCCAGTCATGGATAGTATTACACAGCAGCTCAAGGGCGCAGCCGATGCTCATGCCGGTTCGGGATTTGGACCTGGCGATCAGTCAGCACTGCTTTATACGATTGCCGGCATTCTCTTCATTCTGGCCTTGCGCGGTCTGTCTTCACCGGAAAGCTCCCGGCGCGGCAACTTGCAGGGGATGGTCGGGATGGCCATCGCCATTGCTACGACACTGATCTACAAGATCGAAGGGTCTGCCTCTACCTGGGGGCTGATTGTTGTTGGGCTCGGTGTCGGCGGGGTCATTGGCGCCGTTATCGCGCGCCGGATTGCCATGACCGATATGCCGCAGCTCGTGGCGGCGTTTCACTCGCTTGTCGGGATGGCTGCGGTGCTGGTTGCCTGGGCAGCCTTTATGGCGCCGGAGGCTTTTGGCATTGGCGGTTTTGGGAATATTCATCTCAATTCCATGATTGAAATGTCAATCGGTGTTGCGATTGGCGCCGTTACTTTTTCCGGTTCCGTCATTGCGTTTGCCAAACTACAGGGCATCATGTCCGGCGCGCCAATCATGTTGCCCGGTCGCCATGTGATCAACGGCGCCCTTGCGCTTGCCATTGTCGGCGGCATTGTTCTTTTATGTGTGGATAGTTCCAACCAGACCGTCACGATGTTTCTTGTTGTGACGCTGCTGGCTTTTGTGATTGGCTTTCTGATCATCATTCCGATCGGCGGCGCTGATATGCCGGTTGTTGTTTCCATGCTGAATTCCTATTCAGGCTGGGCGGCGGCAGGTATCGGTTTCACCATGCATAATATGGCCTTGATCATCACCGGTTCGTTGGTGGGTTCGTCAGGTGCCATTCTGTCCTACATTATGTGCAAGGCCATGAACCGGTCTTTCATCTCGGTGATCCTTGGCGGCTTTGGCGGTGATGATGCGGCGGCGGCAACAGGCGGCGCGCTCGAAACGCGCCCTGTCAAGCGAGGTTCTGCAGAGGATGCGGCTTTCATCATGAAGAACGCCAATCATGTCATCATCGTGCCTGGCTACGGCATGGCTGTCGCCCAGGCGCAGCATGCTCTTAAGGAAATGGCCGAATTGCTGAAAGAAGAAGGCGTCAAGATTTCCTATGCCGTTCACCCCGTTGCAGGGCGGATGCCGGGTCACATGAACGTACTGCTTGCTGAAGCCAGTGTCTCCTATGATGAGGTTTTTGAGCTGGAGGACATCAATTCATCCTTCCCGACGGCCGACGTTGCCTTTGTCATCGGTGCCAATGATGTGACCAACCCGGCCGCCAAGACAGACCCGTCAAGCGGGATTTATGGCATGCCGATCCTTGATGTTGAAAAGGCAGCAACGGTCCTGTTCATCAAGCGGAGCCTTGCTACCGGTTATGCCGGTGTCGACAACGAGCTGTTCTTCCGCGACAACACGATGATGCTTCTGTCCGATGCCAAGAAGATGGTCGAAGGTATTATCAAGGCGCTCTAGGGTGCTCATCCCGGATCAGTTGTGTGGTCACTTGTTGTCTCACGGGTGATGGTTTGTTCATTGGAGACCAGTGGCAGCTCGATCCAAAAGGTGCTGCCTGTTCCGACCTCACTTTCAAATCCGATGCGTCCCGACAGATTTTCCACAAGAATTTTTGTTGTTGCCAGGCCAATACCGCTACCTTCAACTGCTGGCTGGTCGGTCAACTTGATGCGGTGAAACATCTGAAACATTTCTGCGCGGTCTTCCTCAGCGATACCAATGCCTGTGTCTGTCACAGACAGGTGCAGGAAACCATCGCCGGTTCTGTGCCCTGCAATTGTTACTGACCCTTGATCCTTGTTGTATTTTATCCCGTTGGCAATGAGATTGACCATGATCTGGTTAAATCTGAGGTGGTCGGTGTGAAGGTTGACTGACGGACCATAACTGAATTCATCGATCACGCTGATCTGCCGCGATCGCCCCAGGGGGGTCGTCATCGCGACGCAGTCCTCAACAACTTCATTGGCATGCACTTCGTCAAGAGACAGATCCAGCTGACCGGCATCGATCTTCGCCAGATCCAGAGTACGGTTGACGAGTTTGAGGAGATGATCACCGCCCTCGATTATATAGTCACAATGCTCAACCTGTTCCGCCGAAAGCGGGTTTCTTATGTCAGCCCGCAGGATCTGTGCGAACCCGAGAATGGCATTGAGCGGTGTTCTGAGCTCGTGGCTCATGCTGGCCAGAAACATCGACTTGGCCTCGTCGGCTTTCCGGGCCTTTCGGGTGGCCTGGACCAGGGCCTCCCTGGTCTGCCAGTCTTTGGTAATGTCCTGTACTATTCCATCCATGCGCAATGGTCGTCCATCCTCGTCACGCAGAACTTCACCCAATTCCTGCACCACCTTTTCTTTTCCATCGGGGCATATGATTCTGTGAACGATGGAGTAGGGTGTATCGTTTTCCACAGTATCGTTGACGGCATTGGATACTCTCTGGCGATCATCAGGGTGAATAGTTTTTAGGAAGGCCTCATAGGTCGCTTCAAATTCCTGCGGACGAAGGCCGAATATATTGTAAATCTCGTTTGTCCATGCCAGCTCGCCGGTCGTTATGTTCCATTCCCAATTGCCAAGAATGGCAATGGCCTGCGCGCGCGCAAGGCGCGCTTCGCTGTATTCAAGAACCTTGCTGATTTCAATATTGGTGGAAAGGTCACGGCAGAGAGCAGTGAAGTGATGAGCGCTTCCAACAGAGTGCCGATGTATTGAAATACAAAGAGTCAACTTCCTGCCGGTCTTCGATATGGTGGAGATTGTAGAGCGCAAGGACATCGGGCGCGCTGTTTCAGCCTCTGCTCGAAACCCCTCAATTTTCCGGGGATGTGCGGCTCTGGACTCTTCGGGGAGGAGAAGATCGAGAGGCTTGCCCATGACTTCTTCGCTGGTATATTCGAAGAGGCGCTCGGCGGCGGAATTGAAAACTGCGATATTCATCTTGTGGTCAAGTGACACAACTGCATCTGAAGTGAGTTCGAGAAACTCATCCATCGGCAGAGATATAACATCCTGTACAGCTCTATTCATGCGACCCGTTGTCCCGCCAAACCATAAGTTTCATTTGATGTTCTCCTGCCAATTACGACATGATTGAATACCAAACAGGTTGCGTGCCGACCAAGCGGACTTCATCGACTTATATTATTTAGTAACTAAACTGGTTAAGGGCGGTTTAAAACCGGGCGATAAAGGTTGTTTTGGTGTGCCCGTGCACCATCGGCCCCGGCTCGTTGGGGATTAGATCCGGTATGCCGGGGGGCGGGAAAGTCGGCTTTTGATCCTGAACCGAACTGACCGAAATCCTTCAATTCAGGAAATACCTGGAAATGTGATAGGTCAGTCCTGCTGCGACATAGGCGAGTGTCATCAGGTAGCCGAACATAAAGCCGGTCCATTTCCAGGAGTTGGTTTCGCGCTTTGTCGTCGCAAGTGTTGCAAAGCATTGTGGGGCGAAAACGTACCAGGCCAGTAGCGCCAGCGCCGTCGGCAAGGACCATGCGGACTGCAGTGGTGCTGCCAGTCCGGCTACGTTGTCTTCGCCGCCCTGCACGGCATAGACGGTCCCCAGAGCGCCAACGGCGACTTCGCGGGCGGCCATCCCAGGAACCAGTGCAATGGCGATTTCCAGGTTGAACCCGATGGGGGCAAGGATCTTCTCCAGCAAGGCGCCGATCTGTCCGGCATAGCTGTCACGAAGCGATGCAGCTGATGAGGGATAGCTGGCAAGAAACCAAAGCGCGATAGATGTTGCCAGAATAATTGTGCCCGCTCGCCTTAGGAAGGCGGAGACCTTTACCCAGAGATTGATGAAAAAATCTCGGGCATGGGGCAGTTTGTAAGATGGTAACTCCATGATGAGGGCCTGGGGTCCGCCTTGCATAACTGTGCGTTTCAACACAAAGGCAACAAGAACCGCACTGATGATCCCGATGACATAGAGGCCAAACATCACAAGACCCTGTTGATTGAAAATGCCAACCTTTTCCGGCGGAATAAAGGCTGCAATGATGAGCGTATAGATCGGCAGACGCGCCGAACAGGTCATCAGCGGGGCCACAAGGATCGTTGTCAGTCTGTCGCGCTCGTTGTTGATCGTGCGCGCGGCCATAATGCCAGGGACGGCGCAGGCAAAACTCGAAAGGAGCGGAATGAAGGCGCGGCCGTTGAGACCGACTTTAAGCATGAGTTCGTCGACCATCACTGCAGCGCGAGCAAGATAGCCTGAGGCCTCCAGTAGAAGAATAAAGGTGAAGAGAATGATGATCTGTGGGAGGAAAACCAGAACGCTTCCCACACCGGCAATAACCCCGTCGACGATGAGATCCTGGAACCAGCCCGTTGGAATGATCCCCTCAACTGATGCTCCCAACCATGCCGCCCCCTGTTCGATGGCCCCCATAAAAGGCCCCGACAGAGAAAAAACAGCCTGAAACAGACAAAACAGAATGCCGAGGAGGATCACGGGTCCGGCTACCGGGTGAAGAACATACTGATCGACCTGTCTGGTGAAATTGTTCATGGCCGGTTCGTGCAGGATGACTTCTGAGGCCAGGGCGCGAGCGCGTTTCTGCAATGCCTTCAGGTCATCTTCGGGAGCGTGAATGGAGGCCCGCGCTTTCCACTGATCAATCTGCTGATCCAGGCAGCTAACAAGATCTGCCCGGCCGGCCTTGCGGGCGGCACAGGCGGTAACGACCGGGACGCCAAGGCTGTCTTCGAGTTTTTCAAGGTCAATTCTTACGCCATCACGCTCTGCAAGATCCATCATGTTGAGAACAACCATAATGGGAAGTCCGAGGGTTTTCATTTGCAGGACTGAGTGAAGATGAGTTCGAATGTTGGACGCATCCAGCAGCACAATGAGGCCATCGGGCGCGGCAGTTCCCTCAAGATTGCCCTGAAGCAGACTGAGCGCAATTTTTTCATCGGTCGATTGAGCGTTGAGGCCATAAATTCCCGGGACATCGATGAGCTCAATCGTGTGGCCAAGGGGCGTTAGAAAACGACCGGTCAGCGTCTCGACTGTTACACCGGCATAGTTGGCAACCTTGGCCCGACGACCAGTCAGTCCGTTGAACAGGGTTGATTTGCCGGAATTAGGGGCTCCCACGAGAGCGAGCCGCAACACACTCATTACACAAGTTCCACTTCAATTACTCGCGCCTCATCGGGGCGCAAGGCAACCATGGTTCGATTGAGGCGAAAGCACAGCGGTTTGCGGCCCAGAGGTCCTCTGTACAGAAGCTCGACCTCGTCTTCTTCAGCGAAGCCAATTTCTCGCAGACGAGCAACGAGGTCCTCGTTACCTTCGGCAAACCCCAGGACCCGCGTAATTTGCAGTTTTTCGACCTTGTCGAGAGTCATCGTGTGTCCATCATTTGTTTTCTCAATCCGAGGTCTCCAAGCGCTTCTTACAGGAGTTCTACAATTGCACAAAAGTTGCGGAGATCCTCGTTTTTCTCGCCCTACATTGCTTGCGAGCGACTCGCAAAGTCAAGGTTCAAATCTGCGACATTGGGACGCTTGCCAGATCACCGGATCGGTCGTCGGGTCAGGCGATGCCCTGGATCGGGACTGAGCCAGAGGGTTGACCGTTTACGGATTCGGGGGCATCACCATGAGTATCGAGAGTGCAAATTTTCTTCATGGAGATCAGTTTTATGCCACGCAAGGGTCAAACCGTTTTTATTGTCGGAGGTTCGAGCGGCATTGGCCTGGCGGCGGCTTGTCAACTGGCGGCCGACGGCGCCAATGTCGCGATCTTTGCAAGGCGCCCTGAAGTGCTTGAACGTGCGCGTCAGGAAATCGTTGCGCATCAGAAAGAACCATCCTCCAGCGTATCCGCCTATAGTCTGGATGCGGCTGATTTTTCTCAGACCCGAGAGGTCTTCGCACGGGCGGTAGGGGAGCTGGGCAAGCCCTGTGTCCTCATAAATTCGGCGGGCGGTTCTACGCCACATCGTTTTGTTGATATGGATGCAGATCAACTGGACCGCACGCTTCGATCCAATGTCGCGCCCTGCTGGAATGCCTGCAAGGCTGTCGTGCCCTATATGATTGAGCAGGGTACCGGGACAATCGTCAATGTGTCATCTTTGGCAGGGCTTATTGGCGTTTACGGGTATACAGATTATTGCCTGGCGAAATATGGAGTGGTTGGTTTTTCAGAAGCCCTTAGAAGCGAGTTGAAACCGAACGGGATAAAGGTGCAGGTGTTTTGCCCACCCGATACGCAAACGCCTGGATATGATGAGGAAAACAAGACCAAACCCGTTGAAACGATTGCTCTTTCGGCGGGCGCAAATCTCATGTCGGCCGCTGATGTTGGCAGGGCCTTGATTGATGGCCTGTCGTCAAACAAATTCGTCGTGCTGGCCAATCGCGAAAGCAGGTTGTTCTGGGCGCTGCAGAGATATGCGCCGGGCCTGGGGCGCATTTACATTGATCATGTTGTCGCCAAGGCGCAGATAAAAGCAGGCAATTAATTGTCCCTTTCGGGAGAGAAACTACGGCATCATCGAGAGTTGCCAGGCGAGCAATGCGGCTGTCCCAAGAACTCCCGCCAATGTACCTATCGCACCGAGGCCTCGAGCAAGGTTGGATTTTCCAGGGCCGGAAAGCGCATAGGCGTGGAACAGGCGTGCTGACACAAATATTGTTGCAAGGCCAAGAACGTATTTCGTTTCTGCCCCCGATATTTCCAGGAAGCCGAGAAGAATGAGAAAGAGCGAGGCATTTTCTGCGAGGTTTGCGTGGCGGCGAATTTTGTAGAGCAGCGCATCATCTTCGCCATTGCCAAGAGAGACCCCCGATTTGCGGCGGGCAAACCCGACATTCATCATCAAGAAGATCTGCATCGTGCCTAAAAATGCGGCCGTATAGCCTGTGATTAAAGGGAAAGTCATATCGAGTTCCTTTTCATTTTCCCGGAGCTGAGGTGTGAGTGCCAAAGCTTCGGAGGGTTCGCCTTCTACTTACCCAAAGGGTGTGGTTCATAAAAGTCCTCGAATTGTCACCACTATGGTGCATATATGAACCAATGGACGGAAAGGGGATGGTGTGAACTGGGAGGATCTCAAAATATTCCTGGCGGTTGGGGAAGCCTCCTCCATGCGTTCAGCCGCCAAAGAGCTGAAAATAAGTCACAGCACTGTTTCGCGGCGCATTGAATCTCTTGAGGCCGCTTTGAGTGTGAAATTATTTGACCGGCGGTCGGATGGATACCGGTTGACGGAGTCCGGACAGGAACTCTTGTCCCTGGCTCTTCAAACCGACGAAAGTTTGCACGAGTTTGGACGCAGTGTTGTTGGCCGTGATAGCGCTCTGGAGGGTCAGGTTTGTGTAACCATTCCAGATTCAGTTGTGGTCAGCCTTTTCATGCCGCTCTTCCAGGAGTTCATGCAGGAACATCCCGGAATTCAATTGAAGATCAGCGACTCTGTTGAGGTTTTTGATCTTTCCCGGCGAGAGGCTGATGTCGCTATTCGGTTCACCAATTCGCCGCCGGATCATTTGATAGGACGCTGCCTTGGTAACGTGCATCAAGCGACCTACGCGACGCCAGCTTATGTTCGCAAGCATCGTCCGGACAAGGAGAAGTCCTCTGCGCGGTGGATCGGATGGGGCGTGCCGGAAGATCGACCTGACTGGATTAAGGGTTCACCGTTTCCGCATCTGGGCGTAGCAGGACATTTTGACAGTATTATTATCCAGCATGACGCGACAAAGCGCGGTGTCGGCATGGGGTATTTCCCCTGTTTTCTGGGTGATAGCGACCCTGACTTGATACGGATCAGTGAGCCGGCTCCGTCTTATGATGTCTGGCTTCTGTCGCATCGGGACTTGCGTGCTGCGGCGCGAATGCGCGCCTTTCGACAGTTTATCAACCATCATATCCCGGAAATTTCGGCAGCTCTTGAAGGGGCCGGTGCAGAGACGGTTTCGCCCGGGGACGTGATGTAGGAAACCCTGGCGGGCAAGGCAAGGATTGCCCGGCGTTGGTCAGTTCTTACTCTTGAACGGGAGCTTTCCCGGCCTGTTTTGTGTCATTGGCATTGCGCCGTGCGACGCGGCGAAGGATTGCCTTTGTGTGCAGAATGGAAAACATTTGCTCGACGAGGGCAAGACCCTCTTCCGCAAGGGCGGCGGCCTCATCGGTGGATCTGGTGCCGGGAATCCGATCGTAGAAATGTTCGACTTCCTGATCGGCAAGCATTTCCGCCGCGTCCTTGTAGCGTTTCATCTCATGGGCAGAATATCCGATGCCGCGATCAAACCCTGCATCTTTTACCTCGGCCCACAGCCGGGCGATGCGGGCATCCTGTCCGGAGAGGGTGGGCCCCATCGGTTCGTTTCTGATTGTAATGAGCCCGTCTTCAGTCAGGGCTTCGATATCGGAGGCATCCAGCGACGTTGTTTCGATCAGCTCTTTTACGGAGCACACCGCGCTGGCATTGGCGCCCAGACGAGCGGCCAAAAGGAATTCAAGTCCGACGAGGTTTGGTGTGCCGATCTCTCCCGGCGCGGGGTTTTCAAGCAGGTCGCGAATGACACCCAGCGGCAGGAAGCGTTCGTCTTTCAGCTTCTTGATAAGCTGGATGCGGCCGACATGATCTTCGGAATAAATAGCCACATTGCGGCGGGGCTTTTCCGGCTCGGGCAAAAGGCCTTCACGAATGTAGTAGCGGATGGCCTCGCGCCCGAGGCCCGTGCGCTCCTCCAGTTCCTTCATCTTCATAGTGTGCCCCGCCTATTTCAAGGGGTGCAGCATGACCTGCATCTCAGTAATACCCATGACAAAGTTTGAGTGCATACGCTCCGGCTCGCCGATAACCTCGACTTTTTCGAAGCGTTTCATAATCTCTTCCCAGAGGATTTTGAGCTGCATCTCGGCGACGCGGTTGCCCATGCAGCGATGAATGCCAAAGCCAAAAGAAACATGATGGCGGGCCTTGTCGCGGTCGATCAGGAACTGATTGGCGTTCTCGATGACATCTTCATCACGGTTGCCTGAAATATACCACATGACGACGCGGTCGCCCTTCTTGATCTGCTTGCCGCCGAGCTCGACGTCTTCAAGTGCCGTGCGGCGCATGTGACCGAGCGGCGTGACCCAGCGAATAATTTCGGACACCATATTGGGAATAATGTCGGGGTTGGCACGCAGCTTGTCATATTCCGCCGGGTTCTGGTTGAGAGCGAGCACGCCGCCGGAGATCGAATTGCGCGTTGTATCGTTACCGCCGACGATCAGCAGGATTAGATTGCCAAGGAAATGCATCGGATCTTGCGACATTTCCCTGGTGTCCGGGTTGGTCGCAAGCAGCGAGATGAAGTCTGTGCCGTCATAATTCTCGCTGCGGCTCGACCACAGGTTCATGAAATACTCAAGACATTCGATGAGTTCGGCCCTGCGCTGCTCATCGACAACAATGGTGCCGTCAGGTCTGACTTCGTCCGGGCTGGCTGTGGCCACATCCGACCAGCGGGTCAGTTTGCGCCGGTCTTCCCAGGGAAAATCAAACAAGGTTGCAAGCATTTGCGTTGTCAGCTCAATGGAGACCTTGTCGACCCAGTCGAAACTTTCACCCACCGGCAGGCTATCAAGGATTGTGCAAACGCGGGTCCGAATGATGGCTTCCAGTTTTGCCAGGTTGATCGGTGCGACGGCCGGGGTAACAGCTTTTCTCTGGATGTCGTGTTTTGGCTGGTCCATGGCGATGAACATGGGAACTTCGAAGTCAGGATCAGCGTCGCCGATGTTAATGGTCTTGTCAGAAGAAAAGGCCTTGTGATTGGTGTCCACGGCGACGATGTCATTGAACTTCGTGACCGACCAATAGGCGCCGAACTCGCTATCCTTGCAATAATGGACCGGGTCTTCCTTACGGAGCCGCTCGAAATACTCAAAGTGCTGCTGCGTTTGAAACAGAAGAGGATCGCTGACATCGATATCTTCCAGGGGGATGTCCCAAGCCCCTGGCAGCTTGCTATTTTGATCATTTGCAACGCTCATAGGTCCTGTTCCTTATTTGGATTTCGAATATTTAGAGACGGGCAATTGCCATCAGGCTTTCAAGGGATGTAATTTGACCATCATTTCGGTAATGCCCATGACGAAGTTCGAGCGCAGACGTCCAGGCTCACCGATAACTTCGACCTTTTCGAAGCGCTTCATGATTTCTTCCCAGAGGATCCGCAGCTGCATCTCACCCACGCGGTTACCCATGCAGCGGTGAATGCCGAAGCCGAAGGAGAGGTGATGGCGCGCCTTGTCGCGGTCAATGATGAACTGGTTGGCGTTCTCAATAACCTCTTCATCGCGGTTGCCGGAAATGTACCACATGACGACCCGGTCACCTTTTTTGATTTGCTTGCCGTTCAACTCGGTATCTTCAAGAGCGGTGCGGCGCATGTGGCCCAGCGGCGTGACCCAGCGAATGATTTCTGACACCATATTGGGGATGACTTCGGGATTGGCCCGCAGTTTGTCATATTCCGCCGGATTTTGATTGAGTGCCAGGACGCCGCCGGAGATCGAGTTGCGGGTCGTGTCGTTGCCGCCGACAATGAGCAGCATCAGATTACCGAGGAATTCGAGCGGATCGTTGGACATTTCCATGGTGTCCGGATTGGTGGCCAGCAAGGAGATGAAGTCGGTGCCTTCATAGTTTTCACCGCGACTTGACCAGAGGTTCATGAAATATTCGAGACATTCCATCAGCTCCTTTTTTCGCTCTTCTTCATTTACAATGGACCCGTCAGCACCGGTTTGATCCGGGCTGGAGGTGGTAACGTCGGACCACCAGGTCAGCTTGCGGCGGTCTTCCCAGGGAAAGTCAAACAGTACGGCCAGCATCCGGGTCGTCAGTTCGATGGAGACCCGGTCGACCCAATCAAAACTTTCACCGACGGGAAGACTGTCAAGAATTTCACAAACATTTTCGCGAATGTGCGCCTCCAGTTTTGCCAAATTGACAGGCGCAACGGCGGGCGTAACAACTTTTCTTTGGACGTCGTGTTTGGGCTGATCCATAGCGATGAACATCGGCGGATTGAAATCAGGGTCCGCGTCGCCGATCACGATGGTCTTGTCAGAGGAGAAGACCTTGTGATTGGTGTCGACAGCCACGATGTCGTTGAATTTCGTAATCGACCAATAGGGACCAAATTCACTGTCCTTGCAATAATGGACCGGGTCTTCCTTGCGCAGCCGTTCGAAATACTCAAAGTGCTGTTGGGTTTGAAACAGCAAGCCGTCACTGACATCAATGTCTTCCAGCGGCACGTCATAGGCACTCGGTGGTCTGTTGTTCTCGTCGTAGGCAACGCTCATGGCTCTAGCTCCCCTTTAAAGTTCAACTATCAGAATTGGGCGATCGGAAGACGGACAACGAGTCCGTCGAGGTCTTCAGTCACCTTAATTTGACAGGCAAGGCGGCTGGTCTCTTCGGCGGCCTCGGCGAAATCCAGCATGGTGACTTCCATGTCAGTTTTGTTGCCGGTTTTGGACTGCCATTCAGGGTCGACGTAGATGTGGCAGGTGGCACAGGCGCAGGCCCCGCCGCAATCAGCGTCGATCCCGGGTACAAGATTGTTTACAGCGCCTTCCATCAGGGAAAGCCCGACGGCGACTTCGACTTTATGTTCGCTTCCGTTGTTCTCAATGTAGGTAACGCTTGGCATTCAGCCCTCCCTTTTTGCGTAGTATGAGTACGTATTGCGAACTGTAATGAGTAAACCCCGCAGGTCAAGCGTCGAATATGTCTAATCTGGAAGCGGGTCGAGCGTCAGGCCGTTTGGTGGGCGCGAAAGCCTCGGCCTTTAACCTCATGCCTTCAGGGGGTGAAGCCGGACGGGCAGTTCAGTGATCCCCATGACGAAGTTGGAACGCAGGCGGGTGGGTTCGCCGACGACCTCGACCTTTTCAAAGCGCTTCAGGATTTCCTCCCACAGGATCCGCAGCTGCATTTCACCCACACGGTTGCCCATGCAGCGGTGAATGCCAAAGCCGAAGGAGAGATGGTGGCGCGCCTTGGCACGATCAATCAGGAATTCATCGGGGCGATCAATAGCAGCCTCATCGCGATTGCCCGAGATATACCACATGACCACCTTGTCACCCTTTTTGATCAGCTTGCCGCCGAGCTCATAGTCCTCGAGCGCGGTGCGCCGCATGTGGGCGAGCGGTGTAACCCAGCGAATAATTTCAGGGACCATATTGGGAATGACATCGGGATTGGCGCGCAGTTTGTCATATTCCTTTGGGAACTGATTGAGGGCGAGGACGCCGCCGGAAATCGAGTTGCGCGTTGTGTCGTTGCCGCCGACAATCAGCAGGATCAAATTGCCGAGGAACTCGAGCGGGTCCTTCGTCAAGTCCTTTGTTTCCGGATTGGTCGCCAGGAGTGAAATGAAATCAGTGCCCTGATAGTTCTCGCCGCGAGAGGCCCATAGAGTTTTGAAATAGTCGATGCACTCGAGCAGTTCTTTCTTGCGCCCTTCTTCGGTTATGAAAGCAGCATCCGTCCCGCTTGATTCCGGCCTTGATGTGGCGACATCTGACCAGCGCGGCAGCATGCGGCGATCCTCCCAGGGGAAGTCAAACAGGGTTGCCAGCATCTGGGTAGTCAGTTCGATTGAGACCCTGTCAACCCAGTCGAAGGTTTCGCCGACCGGCAAGTCATCGAGAATTGTGCAAACACGTGTCCGAATGAGGGCTTCGAGTTTTGCCAGATTAACAGGCGCGACGGCCGGCGTTGCGGCTTTTCTTTGCACATCGTGGACCGGGGGGTCCGAAGCAATGAAGCTGGAGGTCTGAAATTCGGGATCAGGATCTCCGATGACAATGGCGGGTTCGGAGGAAAAGACCTTGTGATTGGTATCAACTGCGACGATGTCATCGAATTTGGTGATCGACCAGAACGGCCCGAAGGCGCTCTCGCTACAGAAATGAACCGGATCTTCCTTGCGCAGTCGTTTGAAATAATCCCAATGCAGCT
This sequence comes from Alphaproteobacteria bacterium, assembly GCA_030614785.1. Lineage (GTDB taxonomy): Bacteria > Pseudomonadota > Alphaproteobacteria > M2410 > M2410 > JAUWTJ01. Next base: position 10,950 of record JAUWTJ010000047.1, on the reverse strand, counting down.
CATTTTGAAAGAGAAGACTGTCGCTGACATCAAGAGTGTCCAGCGGGAGGTCCCATGGGCCTGGTAATTGATCGGCTTTGTGATCGTCGGCAAGGCTCATCAGCTCGTCTCCCTTTTTTGATAACAGCTCGCAGTCTGGATGATATCTGGATATTTCGTCAGGTCAATATGGAACCGTTTGCCGCCAGCTCTTCAGTTCCACCCAACAAAAAAGGCGCCCCGTTTGGGACGCCTTTTCGCTGAAACTCGAGTTATTCGACTAGCCGTTTTCGCGCTCGGCGCGCTTGCGGGCAAGCTTGCGGGCGCGGCGAACGGCTTCGGCCTTGTTGCGTGCCCTTTTCTCTGATGGTTTTTCGTAGAAGGTGCGCAGCTTCATTTCACGGAAAATGCCCTCACGTTGCATTTTCTTTTTCAGGGCTCGCAGAGCCTGATCCACATTGTTGTCGCGAACGATAATTTGCACTTGTCTTCAATCCTCAATTTCTTGCATCAAATCTTCAGCGCCGGTTTTCCGGCAATAATTCATGTGTAACGGCCCATCTTCGGGGATTCTCCGTCACGAGAGGGCTTCAATAGCGCAATAGCGGGGCCCTGTCCATGCGGATTCCTCTGTAATCCACACCATAACAGGGATTTTCTGCCAATAGCCTTAATTGCGCGATTGTTTTGTTGCGATCTATGGACGTGAGCAGGAGAAACACTCATATTGGCCCCATGGCAATACTCAAAATCGCAAAGATGGGCCATCCGGTCCTGGGGCGGGTTGCAGATCCCGTTACAGATCCAAAAGCCCCTGAAATACAGGCCCTTATCCGGGATATGATCGTCACCATGCATGATGCAAACGGGGCGGGGCTTGCCGCGCCTCAGGTTCACGTGCCGCTGCGGGTGGTGGTTTACCATGCCCCGGCGGCCCGCAGTGAAGACGATGAGCATGACGGCCACGAAACGGCGCCCCTGACTGTGTTGATTAATCCCGAGATTGAACCCATCGGCGACGTGACATCGACCGGCTGGGAGGGCTGCCTGTCGGTGCCCGGTCTGCGCGGCGAGGTGACACGGTCAGGCCACATCCGATATCGGGCGCTCAACGGCGAAGGCGAGGTGGTTGAAGGTGAGGCCAGCGGCTTTCATGCCCGCGTCATTCAACATGAATGCGATCATCTGGACGGCATCCTCTACCCCCAGCGCATGTCGGATTTAAGAACGCTGATCTTCGATAGTGAGGTGCGGCATATCATTGAGGCTGATGACACAGATGACGCAGAGGAGGAAGCTGCGGAATGAGTGACACTTCATCTGCGGACCTGCGACAGGCCATTCTCGAAGAAGCTCTCAAGGACATTCCTTTTGACGGCTGGACCAATGAAGTGTTGCGCAAGGCCGGTGAGGCAAAGGGCGTGTCGCTTGATGAAATCGACCTGCTTTTTGCGCGTGGCTCGGTTGACCTCCTGGAGGCATTTTCTCACGCAGCGGATGCGCATATGGTCCGCGCCCTGGAGAGCGCCGATCTTGCGTCTCTCAAGATCCGTGAGAAGATTACCCTTGGTGTGCGTTCGCGCATTGAGTTTCTACAAGGCCACCGCGAGGCTTCGCTTCGGGCTGCGAGCGTTCTTGCGCTTCCGGTTCATGGCGTTCTGGCAGCACAGCTGCTTGCGCGCACTGTTGATCTGGCGTGGCGCGGTATCGGGGACACTTCGACGGATTTCAACTTTTATACCAAGCGTGCAACCCTTAGCCTTGTCTTAAGTTCGACCCTGTTTTATTGGATGAGCGATGAGGCGGAAGATCTGGCGCCGACCTGGGAGTTTCTTGATCGGCGGATCGAGAATGTCATGCAGTTTGAAAAGACCAAGGCGAAGGTCAAAAAGGCGGCGGCGAACCTGCCTTCTCCGGTCGAGCTTCTCGCCAAAATACGCTATGCCGGATCGCGCTTCAAAGTGTGAGCGGCAGATCGTCTTTTGAGTGCAGACTACCTTTTGCAAAGAGTCGTGTTGCGTGAGCCATTTTGCGGCCCGCGCGCGCTTCTGTCTTGCCATAGAGCGTCAGAAGAACATCTTCCATTTCGGCAATCTTCGGCCACTTTTCGATATCGGGGCCGATAAGATTATACATGATCGCGTCGGAATGACGGCCCGGCGGGATGAGCGGCCAGCCGCAGATGGCGCGGATGTGCTGCTCAAATTGCGAAATCGTGCAGGCGGCTTCGGTCCAGTGACCGGAATTGTGGACGCGCGGGGCAATCTCGTTGATCAGGATGGTTTCATCCTTCATGACAAAGAACTCGATACCGATGACGCCGACATAGCCCAACTCAGTGAGAATGTTTTCTGCCGCTGCCCGGGCGGCAGCAATCGTCTTGTCACTCACCCTTGCCGGCACGATTGTTGCGCTGAGAATATGATCGCGGTGAATGTTCTCGCCGGGCGTCCAGGTTATCGTCGCACCTGTGTGGGCACGGGCGGCAATAACGGAAATCTCGCAATCAAACGGGATGAAACCTTCCAGGATAGAAGGCGCACCTTTCATTGCGGTGCAGGCATCTTCCAGTTCACTTTCTGTACGGATGATCATTTGACCTTTGCCATCGTATCCAAGGCGGCGCGTTTTGAGAACGGCCGGGAGTCCGATTTCAGATGCTGCGGCGCCAAGATCCTCAAGAGTATCAACCGGTTTGAAAGGGGCCGTCATCTGACCAATTGAGGTCAGGAATGTCTTTTCAGTCAGCCGGTCCTGCGCAACGTCGAGCGCCCGTGCTGCGGGAAACAATCTTGTGTGCCTGGCCAGCTCAGCCGCCGTTTCAGCCGGGACATTTTCAAATTCATAAGTCGCGACATCAACTGTGTCACCGAAGCGGGCGATGGCCTCAAGGTCATCGTAGGCGGCGACCGTTTCGGCATGGGCGACCTGGCCAGCCGGGCTGTGTCCGCTGCTGCCGTCTGGAAAACCGTCGGGTGAAAAAATATGGGTTCGAAAGCCAAGGTTTGCTGCGGCGAGCGCCAACATGCGTCCGAGCTGACCACTGCCCAATATGCCGATGGTTGAGCCTGGCGGGAGTGGAGACAATGGTGCGGGATTTTCGGTCATGGGACGGTTCTTGGGCATGGGTGTGGCTATCAAGCCTCGTCTACGGGGATTTCTGCAATGGCTCTGGTCTGGTCCTCGCTCCAGGCGCGGACGGCCGCAGCGACAACATCATCTCCGAGGGCCACAATTCTGGCAGCAAGAAGCGCCGCATTGATGGCGCCGGCTTTACCGATGGCGAGGGTCCCGACAGGGATGCCGCCGGGCATTTGAACGATCGACAAGAGACTGTCCTGGCCGCTGAGGGCCTTGCTTTCGATGGGGACACCAAGAACCGGGAGCTCTGACCAGGAGGCTGTCATGCCCGGAAGATGGGCAGCGCCACCAGCGCCGGCAATGATCACCTTGAGGCCGCGTGACTTTGCTGATTTTGCATAATCACGCATCCGGTCCGGTGTGCGGTGGGCCGAGACAATTTTGGTTTCAAAGGAAACGCCCAGCTTTTTGAGGGTTTCCGACGCATTGCGCATGGTGGGCCAGTCAGACTGGCTGCCCATTATAATGCCGACATCGATGCCAGTTGCGATAGGGGCCATGGCTAGCTTCCCGGCCCTGACGGGCCTTTTTCAATGGAGAATGCCTCGGGAATGCAATATTTTTGCGACAACCAGGGCAATGCAGGAAAGCGCGGGATTATAGGCAGGCGCGCGGCGAAGGCAAGGATATTGATTCCACACCAATGTGGTGAGAGATTGATTGTTGACCCGATAGTTACCGGCGCGTTAACGAATTATTTGCCGCCAGGGGGCGTAATCGGGCAAGGGTCAATCAGACGTCGTGGCGATGGAGAAACCTGCCCATGAAAATCACCCGTGCAAAGGGCGTATACAAGACAGAGCCGGTCAAACGAGCCAGCTCTGTGACCCGGACAGGCGCAGGAACTTCTGCTCCGGCTGGTTTGCCGTCTGATGAGGTCTCTATCATGGGAATTCCAGAGGCTGAATTCACACCAAAGGTTCGCGAAGCTGTTACGTCGTTGCTTCAGGAGGTTGACCGCCTGACCCGGGACCTGAGCGAAATGAAGCATAGGGTTTCAGAGCTTGAAACTTTCGCGGACCAGGACGAACTTCTGCCTGTGCTCAATCGCCGAGCCTTTGTGCGTGAACTCTCGCGTCTTCAGTCATTCGGTGAGCGCTATGATCTGAAGGCTTCGTTGCTTTATCTCGATCTCAACAAATTCAAGAGCGTCAATGATACTCATGGACATGCGGCAGGAGACAAGGTTCTGAACGCCTTTGTTGTCGCCTTGAAGAAAAATCTGCGCGACTCTGATTTGATTGGTCGATTGGGCGGCGATGAGTTTGGCATTGTTTTGCCGAATGCAACTCTGAAAGATGCGCGGCTAAAGGCAGGCTCGCTTGCGCAAGCCATCGAGAATATGAAAGTCCCCCATGAGGGCAAGGTTCTGAAGGTGACGGTGGCTGTTGGCGCCTGTGTTTTGACCAACGAAGTTGGTATCGAAGATGCTCTGGCGACGGCTGACCGGGATATGTTCGATGCAAAGGATGCTTCCAAAGACATCATAAAAGGCGGCGCAAAAGGTCCTGGCAAAGGTGTGACGAAGCGCGCGCCCTGAGATGTTTCCGCGCGAGCGAGTGCAAACCCGCCCCACTCTGGGACAATATCAGGCAATAATGTCAGGGGTCAGTTGATCCTCGATCGAAATGATCCGATCTTTAAGGGACAGCTTTTTCTTTTTCAGGCGTTGCACCTGAAGCTGATCTGCGGGCGTTGAGCTGGCCAGCGCATGAATTGCAGAATCAAGGTCGCGGTGCTCCTGGCGCAGCATGACAAGCAGATTTTGCAAGCTGTCCTGATTATTGAGGTCTGCCATATGACTTTCATGTGTCCCTGAGGCGATCGCAAAAGCTTCAGGCGGGGCTGCGCAGCCAGTCTTGCGCAACCCGGAGGTTTTGCGGCAACAGCCGACTGAAAATGAATACTAGTTCAGTGGGAACTTATCATACTCCCGGCACAAGTGGGAGGCTCAATTCTTCTGCTCCGGCGCTCCGGTTCCGAGGGGTGGAAGGGGGCTCACGGTTTATCCTCGCCCCAGCGTTTTGCACCGGGCATCGCGAGGCCATAGAGGTCCAGAGTGCGGGCCACCGTTTGATCAATGATATCGTCGACGCTGCCGGGCCTTTCATAAAAAGCGGGAACCGGCGGTGCGATAATAGTCCCCATTTCAGACAGTGCCGTCATGGTTCGCAGGTGTCCGGTGTGAAGCGGCGTCTCGCGTACCAGAAGTGTCAGGCGGCGGCGTTCCTTGAGGACAACGTCGGCGGAGCGGGTGAGAAGATTTGATGTCACACCGGTCGCGATTTCCGACATCGTGCGAATCGAGCACGGCGCAACGATCATTCCATCGGTGAGAAATGAACCGGAGGATATGGCAGCGGTGATGTCCTTTATGCCGTGATGATGGGTTGCCAGTTCAAGAACGTCGCCGGTTTTCAGGTCCGACTCATAGCTAAGCGTTGCTTCTGCGGGCTTTGTCATAACCAAATGGGTTTCCACCTCCAGGTCGCGCAAAACCTGAAGCAGACGTACACCGATCATTACACCGGAGGCACCACTTATCCCGATAATTAAACGCTTCATAATTGCATGTCTCGTGCTGCCGGATTGTCCCTTGCAAGGGATTCTGCGCTCTTAAGACTTGCTTTACGGTGTGACATAAAAACGCCTGACAAACATAAAAAAAGGTGTTCTAATAAAATCCTCAAATAGAGGGAGAATCTTGATGGCACTAGAAGCTCACCTGGAAGAACTCAATGAGAAGCATCGTCAACTGGATGCGTACATTGTGGAAGAACTTCAACATCCAAGTGTAGATACCTTAAAGATCATGGAGCTGAAAAGAGAAAAGCTCCACCTGAAAGAAGAAATCCTGAGACTTCGATTATCCTTTAAGCCCGATTTGCATTAGCGAATCGTCAGACATTATCGAATTCGGGTCGCGCGAAGACTGAATTGACAAGCTTTTGACGCCTCAAAAAGGTGCGGGTTTCTGCGTCTTGTTATAAGCGTCAGAGATTTTCAACTTGATCCCGCAGTTTGAATTTCTGGATTTTGCCGGTCGATGTTTTCGGCAATTCGGTTATGACGACGTGGCGCGGGCATTTGTAGTGGGCGAGATGTTCGCGGCAGAACGCGATGACTTCGTCCGGCAGAACTGTGGCTCCCTTGCGCACTTCGATGAAGGCGCAAGGCGTCTCGCCCCATTTTTCATCCGGTCTGGCAACGACTGCGGCGGCAGTGATGTCGGGATGTTTGTAGAGTGTGTCCTCAACCTCGATTGAGGAGATGTTCTCGCCGCCCGAGATGATAATATCCTTGGACCGGTCCTTGAGCTGAATATAACCATCTTTATGGATGACGCCCAGGTCTCCGGAATGGAACCAGCCGCCTTTAAAGGCTTCCTCGGTTGCCGCCCGGTTCTTTAAATACCCCTTCATGACAACATTGCCGCGGAACATGACCTCGCCAATGGTCTCGCCATCGTATGGCACTACTTGCATCGTGTCGGGGTTCATCACGGTCAGGCCTTCGAGGACCTGCATGTTGACGCCCTGGCGGGCCTTGATCTGCGCACGTTCATCCATCGGCAATTCGTCCCACTCCTCATGCCAGGCATTGATGGCAGACGGTCCATAGGTTTCCGTCAGTCCGTACAGATGGGAGATCGCAAAGCCCGAATTTTCCATGGCGGCAATGATGGCGGCGGGCGGCGGCGCAGCGGCGGTATGAAATTGAACAGTATGATCGAGCGTCTGGCGTTCGTCGTCTGACGCATTGACGATCATGCCCATGATAATCGGCGCGCCGCACATGTGGGTCACGTTGTAGCGCTTGCAGGCGTCGAAAATATTCTCCGCACTGATGCGCCTGAGGCAAACATGCGTTCCGGCCACCACGCTGATCGCCCATGTGTAACACCAGCCATTGCAGTGAAACATCGGCAGCGTCCAAAGATAGGTCATATTCTGTGCAGGCATTGATCCGGCGACTGCCAGGCCAAGCGACATGATGTTGGCGCCGCGGTGATGGAAAACAACGCCCTTGGGGTTTCCGGTGGTGCCGGATGTATAGTTAAGCGAAATCGCAAGCCACTCATCTTCAGGCGGGGCCCATGCAAATTCCGGATCGCCGCCCGCTATGAAGGCCTCATAGGTCAGGTTTGAGACCCGTGTTCCGTCCGGAAAGGTCGGGTCGTCGATATCGATGACAAGGGGTTTGGCTTCACACAGGGCCAGGGCTTCGCGAGCGAGCTCGCCAAATTCGCCGTCGACAATGAAGACCTTTGCCTCGCCGTGATCGAGAATGAAGGCGACTTCCTTTGCATTGAGCCGGTAATTGATCGCGTTGAGGACGCCGCCCATCATGGGGACGCCGTAGTGGGCATCGAGCATGGTGGGGACATTGGGTGCCAAAACAGCAACTGTGTCCCCGACACCGTAGCCTTTTTGAGCCAGGGCGGAGGCAAGACGGCGGCAGCGGGCGTAGAACTCGGCATAGGTCCACTTGAGGTCTTCGTGGATCACAGCGATCTGATCGGGAAAAACTGCGGCGGAGCGCTGCAGAAAGGTCAGCGGTGTGAGCTGCTGATGGTTTGCCGGGTTCTTGTCGAGGTCGGTATCATAGGGGCTGCGCACTTGCGTCATTGATCAGGTCCTTGAAGACTCTTTGAAGATTTGTCTGTCCGGCGCGATCCTGTCGTATTTTTGACCGATTGGAAAGAGGCAGCTTCAGGCGAAAAGCGAGGTAACTCCGTCATAGATGAGCTTGAGCCCGACAATGGTGATCAAAGCGTAGGTGACACGGAAGAAGGGCCGCTCCGGAATGCGGTGGTGCAATTTGATACCAAGGACCATGCCAAGCGGTGCAAGTGGCAGAAGGACGAGGGATGTGGTGAGGTTGCCAGCCACGAGTTGCCCCAGGCTCGCGTAGGCGGGTAGCTTGATGAGATTGACGATGGTGAAGAACATGACCGATGTGCCGACGTAGATCGTCTTGTCGGGCCTCTGTGGCAGCATGTAGATCTGAAAGGGTGGTGAGCCTGCGTGAGCCACGAAGGATGTGAAACCGCCGATCATGCCCCAGAGGGTGCCTCTGACTTTACCGGGCCCGGCAGGTGGACGCTCCGCCACATGGGCGAACAGGTAGTTGGCGACAAAGAGGACTGCAATGAGGCCGACCAATAACCTGACGTGATCGTCTTCTACTGTTCCCGCCAGGAGTGTCCCGATGCCAATGCCGATAGCCGCCCCCGGAAGCAGGTAGATGAGATTTAGTCGGTCAAAGGATCGCCGATACGCCCAGACACCGATCATGTCCATGACAATCAATATGGGCAGCATGATGCCGGCCGCCTGAACCGGAGAAATGGTCAGTGCCATGAGTGGGACTGCGACCAGGCCAATCCCGCCGGCAAACCCGCCTTTCGATATTCCGGTGAGCAGGATGGCGGGGATGGCGGCGGTGTAGAACCAGGGGTCGGTGATCATGTGACTGTATTCCGTGAGATATCATGAGTTGTGCAGGAAGAACGGCGGTGAGTATCAATGCGTCTGTGAGCATATCGGCTGGGCATTCTAGTCCAGGATTGCTGAAATGGTTCCGTCCTGATAGAAATGCGATCTTTAGACCAGCATTCTCCGAAAGGATGGCCCAATGGCCACTATTGATCCTGTTGTTATTGTCACCGGCGGTGCGCGCGGTATCGGGCTTGCCTGTTCGCGACGTTTTCACAAGGACGGTTACCGTGTGGTGATCGCTGACATTGATGAGGCTGCCGGTCGATCTGCGCAGGAAGAGATCGTTGCCAATGGTGGCAAGGCGGTCTTCGTCCGGGTTGATGTGGCCGAGAAGCTCGATATCCATAATCTCATTGCGGTCACCCTTGAGGAGTTCGACCGGATTGACGTGTTGATCAACAATGCAGCTGTGGGCGTGACAAAAGATTTTCTCGATCTCAAGGAGAGCGAATGGGACCGGGTGATGCGGGTTAATCTGACCGGTCCTTTTCTTGCCAGCCAGTCAGTCGCCAGGCAAATCGTGAGCCAAATCGAAGAGGGGCGGGCCCCCGAGGGCGGTCCCAATTATTCCATTATCAACATCTCGGCCCTTGCCGCAATCATGTCGAACGCGGACAAAATACCTTTTGCTGTTTCAAAAGGCGGGCTCAATCAATTGACCAAGGTGCTTGCCCTTTCGCTGGCTGGACTAGGTGTCCGGGTCAATGCGATCGGGCCGGGCAGCATCATGACGGACGAGACAAAACCGAGCCTGGGAGATACAGACACGCGCAAACGGGTGATTGACAGAACGCCGCTCGGTCGCATCGGCTCGCCGGAAGAGATCGCAGGTATTGCTGCGTTCCTTGCGTCAGAGGCGGCCAGCTATGTGACAGGCCAGTGCATCTATGCCGACGGGGGGCGTCTTGTTCAGGATGTTCGCGGCAAGTCGCTGGACTAACAGCTTTGTTAGTCTTTCTTCTTGTTGTTCGAGAAGGACGAGAATACTGAGTCGGCCGTCAGTTTTTCTTTTTCGGCTTCCTCTTTAGCTTCAGAACTGTCTTTGAACGCCTCTTCCGCAACGGGCTCTGCTACCCTGTCGGCCGCCTTGACGAGTTTGACGTAGCCATCGCCAGCGCTTTCAGCAAGCGAGTCCTGTATCGACTTCAATGCAGCGCCGCCTTCTTTTTTTGCCTTGCGGGCCAGTTTGTCGGAAGCCTTCTGGACAAGGGCGTCGAGCTCAATTTGTGAGCACAGGCCAAAAGACACCGGATCGACGGCAGTAATGTTTGCCGAGTTCCAGTGAGATCGGTCGCGGATGGCCTGAATGGTTGGCTTTGTGGTTCCGACCAGTTTAGAAATTTGTGCATCCGAAAGCTCGGGGTGGTAGCGCACCAGCCATGCAATGGCATTGGGCCGATCCTGACGACGCGAAACCGGCGTGTATCGCGGTCCTTGTCGACGGATCGGGGTGGGGACGCTTTCCTGTTTCTTGAGGAGCACCAGTTGTTTGACCGGGTCGGCCTCGCAACGCTCGATCTGCTCGCGGGTCAACTGGCCATTGGACAAAGGGTCGAGGCCCTTGATCCCGGCAGCGACGTCACCGTCTGCAATTCCCTGAACCTCAAGCTCGTGAAGCTCGCAGAAACTAGCAATCTGGTCGAAGGAAAGTGCTGTGTTGTCAACCAGCCAAACGGCGGTGGCCTTGGGCATCAGGGGTGCAGTCATGAGAAACCTCAAGTCTTCAAAAGTGTCAATCAGGCAGCCGGGGGCCGGGCTCTCAATGAAGCTCTGATCCGTCAGCTGTCATGGAAAATATATTGAGAGGGGTATATAGGCGTTTTTGCCCCGTTTGGAAACAGATTTCCGCAGGAGACCCTGAATTTCCGCAATCTTGCCGGATCAGCCTCCCATGGTCAGGATGATCTTGCCAATATGGGTGCTGGCTTCCATCAGCTCATGGGCGGCGCGTGCCTGGGCTAGCGGGAAGGTTGAATCAATGACCGGCCTGATTGTTCCGCTGTTCAGAAGCGGCCAGACCTCGCGTTTCAGGCTTTCAGCGATTTCAGCTTTCTCGGCAACCGAGCGCGGCCTGAGGGTTGAGCCGGTCAGGGTCAATCGCTTCAACATGACCGGCAGAAAATTGACCTCTGCCCTGGAGCCGCCGAGGAAGGCGATATTAACCAGCCGTCCGTTCAGCGCCAGCGCCGCAATATTGCGCTCAATGTAGTCGCCACCAACCATATCAAGAATGACATCGACGCCCTTGCCGCCGGTTTCCTGTTGAATGATGTCGACAAAGTCTTCTTCCTTGTAATTGATTGAGCGTTTTGCCCCGAGCTCTTCGCAG